>JAYUBB010000177.1:0-15915 GCA_043741015.1 Opitutaceae bacterium
GGTGATCACGACCGACACCTCGTCGGGGTTCACCTTCTCCAGCAATTCCTGCAAAGCCTCGACCTGTTGCAACGTGCCCTCGGCGCGGCCGGTCACCGAATCGGCGAGAAAGCTCACGTCCTTGAGCCACACCACGCGCTTGCCGCCAAACATCGGGATGGTCTGCACCGCGTCGCGGAAGCGGTTCACCGCCGTCTCGACCTCATCCACGTTGCCGGCGAAGCCGCTGACGATCTCCCGCGAAAAATCATCGGCCTGCGCCGCCGCCGCCAATTCCTCGAAGCGCTCCTTGCCGACGCGGTTGACGAGGAAGTCGTCGGGACCGCAGACAAAGGTGAAGGGCTTGGGGGTGGCGGGCATCGAGCTAACATCACACGTTGCCCGGCCCCGGCAAAAGCAAAAACCAGCCAAACCATGGATTAACCACGGTGAGTAAACACCTTATTCTTCGTGTGCTCTGTGTCTCGGTGGTTCAAATCCGGTCAATTCACCTGCGGGGCCGCGATACGGCGGGATTCCTTCATGACCTCGCGGCGGAGCCAGTCGATGGCGTCGTTCACGGCGCGCTGCTTCACCGCCGCGCGCGGGCCGGGAATGTTCAGGTGCTTGGCCCAGTCGCCGCCGGGGGCGTGCAGGCCGATGTAGATGCCGCCCACGGGATTCTCCCCTTCGCCGGTGCACGGCCCGGAAAACCCGGTGATCGCCAGCCCGTAGTCGGCGCCGAGTTTCTCGGCCACGCCGGTGGCCATCGCTACGGCGCACTCCGCGCTGACGGCGCCGTGCTGCTTCAGCAAACACTCCGGACACTCCAGCATGAGCATCTTCGCCTCGTTGCTGGTGCTGACGATGCCGCCCTGGAAAAATTTGCATGCGCCGCAGAGGTCGGCGAAGGCGTTGGACAGCAGGCCGCCGGTGCTGGCCTCGGCCACCGCGAGAGTGCGGCCCTGGAGCTTGAGCTGGTCGGCGACGACCTGCGCGAGGCTGTCGTGCCCGAAGCACATGAGGTTGTCGCCCAGCAGCGCGGCGCACTCGCTGGCGATGGCGTGCAGCTTCTCCATGCCGTAACGCCCGTCGGGCGAGCTGATGCGGCAGTCCACCTGGCCCTGGTGGGCGCAGAAGGCGATGCCGAGCCCGGGGCTGCGGCTGAACGTACACTGGAACATGGTCTCGAGCGACGACTCGCCCACCCCGATCGAGCGGATCTGGAGGTAGGCCTCGCGGTCGGAGATCCGGCCGAGCGCGGCCAGCCGCGGGACGACCTGCTCGGTGAACATCGGCTGCAATTCGTTGGGCGGGCCGGGCAGCATGATGAGAATTTTTCCCTCCTGCTCGACCCAGAGCCCCGGGGCCGTGCCATTGCCGTTGGGCAACACCTCGCCGCGCTCGAAGCGCCAGGCCTGCTTGAGGTTGTTCGCCGTGGGCACGCGCTGGAACCTGGCGAAGCGGGCGCGGATGGCCTCTTCAATTGTCGGCTCGAAAACCAGCTTCTGCCCGAGCACCCCGGCCAGCACTTCGCGCGTGCGGTCGTCGCAGGTGGGTCCGAGCCCCCCGGTCGTGATGACCACATCGGCCCGCGCCCAGCTCTCGAGGAACTGCGCCGCGATGGCGTCGGCCTCGTCGGTCACGGTGACATTACGCTGCAGGAGCACGCCGCGGCGGCCCAGCTCGGCTCCGATCCACGTCAAATGGGCGTTCGCCGTCAGCCCAAGCAACAGCTCGTCCCCGAAGGTGAGAAGCTCGTAGCGGGTGGAGGTTGTAGTCGCGCCGTTGCGCGAAGAATCACTGTGTGCCGGGAGGTGTGCCATTTGCTTGACCAACAGCAGACACCCTAGCTCTTTCTGCGGGAAATGCCAGCTTGCGGGCTTTCGGCCCGTCAAAGTCCAAGCCCGGGGCTGACATTTGCGGCGATTCGTGCTCCCTCTCCGACCATGGCTGTCGACCTCAAGGAGAAAGTCCGCGCCCTGCCGGAAACCCCCGGGGTCTACCTGATGAAGGACCGGCTGGGCCGCATCATCTACGTCGGCAAGGCCAAGAGCCTGAAGAAACGCGTCTCCTCCTACTTCCAGCTCGGCCGGGCCCGCGCCCTGCGCCACCAGCCCAAGATCCGCACCCTGATCGAAATGGTCACCGACTTCGAAATCCTCGAGGTGAAGTCCGAGCCCGAGGCCCTGCTCCTCGAGGGCAAGCTGATCAAACAGTGGCGGCCGAAATACAACACCGACTTCACCGACGACAAACACTTCCTTCTCGTCCGCCTCAACGCCGATGACGAGATGCCGCGATTCACCCTCACCCGTTTCCGCAAGGACGACCGCTCGCGCTACTTCGGGCCTTTTGCCCACTCCGGTCTGCTTCGCCGCACGCTCGCGTCCATGCGCAAACAGTTCGGCGTCCTCTTGGGCGACTCTCGTCCCGTGAAGCTGCCCGACGGCCGCTGGCGGCTCTACGACGACGTGCGCGCCGAGCTTTCCGGCTGGCCCAACGAGGTCAGCGCCGCCGACTACCGCGCGCGCGTCGACCAGGCCTGCGCGTTCCTCGACGGCAAGTCCCGCGAATGGCTCAAGGCGCTGCGCGACGAGATGGCGGCGCGGTCGGGGAAGCAGGAATTCGAAAAGGCCGCCGAGCTCCGCGACGTGGTGTTCGCGCTTGAGCGCACTCTCGCCCGCACGCGCAAGTTCACCCGCGACCTGACCCGGCTCCGGCCCAACGCCGAGGCCCTGCGCTCGCTGTCGGAGGCGCTCGGGCTGGAATCGCCTCCGGTGCACATGGAGTGCTTCGACATCTCGCATATCAGCGGCACCTTCGTCGTCGCCTCGATGGTTCACTTCACCGACGGCCGGCCGGACAAGGACCAGTACCGGCGTTTTTCGATCAAGAGCTTCATCGGCAACAACGACTTCCGCGCCATGGAGGAGGTTGTCGGCCGCCGCTACCGCCGGCTCATTGCGGAGCAAAGACAATTTCCCGACCTCGTCGTCATCGATGGCGGTCGCGGGCAGATCGCTGCCGCGCTCAAGGCCTTCGTCCTGCTGGAGTGCCCGCCACCCGCCCTCATCGGCCTCGCGAAGAAGCACGAGACGATCATCTTCCCCGACGCCCGCGCGCCGCTCAACCTGCCGCTCGGCCACCCCGGTTTGAATCTGCTCCAGCGCCTGCGCGACGAGGCCCACCGTTTCGCCAACACCTACAACGCCGATCTGCGCTCGCGGAAAATCAAGGAGAGCATCCTCGATGACTTCCCCGGCCTCGGCGAAAAGCGGAAGGCGGCCCTCCTCGCCCATTTCGGCTCCATTGCCAGACTCCGCACCGCCACCGCCGACCAGATCGCCGAGGTGCCGGGCTTCGGGCCGAAGTTCGCGGCGCAACTGCAGGCGTTCTTGTCGTCTCAACCAAAATCCCCCCTTCGGCAGAATGCCGAAGCCGGTTAATCTTGCCTGAACCGCAGCGCCGGAATTTAAAGGCTGTGCTGCTACGGGCCGTACTCCACCCATGTTACTCCCCAAGCTGAAGCAACTTATCGCCCAGGAACCGGACCTCACCCTGGCAGAGATGAAGGGCCGCCTGGAGTTGGACTGCACGGTGGCGGCGATCCACTGGGTGGTGAGCCGGCTGGGACTGACATATAAAAAAAGACGCTCCATGCGGCCGAACAAAACCGGCCGGACGTGGCGCGGGCCAGACGCCGCTGGCAGCGGCGCCAAGGCGCGCTCGACCCGGCGAGGCTGGTCTTCATTGACGAGTCGGCCGCCAAAACCAATCTGACGCGACTGCGCGGCCGTGCGCCCAAGGGCGAGCGCCTGGTCTGCCACACTCCTCACGGCCACTGGCGGACCACCACGATGATCTCCTCGGTGCGGCTGGACGGGACCAGCGCCTGCATGACCATTGAGGGCGCGACCGACACCGAGGTCTTCCAGGCCTACGTGCGCGAAGTGCTGGTCCCGGCGCTCAGAACGGGGGATATCGTCATCATGGACAACCTGGGCGCCCACAAAAATGACCGCACTCTGGCCCTCATTGCCCAAGCCGGAGCCGAGGTCCGCTTACTCGCCCGATTTGAACCCCATCGAGATGATGTGGAGCAAGGTGAAGTCTCTCCTCCGCCAAGCTCAGGCCCGCACTCACCACGACCTCCTTCTGGCCATCGCGGCCGCGCTACGCGCCGTCACCGCCCAGGACGCCCTCGGTTGGTTTGCCGCTTGTGGCTATAGTTTTATTTGAAACGCTCTAGTTTCTGGTTGCTTGGCTCGCGGGCAAAGAGCCTGTGGCAGATGAAACTTCTAAAGCGCAAACTGCACCCGCCGGCCGGCGCTGAAGCAGAACGAGTCTAGGGTTACTGCAGGCAGAAATCGCTCCGATTCATACCTTGTTGGCCGCGTGATCCACGCGATGGCGCGGTCGGGCAGCAGCCATTTCAGGAGCAGAAATATCTTCGCGTGGAAGGGGCCGTTGTAACGCGGGGCGGGTGGTGGGGGTGCGGTTTCCCCCGTTGACGGGGGACGCGAGGCGGCTATTTTGCACTGTATGAGTCTGACCGAGCTAAAGCAGGAGGCCGAGCGCCTCACGCCCGCCGAACGCCGCCACCTCGCGGCGCATCTGGTGGCGTTGGAACGTAAGTCCGATCCCAGTTTCAAACAGCGGCTGGCTGACAAGATCAACGATAAGACCCTGGGCCGATGGGTCGTTCTCGAAGACGCGGAAAAGCGTTTGCGGGAATGACCGGCCCGTATGCCGTCTCGTCTGCTGATCGATCTGGAGGTTGTCGCCCAGTTGCAGGCTCTGCCGGCCGGCCGCCGGCGCAATTTGCTCAGCCATTTCCGCGAGATCGAACGATATCCGTCCGCCCATTCGGACTACGCTGACACGGACGCGCTGGGGCGCCGGGTTGAAGTTTCGGTCCTGGACGGCTTTGCCATCTACTATTGGATCGATGAAGCCGACCGGCAGGTGAAGATTCTCCAGCTCATCGCCGCCGACAGCGGTGGCACGGGTTGATGGTCACGACTTCAGCCTGACCACCCACGCCAGCACCCGGTCGGGCAGGAGCCATTTCAGGAGCAGGAATATCTTGGCATGGAAGGGGCCGCTGTAACGCGGGGCGGGATTGTCGCTGACCAGCGCCTTTTCCACCAGCCGGGCGATGCCGTCGGGCGCACCGGCGACCCGGCGCATGGTTTTCGTGCCGGCACTGTATCCTTCGTAGTAAGGCGCGTAAGGACCGGCCTTGGCAATGATGTCGGCCGACGCCGCATTGGCCGCCTCGATGAACTCCGTGGCGATGAAGCCGGGGCGGATGAGCGTCACGCGCACGCCAAAGGGTTTCAGCTCACCGCGCAGGCCGTCGGTGAGCGCCTCGAGCGCGTGCTTGGTCGAGTCGTAGATGCTGGAGAGCGGGCGGGCGATCTTGCCGGCCACGGAGCCGATGTTGACGATGCAGCCGCTGCCGCGCTCGCGCATGGCCGGCACGACGAGCTGCGTCAGCGCGATGAGGGAAAAGAGGTTCGTCTCGTAATTCTTCCGGATCAGGTCGACGGGCACGATCTCGACCGGGCCGCGCGTGCCGTAGCCGGCGTTGTTCACGAGCGCGTCGATGCGGCCGAATTTCGCCAGTGCCGCCGCGACGAGCTTCCGGCGGTCGGCCTCGCTCGTGATGTCCCCCGCGACCGCCAACACGTTCGTGCCCGTTGCATCCAATTCGCGTGCGAGGGCGTCGAGCCGCTCCGGCCGGCGGGCCGTGATAACGACCTTCGCCCCGGCGCGCACCAGCCGCCGGGCCGTGGCCTCGCCGATGCCGGCGGAGGCTCCCGTGACGATGATTACCTGGTCGGCGAGGCGGGGCATGCGGTGATTGACGCTTGGCCCGCGCTTGGAGGCAAATGACTATTGCGAGCGGGGGGATTGTTGATTGATTTGGCCTCCACCCCATGAAAGCCCTTCGCTCCGCCGCCGGATTCCTTGCCGCTTGCATTTCCATGCAGACTGCTCCCGCTGAAATCACGCTCGCCCCACCGTTCACCGACCACGCCGTGCTCCAGCGTGATGTCGCCGTGCCGGTCTGGGGTTGGGATGTCCAACCTGGTGCGTCCGTCACCGTTACGTATGGCGGCCAGACCAAGGAAACGCGGGTCAACCTCACCGGTTTGTGGCGGGTCGATCTCGACCCGATGTCCGCCCGCACCGAGGGGGCGGACCTGGTGATCACCGGTTCCACCACGGTCACCCTCCACGATGTCGTCGTCGGTGAAGTCTGGCTCGCCTCGGGTCAGTCCAACATGGAGTGGTCGTTGCACGATTCCCGCGGCTATGCCGAAGAGTCGGCCCGCCCGGCCAACCCGCTCGTCCGCCACCTGCGCATCGAGCACAGCCCTTCCGATCTGCCCGCCACCAGGGTGCAGACGAATGGGTGGCAGAGCGCTGCGCCTGACAGCCTCGGTGGATTTTCCGGCGTCGGTTATTTCTTCGCCCGGTTGCTGGCGGAAAAACTCACCGTGCCAGTGGGGATCATGCACAGTTCCTGGGGTGGCACGGCGATCGAATCATGGATCCCCGAGCCCGTGCTGCGCACCACCCGCGGTTGGCCGGCCCTGAACGCCCAATGGCAGGAGGCCATGAAGGTGTGGCCCGAGCGCTATGCCGCGCAGCCCGGCCTCGAGGCCGCCTGGAAAAAGGCCCTGGAGGAAAACCGCACCAAGGGCACACCCATCACCATGGCCTGGCCGCGTCCACCCATGGGCCCCGGCTCCGGTTTCGCCCCGGCTCGCCTCTACAACGGCATGATCGCCCCCTTCGTCCCCTACGCCATGCGCGGTGCGCTCTGGTATCAGGGCGAATCCAATGTCGGCCAGCCGCATGCCTACACTGAGCTGCTGCCGGCCCTGATCCAGTCGTGGCGCGCCGCCTGGCCGCTGGGCGATTTTCCCTTTCTCGTGGTGCAGCTGCCCAATTACTCGGACAACGGCAAGGCCACGGGCCGTGCCTGGGCGGAACTGCGCGAGGCGCAGGAGTCCGCGCTGCATGTGCCCGGCGCGGCCGTGGCCGTCATCATCGACGGTGACGAGCCGGACAATCTGCACCCCACCAACAAGCGCCCGGTCGGCGAACGCCTCGCGCTGATCGCCCTGAACCAGATTCATGACCAGCGCAAGCTTGAGTGGTTCGGCCCGGTCATGCAGTCGGTCGCACTTGAGGGCTCGGCGTTGCGCGTGCGGTTCAGTTCCGCCGACGGCCTGAGGAGCACGACGCCCGAGGTCATGGGCTTTGAAATTGCCGGAGCCGACCAGGTTTTTCATCCGGCCTCGGCGCAAATCGACGGCACCTCGGTACTCGTCAGCTCGCCCGCCGTGCCCGAGCCGGTCGCGGTCCGCCACGCCTACACCAACGCGCCGGACGTCTCGTTGGTTAACTCCGCCGGGTTGCCGGCCGGACCCTTCCGGTCCGATGACTGGTAAGGAAAGGTCCTAAGAAATCCGGGACGAGAACGTCTAACCTCTCATCCAGTCACAAATCATCTCCCCTATGAAAACTTCCCGTCTGCTCCTTTCCCTCTGTTTTCTGTCCTCTCTCCTGCGATTAGCCGCCACGCCGGTTGATTCCCGCATTTCCGCCGTCACCGTCTACCAGGACCGCGCCGTCGTTACGCGCTCGGCCACCGTTCAGCTCACCGGCGGCACCGCCGAGCTGGTCTTCGCCAATCTGCCGCAGGCGCTCAACGAGCAGTCGCTGCAGGTGAGCGGCAAAGGCACGGCGCAGGCCACCATCCTCGACGTCAGCGCGAAGCAGACCTTCATCGACTACACCCCTAACGCTCGCGTGAAGGAACTCGAGGACCAGCTCCGCGCCCTCGGCAAACAGACGCGCGGCATCGATGACCGCGCGACCCTGCTCAACGCCTCGTCCGCCACTCTTGATCGCATGGAGGGCGCGCTCTTTGCCCCACCCGCCAAGGACGTGCCCCGGCCCGATCTGAATCAGTTCACGGCGTCGCTCGCCTATCTTTCCGAACAGAAGGCCAAGCTCACCACCGAGCGCGCCGCCCTCGACGAACAGCGCGAGGAACTGCAGAACAAGATCACCACGGTGCAGAACCAGCTCAACGAGCTGCGCGGCACCGGCGGCAAGGCCTTCAAGACCGTGACCGTGCGTGTCGCCGCCGCCCAAGCCGGCAGCCTCGACATTTCCCTCGCCTACACCGTGCCCGGTGCCTCGTGGGTGCCGAGCTACGACGCCCGCGTCGCCAGCAGCGAGCGCACGGTGCAGCTCGATTACTTCGGCATCGTCCGCCAGGGCACCGGCGAGGACTGGAAGGACGTCGTCCTCACGCTTTCCACCGCCCGCCCGTCCCTCGGCGGCGCGGCGCCGGTGTTGAGCGTGTGGCAACTGGATGTGTATAGAGAGGACACCATTGTGCTCAGCCCCTTCTCAGTCTCGAAAGACAAGAATCGAGGCTACGCTGCGAAAGCTGCCCGCGAAAGCGCTCCCGCCGCCGTGAACATGCAGACCCTGACCAGCAACGGCGGCGGTGCAGCGGAAGGGGTGGTCCTCGATGCCTCCTACGTCTCCGCGGGCATCGAAGCCGGGGCCACGAGCGCGTCGTTCAAAATTGCGGTCAACTCCACCATCGCCAGCGACAACGCGCCGCAGAAAGTGCCGATCACTTCCGCCAGCCTGAAGGCCGTGCCGGAATACCTGACCGTGCCGAAGCGTCAGGCCGCGGCTTTCCTTACTTCCAAGGTCGTCAACAACTCCGACTTTCCGCTCCTTGCCGGCGCGATGAACGTCTTCCTCGACGGCACCTTCGTCGCCACCAGCGGGCTCCGCACCGTCATGGCTGGCGAGAAATTCGACCTGGCCCTCGGCGTGGACGACGGCATCGCGATCAAACACAAGCGCGTGCAGAAGTTCAGCGAGGAAACCGGCCTGACCAACTCCGGCAAGCGCATCACCTACGAATACCTCATCACGGTCCAGAACAACAAGAAGACCGCCGAGCGCGTGATCGTCGCCGACCAGGTGCCGCTCTCTCGCAACGAGAAAATTGTCGTGAAACTCCTCTCGCCCGACACCAAGGAGGTGAAGCCCACCGACGAGGGCACGCTCAAGTGGACGCTCGACCTCAAGCCCGGCGAGAAGCGCGAGCTGACCGTGAAATTCACCGTCGACTACGCCAACGACGTCAACGTCACCGGTCTGGAGTAATGGCCGGACCACTGACGCTCCTCATGGACAACGGCTCGCTCGAGCCGGCCGCCACTCTTGCCCTGCGGAGACTGGCGACAAAACTCGGGGAACGCCTCGGCCAGCGGATCGAGCCGGTTTCCCTGCTGCATTCCAGCGGAGTGCCCGCTGAAAAACTTGAGGGTAACCCGGCGGAGAACCTTGAGCCTGCGCTGGCGCGACGGCTCTCGGCGGGGCAGCAAAAGTTCCTGATCGTTCCCCTGTTCTTCGGCCCGAGCGGTGCGCTGACGGAATATCTTCCCGCCCGCCTCGTCCCTCTGCGCACCAAGCATCCGGCGCTCAGCCTGAAGATCGCCGCCCCGCTTTTTCAGATGGGAGATGACCGGCTGGCGCACATTCTCGCCGACCAAGCCCGGGCCTCGGGTTCCGCCGCGCGGCGCGTGGCACTGGTGGACCATGGCAGCCCCGCCCGGGCCGTCGCGGAGGTTCGAAATGAACTGGCCAGACAGCTCGGCGCGCTGCTCGGTGCGGAATATAAGGTGACCGCCTCAAGCATGGAGCGCCGCGCGGGTGCAGCCTACGTTTTCTGCGAGCCGTTGCTGGCCGGGTTGCTGCGTCAGCCGGGCTGGAACGCCGGCGACGTGACGGTGGCGATGCAGTTTATCCTGCCCGGCCGCCATGCCGGACCCGCCGGCGACGTCGCGAAAATCTGCCGCGAAGCCGAGGCGGCGAGCGGCGGCGCCCTGCGCACGATGATGAGTGGTTTGGTGGGCGAGCATCCGCTGCTAATCGATATCCTGGCCGACCGCTGGCGGGCGACGGCGCAAACTTGATTGGCTGTGGGCGGGGGCGCCCTCAAAGAAAGGTTTCGCCCTGCCCCTTTGTCCCGGCGTGCAGCCCGGGAATCTCCGCCGCAAAACCCGACAACCGCACCACCTCGCCGATCACCACGAGCGCGGGCTGGCCGATCTGGTCCGCGGATATTCTCCCCGCCTCGCCCAGCCGCGTGAGAACGATCCTTTGCGTCGGCAACGTGGCTTCACAGATGAGCGCGAGTGGCATGTCCGCCGGCATGCCATGCGCAAGCAGGTTGTGTGCGATCTCCGGCAGCCGGCGCACGCCCATGTAGAAGCAGAGGGTCGCGCGCAACCGGGCCAGAGCGCCCCAGTCCAGGGCGGAGGTGTTGGCGGCACATTGATGTCCGGTGACGAAGACCACGGCCGAGGAAAAATCGCGATGGGTCAGCGGCAGAGCCGCGACTGCGGCCGAAGCCGTGGCGGCGGTGACGCCGGGCACGATTTCAAAAGGCAATCCGGCGGCGCGCAGCGCCCCGATCTCCTCCCCGGCCCGGCCAAAGACCAGTGGATCGCCACCCTTCAGGCGGACCACTTTTTTGCCCGCGCCCGCAAGCGATACCATAAGGATGTTGATCTCGTCCTGCGTGGCGCTGTGTTTGCCAGCCCGCTTGCCGACGGAGTGTAATTCGCAGCCAGCCGGGCAGTTTTTTAACAGTTCATCGTTGGCCAGTTCGTCATAGACGACCGCTTCCGCACCTTGCAGAAGCTTCAGCCCGCGCACGGTAATTAAGTCGGGGGCACCCGGCCCGGCTCCGACAAGCCAGACAAAACCCTTTGATTTGGTTGCGTTTACCGTTAACATGACTTCATTAGTAAATATAACTTCTTTTAACCTTTACCCGCTGGCTGACAGGAGCAAGCATTCTCTTAGTCATGTCTGACAAACCTCCAGCTCCTCTTTCCAAGAATGAAGTCCTGAAGCAGCGTATTCCCACGCTGGCCGGCAACATCGCGGCCACTTTGGCCGATCCGGCCGTCGAAAAATTTTCCGAGGATGACGAGCAATTCATCAAGTTTCACGGCATCTATCAACAGGATGACCGCGACCTGCGCAAGACCGGCAAGAAGTGGCTGGTCATGATCCGCGGCCGCATCCCGGGCGGCGTCATGACGCCGAAGCAATGGATCACGTTCGATGCGCTCGCCTCCACCTACGGCAACAACACCCTGCGCATTACCACCCGCCAGAGCATTCAGTTTCACGGCGTCGTGAAAGCGGGCCTCGGGCCCCTGATCAGGCAGATCAACGACTCCCTCCTTTCCACTCTCGCGGCCTGCGGTGACGTCAACCGCAACATCACCGTCTCGCCCACGCCCGCGACCACGAAGGCCCGCGAGCAGGTCATGGCCGATGCTCTCCTTGTCACCGAGGCCCTCGCGCCCAAGACCCCGGCCTATCACTCGATCTGGGTGGACAACGTCCAGCTCAACCTCGACGACCCGGCGAACACCGGCTTCGTGGATCCGCTTTACGGCCAGACCTACCTCCCCCGCAAATTCAAGACTTCCTTCGTCATCCCGCCGTCCAACGACATGGATGTCTTCACGAATGATCTCGGCTTTATCGCCGTTACCGAGGGTGACGCGCTTCTCGGCTACAACCTCGCGGTCGGCGGCGGCCTCGGTCGCAGCCACAGCAACGACCAGACTTACACCCGCCTCGCCGACGTGCTCGGCTACTTCCCGCGCGAGAAACTCCTCGAGGTCGCCAAGGCTGTGCTGACGATTCACCGCGACTTCGGCGACCGCACCAACCGCAAGCACGCCCGCCTCAAATACGTCGTGCAGGAACGCGGCCCCATCTGGATGCGCGAGGAAATCGACTGTCGCACTGGGTTCGCGCTCACCGCCGTCCGCTCCTTCCGCTTCACCACCACCGGCGACACTTATGGCTGGAATCGTGCCGTCGACGGTTCCAATTTCCTCACGCTCTTCGTCCAGACCGGCCGCATCAAGGACATCGAGGGCCACGCGATGAAGACGGCGCTTCGCGAGGTCGCGGAGAAATTCCCTCGCCTCGAATTCCGTCTCAGCGCCAACCAGAACGTCATTCTCGCCAACATTCCCGACGCGGACCGCGATCCCCTCACGGCCCTGCTCGCCACCCACGGCGTAAAGACCGAGAATCAGGCCAGCGTGCTTCACGCCGCCTCGATGGCCTGCCCGTCTCTGCCCACCTGCGGCCTCGGCCTCGCCGAGTCCGAGCGCGCCCTGCCCGGCCTCATCAACCGGATCGAGAAGCTCGCGGTCGAGGTCGGCGTGGCGAATGAGGAGATCATCATCCGCACCACCGGCTGTCCCAACGGCTGCGCCCGTCCCTACATGGCCGAGATCGGCTTCGTCGGCAAGGCGCCCGGCAAATACCAGCTCTGGCTCGGCGGCAACGCCAACGGCATGCGCCTCAACCAGGTCTTCAAGGAAACCATCAAGGAAGCCGACCTTGAGACCGAGCTGCGCCCGCTGCTCACCCGCTGGAAGGCGGAACGCACCACCGGCGAGCGCTTCGGTGACTTTTCCACCCGCGTGCTCCTGCCCGAGGCGATCGCCCAGCGTGCGGCCGCCGCGGCCGCGCCCCAACCCGCCCCCGCCATCAACTAATTCCGTCATGACTCCCGAACAAATCTCCCGCGCCAATGCCGAGTTCGCGACCCAGTCGCCGCTCGAGGTCGTCCGCTGGGCCCTCGCCCAGGCCGGCGGCCGCGCCATCGTCTCCACCAACTTCCGCCCTTACGAGGCCGTGGTGCTGCACCTCGCCACGCAGGCGCAGGCCGACATTCCCGTGCTCTGGGTGGACCACGGCTACAACCGCCCGGCCACCTACAAGCATGCCGAGCAGCTCCGCACGCAGCTCAAACTCAACCTGAAGCCCTTCCTGCCGAAAATGACGCCCGCGCACCGGGATGCCATCCACGGGCCCATCCCCTCACTCGAGGAAGAAGCCGGCCTCAAGCAGTTCAGCGCCGTGATGAAATTGGAGCCGTTCCAGCGCGGGATGAGAGAGCTGGCCCCGACCGTCTGGATCACCGCCCTGCGCAAGGTGCAGAACCTGAATCGCGCCGGCCTTGATATCGTGTCCCACGATGCGAACTTCGGCGCACTCAAGATCAGTCCCGTGTTCAACTGGACTGATGCGCAGATGGAGGCCTACCTCGCGCAACACAACCTGCCTAACGAGTGGGATTATTTCGACCCGGCCAAAGCCGATGAGAAGCGCGAGTGCGGCCTGCATGCCGCGTGGGGCAAGAGCGCCGCCCAAACCGCCGCCGCCTCATGAAGAGTTACCATCTCGACCATCTGCAGCATCTCGAAACCGAGGCGATCCACATCATGCGCGAGGTCGCCGGCGAATTTGAGCGCCCGACCCTGCTGTTTTCGGGCGGCAAGGATTCCATCTGTTTGCTGCGCCTCGCCGAAAAGGCGTTCCGGCCCTCGGACATCCCGATGCCGTTCCTCAACGTCGACACCGGACACCATTTCCCGGAGCTGAACGAATTCCGCGACAAGCGGGCCACCCAGCTCGGCGGCAAGCTGATCGTCCGCAAGGTCGAGGACGCCATCGCCAAGGGCGTCGCCATCCCCGCGCCCGGAGAGATCAGCCGCAACAAACTGCAAATTCCCACCCTGCTCGCCGCCGTGGAGGAATTTCGCTTCGATTGCCTGATCGGCGGAGCCCGGCGCGACGAAGAGAAAGCCCGCGCCAAGGAACGCTTCTTCAGCTTCCGCGACAGCTTCGGCCAGTGGGACCCGAAGAACCAGCGCCCCGAGATCTGGAATCTCTACAACGGCCGGCTCAACCCTGGGGAGAACATGCGCGTGTTCCCCCTCAGCAACTGGACCGAGATGGACGTGTGGGAGTACATCCGCCGCGAGCAGCTCGAGGTGCCCACGATCTATTTCAGCCATAAGCGCCATTGTGTCCGCCGCGGCGGCCAGTGGCTGCCGGTCAGCGATCTGCTGCCCCCGAAGCCCACCGAGGAAGTCCGCGAGCTCATCGTCCGGGTCCGCACCATCGGCGACATCATCAGCACCGGCCTGGTCGAGTCACCGGCCTCCAGCTACGACGACATCATCACCGAGATCGCCGCCGCCCGCGTCACCGAGCGGGGCTCCCGCGCCGACGACAAGGCCTCCGAAGCCGCCATGGAAGACCGCAAGAAAGCGGGTTACTTCTAATCCCTTAAACCACCCAACCCCCTTTCATGTCCGTGGTCGCCACTTCTTCATCCTCCTCGCGCGCTCCCGTGCCGGTCGTTGACATTCTCCGCCTCAACACCTGCGGCAGTGTCGACGATGGCAAGTCCACCCTCATCGGTCGCCTGCTCTACGACTCGAAGTCGCTCATGGAGGACCAGATCGAGGCGCTCGAGCGCTCCGCCGACATCACCGGCGGCGGCCAGATCAACCTCGCCAATCTCACCGACGGCCTCCGGGCCGAGCGCGAACAGGGCATCACGATCGATGTCGCCTACCGCTACTTCGCGACCCCGCGCCGCAAGTTCATCATCGCCGACACCCCCGGCCACGTCCAATACACGCGCAACATGGTCACAGGCGCCAGCACGGCCAACCTGTCCATCGTGCTGGTCGACGCCCGTGCCGGTGTGATCGAGCAGAGCCGCCGCCATACCGCCATCGCTTCGCTGCTCCGCATCCCGCACCTCGTCGTCGCCGTCAACAAGATGGACCTCGTCGGCTGGAGCGAGGCGCGCTTCAACGAGATCCGCGAACAGTTTGAGGAATTTCTCCCGCGCCTCGACATCAAGGACGTGAAGTTCATCCCGTTGAGCGCGCTCAACGGCGACAACGTCGTCACGCCTTCGGCGCACACGCCGTGGTATGCGGGTCCGACGCTGCTCGGCCACCTCGAGACGGTGCACATCGCGAGCGACTGGAATCTCAGCGCCTTCCGCCTGCCCGTGCAGTGGGTCAACCGCCCCAACAACCCCACCGACCCGCGCCTGCACGACTTTCGCGGCTTCAGCGGCCAGATCAGCGGCGGCATCGTGCGCACCGGCCAGAAAGTCATGGCCCTGCCCGGTGGCGTGATCTCGACGGTGAAAGAGATCCACACCTTCGACGGTCCGGTGGCCGAGGCCTTTTGCCCGCAGTCTGTCTCGCTCGTGCTCGAGCACGACGTGGACGTGAGCCGCGGCAGCATGCTGGTCGGGGTCGATTCGCTTCCAGGTGGCGACACCGAGCTGCACGCCAAAATCTGCTGGATGCACCCGCGCCCCCTCCAGCGCGGCAAAAAGTATTTCCTCAAACACACCACCAGCACCGTCCAGGCCGTCGTCACCGAAATCGAGTCCCGGCTCGACATGGCCACGCTCGAGTCGCAGCCCACTCCGACCGAACTGGCCGTGAACGACCTTGGTGAGATTCGCATCCGCACCGCCAAGCCGCTTTACTATGACGGCTACGCGACCAACCGGCTGACCGGCTCGTTCATCCTGATCGAGCAGGGCACCAACGCCACCGTCGGTGCCGGCATGCTCCTCCCCCCGACCGAGGTAGTCCGGCCCGAGCACACCGACTACGCCATCTGACCTGCCCGTGAAGATCTCCGTCAAAATCGACTACGCCTGCCGCGTGATGGCCGAGTTGGCCCGCCTGCACAGCTCGGGCAAGCTGGCGCAGATCGAGCACCTTGCGCGTACGGAGTCCGTGCCCGCCAATTTTCTCGCCCAGATCCTGGGCAAGCTGCGCGACCACGGCCTGATCACCAGCCGTCGCGGCAACCTCGGCGGCTACAAGCTCAGCCGGCCGCCGGAGGAAATCTCGCTCTACGACATCATGATGGCGGCCGAGGGCGAGTGTCTCGGCCTGAGCGGCAACTTCCAGGGCCACAGCGGCCGCCGGCTGAAGGAAGTCTGGGGTGAAATCC
>JAYUBB010000178.1:0-15824 GCA_043741015.1 Opitutaceae bacterium
GCTGGCCGCCGGCGAGGACGTCTGCAGCTTCGCCGCGGGCGAGCCCGACTTTGATACCCCGGTGCACATCAAGGAGGCGGCCATTGCCGCCCTCAAGGCGGGCAAGACCAAGTATGCCCCGACTCCCGGCATTGAGCCGCTCCGTCAGGCCATCGCCGCCCGCTATGCGACCGAATACGGCTATACCATAACGCCCGCCCAGGTCGTGGTCAGCCCCGGTGGCAAATACTCGTGCTACATCGGCCTGTTCGCCGTCTGCAACCCCGGTGATGAAGTGCTCATTCCCACGCCCTACTGGGTCAGTTATCCCGAAATGGTGAAGCTCACCGGTGCGACACCGCGCTTCCTTGAGACGTCAGACCAGACGGGATTCAAGATCCTGCCCGCTCAGCTCGAGGCCGCCATCACGCCCAAGACCAAGACGCTCGTTTTCAACAGCCCGTCGAATCCTACGGGCGCGGTGTACACCCGGGCCGAGATTGCGGCGATCATCGCCGTCGCCGTGAAGCACAACCTCTACATCCTCTCCGACGAGATGTATGAGCACCTGATGTATGACGGCGCCACGGCAACTTGTGTCGCCACGCTCAGTCCCGAGGCCGCCGCCCGCACGATCACGGTCGCTGGGTTCTCCAAGACCTACTCGATGACCGGCTGGCGGCTCGGCACGCTGGTCGCCCCCGCGCCCATCGCCAAGGCGGTGGCCGAGTTGCAAAGCCAGATGTGCTCCAACGCCACTACCTTCGCCCAATACGGTGCGCTCGCGGCCTTGCAGGAGAAGGAGAAGACCACCGCCGCGCTCACGGAAATGCTCACCGCCTTCGACCGCCGTCGGAAAAACCTGCATGCCGGGCTCAACCAGATCCCCGGCGTCTCCTGCCTGCTCGCCCAAGGCGCGTTTTATCTTTTCCCCAATATTTCCAGCTTCGGCCTCAAGGACGTGGACTTCTGCGCCCGGCTGCTCGAGCAGGAGAAGGTTGCCGCCGTCCCGGGCTCGGCGTTCGGGGCCGAGGGTTACCTGCGCCTCAGCTACGCCACATCCGATGAGATCATCACCAAGGGGGTCGCGCGTCTCGCAAGGTTCTGCGCCGGGCTTAGGCCGTAGGCGCCGGGCCGGCTGCGTTCGGGTTTGCCCACGGCCATCGGGTCCGTAGTTGTAGCCTCAGACCAAACCGTCTGAACAGCCGTGAATGTCTCGCGAGAAAACTTCCTGCATCTTGTGCCGATGATGGCCGGCCTCGACGACGAGGCCATTCATTTTCTTTCCGGCCTGGCCCGGGAGGACCATTTCCCGGCTGGCTCGGTGATCCTCGGCGAAGGCGAGCCGGGCAACCGGATGTTTTTCCTTGCCGGCGGTCATGTCCTGGTCGTCAAGGGTCACGGAACGGTACAGCCGGTGATACTGGCCAGGCTCGGACCGGGCGAATTCTTCGGAGAGATGAGCCTGGTGGAGAGTGTCGCGCGTTCGGCCAGCGTGCTCGCGGAAGAAGAGGTGACCGCCTGCACCCTGAAAGGCACCGACTTTCACCGGCTCTACCAGCACCGGCCCGCGCAGTATGGCATTGTGATGCTCAACCTCGCCCGCGATCTCTCCCGGCGGCTCCGGGCGCTTGACGAGCGGTTTTCGCACGTATCGCACTGAGTCGCCGGATGCCTGGGCCGGTCTGCTTCCATTCTGTTCCTAGCGTAGGGCGACTTTGATCACGCAGGCGGCGGCCTGACCGGGGGCTGGTTTGCTGCCTGCCGGGAAAGTGATGACGAGACCGTCGGCGGTGCGCTGCGTGGTGACCTTGGCCTCGGTGCCGAGCAGCTGGACGGAGCCAATCTCACCGGTGAGGTGCGGCGAACCGATGGCGAGAGACTTGATGGTGAGCTTGCCGTCAACCGGCCAGCCCATGGCAATCGCGTAGAGGGTCTTGCCATCCTTGGCAGTGGTGAAGCGGACGTCCTGCGCGGTGAAGGGGCTGATATCCTTCTGGCCGTCGAACTGGCCCTTCTCGGCGACTGTCTGGGTGGAGGGGCCTTCGCCGTAGATTTTCCAAGGACGCGTGGAGAAGATGGCCTCGGCGTTGAGGTCCATCCAGGCGGCGATGTCTTCCAGCAGGCGGACCTCGAGGTCATCGATCGAGCCGTCGCCACGGAGCGGGATGTTGAGCATCAGGTTGCCGTTCTTGCTGACGATATCGACGAGCATGCGGATGACGTCGCCGGATTTCTTGTAACCGTCGTTCTCGTAACGGCTGCGCTTGTAGTGCCAGTCGCCGATGCAGGTGTCCGTCTGCCACGGTTGCGGGAGAATGTCGTGGGCCTTGCCGCGTTCGATGTCGTAGACGAGCGCACGGCGCTCGTCTACGGTGAGTTTCTTGCCGGTGACGACCGCCTCATTCTTGCCGCCATGAAGCGCCGCGCTGTGATTGTAGAAGTGGGCGGCGATGCGCAGACCGACATCACTATATGGGGAAAACGGGAGGTGGGTATCGTCGAAGTAGACGGCGTCGGGGTTGTAGCGGTTGATCAGATCCACCGTGCGGTTGTAGAATTTGTTGAGGTAGGCCTGGTCGGGCAGACGCGGGTCGGGCCCTTCAGCCGGGCCCGGGGTCTTCGGTTTCCATTCCCAGTTGGCGTCGGCAGGCGGATGATTCTGGGCATAGAGGTCCTGCGGGTTGAGACCGTCCCACCACTGGCCCATGCCATCGGCCGCGGTGAGCTGGCCGTCGTATGACTCGCCTTTGTGCGGCCCGGCCGGGTCGGAGCCCTGCGCAACTTCATACCAGTTCCACGCGTGCGAGGCATGAACGCTGACCGCGAAGCGCATTCCGTTCTGCCGCGCGGCCGCGGCCCAGCCGCCGATGAGGTCCTGGTGCGGCCCGACGTTCACCGAGTTCCACGGCTGGTATTTGCTGTCGTACAGGTCGAGGTTGTCGTGGTGGTTGGCCAGTGCCATGAAGTATTTTGCCCCGGCGCGCTTGTAGAGCGCCATGAGCTTCGCGGGATCCCAGCGCTCGGCCTGCCAGGTGCGGATCACGTCCTTGAAGCCGAATTTCGAGGGGTGGCCGTAGCGGGCGGCGTGGAAATTATATACCTGGTTGGCTTTGAACTCGCCGGTCTTCGGGTCGGTGCCGCCGGGTTGATACATTTGCCGGGCATACCAGTCGCCCATCTCGGGCTGGCACTGCGGACCCCAGTGGGCCCAGATGCCGAACTTCGCGTCGCGAAACCATTCGGGAGTTTCGTATTGTTCCAGCGACTCCCAGGTGGGCTGGAATTTACCCGCCGCCATCGGCTCGGAGGTGGCGTTGGCTGCCTGGGCGGCGGCCGTCGCCGCGGCGAACTTGTCCCGGTCGCTGGCGGCGGAAAGGCAGAGGGGGACGAGCGCGAGGAACGTGCAGAGGGCGGGTAACAGGCGGAGCGGTTTCATGGGGTGCATCGAAAGTGCCGCAATCAGAGTGCGGGGGAATACAAAAATATTCGCCCCGTCCGAATCGTTCGGCCGCGCCGGACCAGACCCCGGTGGCGAAAAGTGGAAAGGTGGCTATATCGATGAGGCCGGCGCAACTTCGCGCCGGCCTTGAGCACCTGAGACGAGACCCGCGGCCCAGTTTCAGGTCCTTGATGAGGGCGACCGTGTCACCGTCCATCAGCGGCGTGCCGTTCGCATCCTTGACGACGCGGGCCGCCTCAGGCGCGGTCTCCTTGGGCCATTCGTGGCCGCAAGTGGCGCACTCCCAGTGATCCGAGTGGCGGAGGACGTCTTCGAGGGTGCAGGCAGGGCAGGCGGGATTGGGCATGAGTGTTTGAACGAAAAGCAGTGAGCGAACAAATGACTGGGAGAGTTAACCACTGATCCACACTGATCTCCCGCTAATTATGAATAAACCCGCGAAAGGAATCCGGGGATCAGGATTTTATTGGTGTCCAGCAAGTGTGTATTAGTGATTTAAATCCATGAATCGCATTGAAACGCCGCCGCCGCGGACAACGCTGCTGCCTTCATGAAAAAAACCTTCCCCCTTCAGGCTCCCGGCAAGGAAGATGCCCGCGTGCGCGACAAGATCCGGCACGAGGTCAACAAATACGTGCGTCGTTCACGGCGGAAGGAGGTGCCCGAGGGTTTCGGCCAGTGGGACTTTACCTGCAAAGTCGGCGCCAGCGCGGCCAGCGCGGAATCCCGTGCCCTCAGGGAAGTCGGCGGCACCATCGACACCGTCGCGGAGGCGGGCGCGACGGAAGTCTACATCGAGCTCGTGGCCGTGCCAGGTCAGCGGATGTCCCCGGCTTAAGTCCGCTGCTTACGACCTCGCCGCCAGCAAGGCGGCGAGGGCCGCCTCATCCACTTCGCCCTTCACGGCATGCAGGTGATGGAGCACGCCCATCCGGTCTTCCGCGTTGGCGGAGGAGATTTCCAACATCCAATCCTCGGTCTTGGGTGCGGCGATGATGATTTAGTCCGACCACTTGATCACCTCGGCGGCAGTGACGAAGCCCTGGGTAATGCCCTGGATATAGAATTCGGCGAGAGTGCGGTGATTGGGTGCGGATGACATGAAGAGGAGGTCAGGGAGTTTTCGCGGCCGGGGCGACGGGAGGCGTGGCCGCCGGTTCCGGGGCCTTGGGCGGGGGATTCCAAGCCGCGCTTTTCCTGACGCGGTCGAGATTGGCCGCGACGTCTTTCGCTGCCTGGGTTTCCACGCCGGGCTTGTTCAGGAAGCCGAGGTCGCGGAACCAGTCGAGGAAACGGGCGGACCAGGTGCCGTAGGAGATGCCGCCCATGCTGCTCAGCGCCCCGGTCGCGGGTGGCTCGTCGGGGCCGACCTTGTCGCCGGGGTGGTGGCCGCGGGCGTAGATGTGCAGTTCGACGTTGGGCACGCTGTCATTCAACAGGGCGGTGAAATATTCATTGGCCCAGACAGCGTGCATCCAGTCGCCCCAGCCGGCACAGGTGATGAAGGCGGGTGGTGCGTTGCGCGGGATGGGCGGCGTGCCGCCGCGGGCAAAGAACGACGGGCCGGGATAGATGCTGCCCACGAAGTCGGGCCGGGAGGAAACCTTCGCCAGTGGATTGCCCGGCGTGTCGTTCTTCCGGTCAAACTCCTCCCAGACCAGCGCGGCGTTGACCACCAGCTCGGCTCCGGCGGAAAAGCCCATGATGCCGATCTTGTTGGGGTCGATGTTCCAGTCCTTCGCGCGGGCGCGCACCAACTTGAGGGCCTGCAGGGCGTCGTTGACCCCGTCGGTCTTGGGTTCGTAGCCGTCGCTGCGCAGCCGGTTCCGCAGGATAATCGTGCTGACACCGTGATTGGCGAAGAACGACACAAAGGGAGAGGCCTCGCCGACGTTCAGCGTGCGGTGCCCGCCGCCCCCGGCGAGAATGATGGCCGCACCGGTGTTGAGCTGGCCGTTGCCTGGATGAAACTCAAGGGAAGGATTGTGGATGTGAACGACAGACCCCACCTGGCCGGGTCCCCACATCTGGTAGACCTCGGGCTCGCGGATATTCTCCTGCTTGAGATAAGGCGAATCGGGCGGGAACAGCGGGATCACCACGCCACCAGGCAAAATCGCCTGCGGTGCGTAGGGCGCATCGGTCTTCGGGCCCGGCGCCGGCACGCTCAGTGGCGCGGGCAGGGGAGGCAGCGCTGCCTCGGCGGCAACGAGCGGATTCAGGAGCGACAGCAGGCCGAGTGACAACGCGGCACGAATCAAGGGTGGCTTCATGGGATAGGGATGGACAGGATCGTGGTGCAGGCGGACCGCCGCGTCCATTCCGATGTTCATGGCGCAGGTCATTCCTGGCGGTCTTGCCAAACTCGGTCTTGCGACTAACATCAGGACATGAAAGCGAATTTACTCCGACTCGTTTTGATTCTTCCGGTGGTTGCGTTGGTCTTCGGCTGCGCGTCAACCGGTGGCCACGTATCCTCCGCCTCGGCTGCGCCGGCGAACAGCCGGGTGACATCGCTGGGGGTCGTGGGGACGTCCGGCTATGGCAATGCCCCGTCCGAGCCGGGGCTCCGGATGACTTTGCGCAATGAGGCCGCACGCCAATTTGGTGTTCCCGTCGAGGAGATAGTGCTGGGCGACCTTGAAATCGATGAAAGCAGGTCTCTGGGCTGGGAAGCCGGTGAACTGAACACAAACGGGAATGACCACCGCATGGTGGACGGGGGAAAATGGTCGGCCAGGGCAGAAGCGAGTCGAAAGACCCCGAAGCAGAGCTGGTAGTGTCTTGCCGGGCCGGGCGGTGACAACCGCCGTATTTTCTGCCATTTCATTTTCGGCCTGTGATCGTTAGGGTGCGGACATGATCTCCCGCTTGTTGCCCCGACTGCTTGGTCTCGCTTTGCTGTTCATCACCGGGTCCGTCCGCGCCGCGGAGACCTACACCCTCGGCATGATTGCCAAATCCCAGGGGAACCAGTTTTTCGAAGCCGCCCATTCCGGCGCGAACACAGCCGCCCGCGAGCTGGGGGTTAAATACGGCATCACCATTAGGATCGACTGGCGCACGCCCAACGAGGAGGACGCTCAGAAGCAGGCCGAGTTCATCGAGCAGCTCGTCCTGAACGGTGTGGATGGAATCATCATCAGCTGCTCCGACGCCAACAAGCTCACCGACGCCATCAACAAGGCCGTCGGGCAGGGCATTCCCGTGGTCACCTTTTCCGGCGACGCCCCGGCGAGCCGGCGGATGGTTTCGCTGGGCATCGACGACTTCAAATGCGGCGAGCGGACCTTCGAGGAACTGGCCGCCTTGTTGCACGGGCAGGGCGTGGTGGCGGCGATCGACGGCAATCCCAACGCCGTGAATCTGCAGCAGCGCGCCGCCGGTTTCCGCGCCGCCGCCCCAAGGCATCCGGGTATCCGGCTGGTCGATGTGTTTTATCACAAGGAAACACCCCTCGATGCCGTGGCGCGGATCGAGCAGGTCATGCAGGCCAACCCCGACATCACCGGCTGGGGCTTTCTCGGCGGCTGGCCCTTGTTCACCGACCATGCGCTCAAGTGGAGTCCCGGCACCGTGCAGTGCGTCTCGGTGGATGCGCTGCCGCCGGAGCTCGACTACGTGCGCAACGGCCACGTGCAGATGCTGCTTTCCCAGGATGTCTATGGTTACGGCTACCGCTCGGTCGAACGTCTCGTGGAGAAGCTTCACCTCAAAAAGGATCCGCCGTCGGCCATCGAGGATTCTGCCCTGACTCCCGTGACGAAGGACAATGTGGACACGTTCGCGAAGAATTGGGAAACGTGGCTGCCGAAATAGGCAGCGCGACAACGCCTGGCATCAGGCCAACTCCCGCCGACCAAAAGTTACCGGTCAACCTAGCTCTTATCCGATGACTCGCTGTCTTTCTTGATTTGGGCGGCCTGCGCCACCTCCGCTTCACCTTCCTCCTTTTTACGGGCCCCCGAAATTTCCACGGCGATGGCGGCGGCTTGGTCGGCCGGCATGCTTTCCGCCCGACGCTCGTATTCCTGCTCGGTGCGAGCATCTTCCCGGCGCTGTTCGAAGTCCTCGGGCTGCATCGCCTCCCCGGGCAGCTCGACCCGCAGTTCCTCGACCAGCATCAGCACCGCGGCCGCGAGAGGGAGTGCGAGGAGGGCGCCGACAATCCCCGCCATGGTTGTCCCCAGGATGAGCGAGAACAGCACCACCGAGGAAGGCAGACGCAACGACCGGCCGTAGACGAGCGGCACCAACACGCGGCTTTCCAGTTCTTCATATGCCAGCATCAGCACAAACACGATGCCCGCGATAACCGGTCCCTTCACCGAGGCGGCCAGCACGGCCGGACCCATTGTGAGGAATATTCCAATGTAGGGCAGCAGGTCCATGACGCCGCCAAACAGGGCGATCGCGAGCGCATTGGGCACGCGGCACGCCAGCAGGAGCACGAGGATGAACCCGCCCATCAGGAAGCAAGTGAGCACTTGGCCGCGAATGTAACCGCCGACAATCGTCCCCAGATTGAGGAGAATGCGTGAGAGGCGGATGTGATGGGTGCGGGGGACGACGGCAAACAACGCGCCGCGCAGCCGATCGCGGTCGATCATCATATAAAAAGCCAGAAATACGGCCGCGATGCAGTAGGCCAGGATCTCGAACGCCCGCGTGCTCATCGTGAGGAGAGTTGATTGGGAGGATTTCAACAGCTCCGCGAAGCGCAGGTTCCGGAGGTCGTTGGCGAGAGTGGCTGTGGCCCGCGACTGATCGAGGTAACCCGCAATCCTCTCCCGGATTTCAGGCTCGTGCTCGACGACGCTTTTCAACTGCGCGATCACCGTCGGAACCGTAAGGGCGAGGAGCGTGACGGTGAGGGCGGCCCCGAGGCTGAAAACGATGCCAATGGCGAAAAATCTCTTCACCTTCCGCTGCTCGAGCCACGTGACCAGGGGATTGAGGGCCCCGACCAGCATCAGGGCCGTTACCAGGACAAGCAGGGCCGGCAGGATGTTAAGCAGCATCCACACCCCCCCCAGCAGGGCCAGGACGACGAGCAACGATTTCAGCGAAAGCTCAAAGTGCACCCCGGGGGATTCGCTGTCGGCCGAGGAGGCGGGTTTGGTGCCGGACCGGAAGGGGGGCGCGCTCATCGCGTTTCCGACCTCGCGCGGGGATTGAGACCGGGATGGGACAGGATCATTCATTCTTTGACCGGGTTGGTTCGTTTAAGTTTCTGCGAATTCACAATGGGCGGCTGCGCTCCTTCGGTTCCTGGAGTGAGGTGAAATCGCGGCCGCCGTTGCTCAGCGCGGTGACGCGGGTGAACTCGGCACCGAGAAAAACGATCTGTGCCACGTAATAGCTCCACAGCAGCAGCACAAGCAGCGAGCCGGCCGCCCCGTAGGCGGATGTCAGGCTCGCCCGCCCCAGGTAAAGCCCGAGCACGGATTTTCCCACCGTGAAGAGCAGGGCCGTTACCGCCGCCCCGACCCAGACATGTCTCATCCGCACCCGGGTGTCGGGGAGCAGCCGGAACACCAGTGCAAAAAGCGAGGTCACGACGCCGAACGAGATCCCGTTGTTCACCATCTCCAGCCCAAACACCGGCAGACCGAAGCGATGCGCCGTCTGGTCTCCCAGCCAGCTCAGCATCGCACTGGCAATGAGCGACACCAGCAGGAGGAAGCCGGTGGCCATGACGGTCGCCAGCGAGAACAGACGGCGTTGCAGGAAATGCCACCAGCCCATCGCGGGATGCGGTGGCACGCGCCAGATGGCATTGAGCGAATCCTGCAGGTTGGTGAAGACCCCGAGCGTGCCGAAAATCAAGGTCCCGATGCCAAGCAGCGTGGCGAGCATGCCGGTGGTGGTGTCGGTGGGGCTTTGCACCATCGCCACCGCCGCGCTGGCCTGCGGACCCGCCAGTCTTTCGATTTCGCCCAGAACCTGCTGGCGGGCGTCGTTCTGGCCAAACACGGTCCCCGCCATCGCCAGCGTCAGTACCAGGAGGGGCGCGATGGCCACGGTTGTGTAGAAGGCCAGCGCCGCACCGAGCCGGGCAACATTGTCGTTAAGGAAGGCATGCGCCGTCTTGATCAAGATCAGGCCGGATCGCTTGAGGATGCTGACTTGCTCGACGGCTGCAGCCAGCACGCTCTCACCCTTGGGTGCGGGCCGGGACTTGCTGTGGCGCGAGGGGAGGGTGGACATGGCGGGCTAGGCTCGGGTCCTGAAACAGGCTCCCGGATTGGTTACTATTTCCTTTCGGGCGGTTTTTCCGGTGTGTTTTTCGATACATTCTGTCCGTCCACGCTTTTCCCGCTGGGCAGCACGTTGTCCGCGCGCACCGAGCCCTCGACCGTGGGATTAAAAGCGTGGATGAAACCGTGCCGGAACAAATTGGTGATGGTGGCGAACAGGCCGAGCTTCGCGTCGCCGAATCTGCCTTCAAAAGGCATGCGGGTGGCCACCTGGTCCCGAGCTTTGTTTTTTACCAGCCACGCCAGGCCGGCGACAATGTGCTCCCAGATTTGCGAACCGATCCCCTTGTCCTTGTCCTCGAGATTGTGGAAATCAAGGTTCTCAAAAAACGGCTTCACGTATCCTTGGAACCCGCCATCGCGCCCGGCCATCTCGGCCACAAGGCGAAAGGTGCCCCGGCCCACGTCGACGTTGGCATAGGCCCGGAGTGATTCATTCAGCGCCGGCAGGTTCACCTGGTTGAGCGTCAGGCCGAGATGGAAATGCGGTTCGACCGCCAGCGGTTCCGCGGTGAGCAAGAGTTTCAATTTTCCCGCCCCGAGGCTGTCGCCTTCAATGGTGATCACCGCCGGGAACTCCCCGCTCTGCGCCTCCCCCGGGCGGTTACGGAGGCCGGTCGCGGTCGCCCTCATGTGCGTGACGAATACATTCACCTGCGGTTGTCGCGTCGTGTCGACGTAACGCAGGAGTCCGTCGGTGATTTCCAGATGGGTGATGTCGATCGGAAAAATGTCCTGGATGACGTCCTGCCACCGGTGATCCAGGTCGGTCTGGCTCTCCTCCTCGGTCGGTCCTTTCACGAAATTGAGCTGGCCGTGGTCGATGGAGATGTCGCTGACAATTTTGCGGTGCCACAGTTCGCGCCAGGCGATGGAAAAGTGAATGTGCTTCGCCTCGAAAAACGGTTCCCGCACCCGGTCATTTTGCCGGAGGATGCCGAAGCCGTGCAGGCTGTAGGCGCCGCGCCACAGATGGAGGTCGATGTCGTTGACATAGCCGGTGTAGCCGGGGATCTGCTGCAGGCGCTCGTTCACCATGCGTTTCACCACGAAAGGCAGGGCAACCCGCGCCGCCAGCAGGAGCCCGGTCACCACGGCAACGATGATGATCACTCGCCGCGGCCAGGAGCGGACGCGCCGGAGGAGATTCGGGTTTCGGACCGGCATTCAGGTTGGATGCTACACCGCTATGGGGCCTTGCCTACATGGTTTGTTTCAGGACAGGTGCCGCGGCTATTTTTTCACTGAAAGTTTTTGCAGCCGGGCGATTTCGCCCTGGGCTTTCTCCAAATTGGTCTGCAACACGGCAGCCTGCGCCCTTACCTCGGTCAACTGCGTCTGAAGCTGGACCATGTCGGCCTTGACCTTGTTGGACTGCGTCTGCGCCACGGTGGTCTGGGCCTGGGCTACTTCCACTTCCCCCTGATGCTTCAGGGAGGCAACCTTGGCTTCCTCCATCTGCATTTGGAAACTGGCGGATATCGCCCTGACCTTGTCCAACTGGGCCTGAAGATCGTCAGCTCCGGCCTTGGCCTTGTCCAACGCGGCCTTGAGCTGGACCGTTTCCGCCTTGGTCTCATCCATTTGCTTTTCCATCCGGACCGTGACGGCCTTGGCCTCATCCAATTGCGCCTTCATCACGACGGCGCCGGCTTCAACCTGCTCCGCCCGATTTTTGTTTCCCTGGATGGTTCTATCCCGGGCGCCCACCTTGCTCCAGAATATGAATACGACGAGCAATAGAGCGACGGAGAGTACACCGAAAATGAGCGTCCAAGGGGATGTGTTCTTCGGTTGAGGGGCTGATTCGTCGCCAGTGCTTGAGGAGTCGGGGTCCGGTGCCGAGCCCTTCGGACGGGCGGGGGCGGAAGAGGCCGCCTTCACAGGAGTTGCGACCGGTGCGGCTGTTTGCACGCGATTGGCGGCGGGGACGGCAACGGCGACCGGCACGGCAACCACCGCACGGTCGGGGATCGGGGCAGTTGTTTTCGTTGAGCCGGGGACGGGAGCATCAGGAATTGGCATGGTGAGCTGATATTAAGCCGGGTCTCAAGCGGAGGCTATGGGGTGTTACCCGCTGCGCCGTTGCCGGCCCGCCATTCGTGATGAACGCCGGCAACCTAGTTACGACGCTGCGGTCAGCGTGTGGTATGAAATGGCGAAGTCACTGGAGTCTCGGTCTGCTGGGAGCGGCTTTGGTCACCGCGGCGGAGCCGCCACGGAAGGCCCCGCCCGCACCACCGGAGAATTCGGCCGATGCACTTTACCAGACGGGCAAGGACCTCTTTGATTCGCTGGCGTCGGACGAGGTGAAGGAGCAATTTGAGTTTCCGGACCGGGCGCAATGGGATGCCTTCGTGAGCCGTCTGCAGGTCGCGCTGGATGGCGACAACCCGGAGGCGCTGGCGCAGTTTGAACCTGAAGCCCGGGCGGTCCTCGCGACCCTTCGCCTCGTTCCGGGCAGCGAGGAATATCTGGGCTGGCTTGAGGAAAGGCTGGACTACATCGAAGCGGCCAAGGAGATGGGGCAGCATCCGCCGCCCAAGCCACCGGTCGGTCCACCCGGCCAATTCATTCCCAATTACGATCTTTGGGTGCGACGTGTGCAGGCGCGGGCCCGCCCGGCGGTCGCAGAAAAGTACGTCCCGCTCTTGCAACCAGTGTTTGCCGCGGGAGGCGTGCCCGGCGAACTCGTGTGGCTGGCCGAGGTCGAATCAGGCTTCAATCCGACCGCCCTCAGTCCGACCGGGGCCCGCGGCCTGTTCCAATTGATGCCGGCCACGGCGCGGGAACTGGGCTTGCGGACCGTTCTGCCTGACGAGCGCACGGATCCGAATAAATCCGCGCAGGCCGCCGCCCGCCTGCTGCACGGATTGCATGCGAAATTCGGGGACTGGCCCCTCGCCCTCGCGGCCTACAATGCCGGACCCGGGCGCGTGCAACGCACGCTGGACAAGCAACAGGCCCGGACTTACGCCGAGATCGCCTCCGCCCTTCCCGTCGAAACGCGCATGTATGTGCCGAAAGTGCTGGCGGTGCTGAAAGTGAGGGCAGGTTTCTCGCTGGCGGGCCCGGCCCTGACCAAGTTGGCGGCTGGCGGGCAAGGGAGAGAGGGGAAACCTGCCTCCTCTTGGCTCAATTCCAATGGGCGGCTGCTATGGGGTGTTGGCCTGCTGGATGGGCTCCGGGCTTCCTTTGGCGGGGGAATCCCGTCAGTGTGGCTTCAACTTCCATCCCCATGCCCAACGCACTCCTGATCACCCGATCCACTCTATTGCCGCTTGAAACCGTCTGCCAGCGCCTGACCGAGGTCGCGACCAGCCACAAGTTCGGGGTGCAGGCCGTGCACAACCTCCGGGAGAAGATGGAAAGCAAGGGCGTGCCCTTCGGGCGCGAGTGCCGCGTGATCGAGGTCTGCAATCCGAGTCACGCGCAGATCGTGCTCAACCAGGACATTGCGATTTCGACCGCCCTGCCGTGCCGCATCTCGGTCTACGAAGAGGGCGGCCATACGATCCTGGCGACGATCAAGCCCACTTCACTGCTCATGATGTTCAACGCCCCCGGTGCCGCCGCCACTGCGCAGGAAGTCGAGGATGTGATGATTCGCATCATGGAAGAGACCTGCCGGGGTTAAAGGTGGGCCGGTGGGATTTCCGCTCCGCGGAATGAAGCAGGGGAATGAGGCAAAGCCGGGCTCCGGCGTCACACATTCGCCGGGTCGGGGTGAATCCACGGTGCGCGATAAGGGCGGGCGAGCCGGCGGGTCGCCTCGGCGTCGCCGGGGATCGTGCGGGTCTTGGGATCGTAGGCGAGGGGCCGGCCGAGTTGCTGGGAGAGATTGGCCAGTTCGCAGCACGCGCTGGAGATATGGCCTTCCTCGATGTCGGCAACGGGCCGCGAGCGGGTTTCCCGGGCCGACATGAAATCCAGTACGTGCCGCTTCTCGGTTTCAACGTAGGCTCTGCCATCCTGGGTGAAATCGACATTTTCGAGGTTGCCGGTTTTTGAGAGCATGTGCACCCCCTCGCGCGGGCCACCGTCGGCCGGAGTGAAAACGTATTCGAGCATCGTCAGGTTGAGCGTTCCGTTCCTGCCGATGAAGCGTGCACCCCACTGGTCGCTCCAATGGCGTTGCGGGATCGGTGAGCCGCCCCACAGGCGGTGTTCCCAGCTGATATCCAGGTCAGGGTAATGAAACACACTCCGCTGGGTGTCAGGGAGGTTGGAGAACGACGCCTTTTCGACATAGATACCGCCGGTGGAGGCGATGGATTCCGGCCAGCCGAGGCCCAGCAACCAGCGCACCTTGTCAAGCATGTGCACGCCCAGATTGCCGATGGGCCCGGTGCCATATTCCATGAAGGCTCGCCATCCGCGATCCTCCTTCATGGCCTTGAAGGGCAGCAGCGGCGCCGGCCCCGTCCACAGGTCGTAGTTCAGGTGGCTGGGGACAACCGCATCGGGGACCGGCCCGGCGCTCCAGCCTTCGGAACCGAGATAGCTGTAGGTTTCAACGAGCCCGATTTTGCCCAGCCTGCCGCTGCGGATGTATTTGTCGCGGGCCTCGAGATAGAGCGGATTGCTGCGGCGTTGCGTGTTCACCTGCACGACCCGGCCGTATTTGCGCGCGGCGGCGACGAGTGCCTCGCCCTCGATCACGTCAACACTGACGGGCTTCTCCAGATAGACGTCCGCACCGGCTTTCATGGCCGCGATGGCGGGCAGGGCATGCCAGTGGTCCGGCGTGCCGACGATGACGATGTCGTGTTCACTTGCGCCCAGCATGTCGCGGTAATCCACGAAGGTCCGGGGCACGGTCGTCTGGTATTTGGCGACGGTCTGAAGGGTTTTCCGGAGTGAGTGCTCGTTGACATCACACAGGGAAACGAAATCCACCCCGGTGTTGCGGGCGAAGTTCTCGAGATTTACGCCGCCAAACCAGCCACAGCCGATGACCCCGACTCTCGGACGCGGTTTCGAGCCAGCGGCAATAAGGCGGGAACCGGTGGCGACTGCAGCGCCGGCCACGGCGAGGGAGGAGACAAAGGTGCGACGATTCATAGGGGTGGGGGTTGAAGTGTTTCTGACTTTAGCCTCTCGAGAAAACAAAGCCACCGCTTATTCTTCCCGAGGCGCTTCAAGGGGATGGTCGAGTGCGGGCGGGCCGGCGGATTTGCCCGCTGCTTTTTGCCTTACTGCGATGATTCCGCCCCGCCGGCATTGCCGGGCAGGCGCAACTCCGGTCAATTTATGCCCCGTAATTCGCAAGTTACGGCAACATGAAGGTGCTTAAGGGGTATATACTGAGGGCTGACACAGCGCTGAAACCCAAACCCGCACAACCCCTTGAAAAAAACTAATCTATTTCCGGCCATTCTTGCTGTCACCTTTTTCGCAGTATTACCGCTCCCGTGTCGTGCCGTGCCGAGTTTTGCCCGGCAGATGAACATGCAGTGCATCGCCTGCCATACGGAATTCCCGGTGCTGACCGAGTTTGGCCGCCAGTTCAAACTCGGCGGCTATACCATGAGCACCGGTCAGAGTGATATGCCCGCGCTCGCCGTCATGCTGATGCCTTCCTACACACACACACAGGATGCCCAGTCCGGTGGCGCCGCCCCCGGATTCAAGGCGAACAACAATTTTGCCCTGTCCCAGGCGAGCCTCTTCTATGCCGGTCGGTTGTTTGGTTCTTCCGTCGCGACCGGCGATTTCGCCAGCAAACTCGGCATTTTCATGCAGGTCACCTACGACGGCATTGGCAAGGCGTGGTCTTGGGATAATACCGAGCTGCGCTATGCCGACAGCAAGACCATGGGCGGGAAGAACGTCACCTACGGCTTATACCTGAATAACAACCCGACCTTGCAGGATCCTTGGAACACCACGCCAGCCTGGGGCTATCCCTTTTCCGGCTCACCACTCGCGCCGACCCCGGCGGCCGGCACGTTGATCGACGGTGCGGTGGCCCAGCAGGTGGGTGGCGCCGGTGGTTATGTGATGATCGCCAATTCTCTCTATCTGGATGTCGCTGGCTACCGCACCATCGGCCAGCACACCCAAAAGGCGCTGGGGGTGGATCCGGAGGGCGAAACCCAAATCACCCGGCTGGCTCCCTA
>JAYUBB010000179.1:0-15759 GCA_043741015.1 Opitutaceae bacterium
GTACGGCGACAGTGGCGATTTTTGGCGCGGGTATCGCCGGGCTGACGGTGGCGCATGAACTGGTCCGGTTGGGCTATCAAGTCTCGGTCTATGAGGCCAACCCCGAGGCGGGGGGATTTTTCCGGAGCGCCCGTCTGGCGCGGAACCAGTTCACGCCGTCCGAGTATTCCTGGCACGGCTTTGGCCCTTGGTATCACAATGTTTTCGACCTGATGAAGCAGATCCCCTTCGATCAGAGCGGAAGCGTTTATGACAAGGCCCTTTCCCGTCCGGTCGATTTTGGGATATTTCCAGACGAGGGGACCGCAGCGTTCTACGACCGGGGTTTGGCCAGCATCCCCAAGTTGTTCAGGATGTCGAAATGGGACGGACTCAAGTGGGCGTGGCTGATGTTGAAGACTTGGGCCGCCAACCGCCGCACCGAGGTGGCCTACGCCGCGCAAAATGCGGCGGAAAGGTTCAAGCCCTTGCTCAGTGCCCGCTGCTATAAAACGTGGCGTTCAAGTTTTGGCCCCTGGATCGGTTCCGACTGGACCAAGGTGTCGCTGCATCATGCGGGACAATTTTTTCGCAAACAGCTTATCACCAAGCCAACTCATTTGCACCGGGCGGACGAGGATGGTCCCGCCTGGACCCAGGGCGCGGGCAGTGGCTGGCTTTTACTACGGGGCCCCAGCAGTGAATATTGGTTCACCAAATGGGTGGCGCACCTCGAAGCGAACGGGGTTCGTTTTTGCTGGGGTGAATCGCTCCTCCGGTTCGGTTACGAGGGACAAGGCATCACTGCCGCCCGCCTGCAGTCGGGGACCGAAATCACCGCCGACCGGTATGTCCTCGCGACCAACCCGTTTGTGGCCGCCCAGATCGTCGCCCGGACGCCCGCGCTGGAAAACGAACGGGAACTGCGACGGTTTAAGCCGCTCATTCAGGACGGTCCCCACACCCAGGTTTCGTTCAGGATTTCCTTTCTGGAACAAATATTATTTCCGCGCAAGCGGACCGCCGTCGTGGTCACCGACTCGGAGTTCAACTTGACGCTCTTTGCCGAGGAGCAGGTCTGGAAACCCGAGGTGGGCCTGGGCGGGAAGGTGAAATCGCTCTGGACCGGAACCAGCTGTGTGGGAACGGTGCCGGGGCGGATCTTCAAAACCCCGGTGGTCAGGTGCACGAAAGAGCAGTTCATCGAGGAGGTGAAAGCCCAGATTTTCAGCTGCCAGTCTCTCGACCGGCTCATCCGGGAGGCCAACGGAGGTCGGGGTCTGGCTGATTTCAGGATCGATAAGATCGAAGTCTGGCATGAGTGGAAATTTTCACCGATGGGCATCGAGCCGCTTCAGCCCAAGTGGGTGACGACCACGCATACGCAGCAACATCAGCCCGGTCAGGCGACTTCCATCCCCAATCTTTTCCTCGCGGGAGCGCATACCCGGACGGAGGCCGATGTGTGGAGTATCGAAGCGGCGGTCGAGAGCGGCCGGCGGGCCGCGCAGATGATGGATCCCCGGGTCAAGGTCATTCCCCAATACAAGCCGGGGTGGCTGCGCGTGATCAGCGCGATCGATGACGTATGTTTTCGCGTCGGGGCCCCGCACATTCTTGATCTCCTGCTGGTGGGATCGTTGCTTACCGTCGGCGTGACTTTAGTCCGGTGGATTTATGGCGGGTGAACGCGGTCTCCTCGCGGTTAGGGCGGGGTGAGGCCAAGCCGGTTCAATTCCGGCCTGACGTGCGAGGTGTAGCATTCCGGACATATGCCGTGGCTGAATTGCGCCTCGGTATGTTCAGAAATATACTCCTCGACCCGTTGCCAATAGTCGTGGTCGTTGCGGATTTTCTTGCAGTAACTGCAAATCGGCAGGATCCCGCTCAACTGCTTCACCTCAACGAGGGCGTGCAGCAGTTCTGAAACCCGGTTCGCGAGGGATTGCTGCAACTCCACCATTTGCAGGCCGATTTTCACCCGGGCGAGCAGTTCGGCCACGACGAAGGGCTTGGTGACGTAGTCATTCGCGCCCGCCTGCAATCCACTCACGATGTCACGGGGACTGTCCCGGACGGTAAGCAGCAAGAGAAACATCGGCGGCGGATCCGGCCGCAGGCGTGCCTGCCGGCAGACATCAATTCCTTCCAGCCGCGGCATCTCCCAATCAATCAAGGCCACGACAGGAGTCGTGATTGCTTGCAGGGCGAGGAGCGCCGCCTGGCCGTCCGGGACCTCGACGAACGAGTAATTCCCGGGTTCCAGCATCGAGCGCAGCAGTTTGCGGTTTGCTTCAAGGTCATCGGCGATAAGAATGGTTGTCGCCGGGTGCTTCCCCGGATTTGGTGCCGTCCCCGAATCAACTGGTTGCGGCAAAACCCGGGGAATGAGTGGATCAACGCGACCAGCGGCCCGCTCCCCGGCTTTCGTCTGGGGCGGCGGATTGGCACGGCTTGAATTCCCGGTTGAAACGTGTTTGCTCGGCTGATCTTCACCCATGGAGAAACGAGCATACGCTGGACGGCCGCCGGAAACCATGGGGCGTTACCCTTCCCCGGGTATATTCTCGGCGGTCAACACGGGAGATCACCACCGCGGCGGGTTCACGGGCGGCGTTGGAAGCGGAGTTCGGCTTGCAGTCGCTCGACCTCGCGCCACAGCGCGCAGAGCAGCGGCAGGGCCCGCAGGTTGACCCCCTGGTGCCGGCGGTGGTGCTCGATGCGACGCAGCTCATAAAGCGCGTTGTCGTCGAAGGTCGGTTCCACCCCGGTCCGGTCGGGACCGAACAGGCCGAGCTGGCAGTAATAACGGAGCATGGCCGGATGCACCCCACCGAGGCGGGCGGCGGTCTCAAGCGAGTAGACCGTGGGCGTGCCGGCGGGCACACAGCTGAGCGTCAGGGTGGGGTTATGGTAGAAGATGAAGTTCGTCATGATATTTTCCGGGGGTTGAAGGTGGACGCCTGCGCCAGCTTTTCCCAGAGGAGGCGTTCCTCGGCTGAGACCGTGGGCGGGACCTGGATCTGCACGGTGGCGTAAAGATCGCCGCGGCTGCTGTTCTCGCGCGGCAGGCCCTGGCCGCGCACGCGCAGTTGGGTGCCCGCGGTGGTGCCGGGCGGCACGCGGAGCGTGGTGGGACTCCCGAGGGTCGGGATTTTCGCCTTCACCCCGAGGATCGCCTCCCACGGGGCGAGATCGAGGTCGCAATAAAAGTCGTCGCCCTGCACGCGGAGATCAGGGTGGCGGGCAAACCGCACGCGCAGGTAGAGATCGCCGGCCGGGGCGCCGCCCTGTCCCGGACCACCCTGGCCGGCGAGACGGATGCGCTGGCCTTCCCGCATGCCGGGCGGGATGCGCACCTGGTAGGTATTCGTGCGCTCGGCCCCGCCGTCCAGGCCCGGGCGGCGCAGGCTCACCTTGCGCGACGAACCCTGCAGCGCCTCCTCGAGCGTGGCGAGCAGATCGGCCTCGATGTCCCGGCCGGGGTGGACAAAGCCGTCTTCCGGCCCGCGCCCCGGGGCCGATGAACCCCGCGTGGAAGCAAAGCCGCCGTGCCGTCCGCTGAAGAACGATTCGAAAAAATCACTGAAGCCGGTGCCGCCGAATTCGAAGTCGGGTTCACCACCAGGTGAAGGCGGGCGGCCACGCGGACCACGGCCGTCATCCTGCCAGTTCGGACCCAGCTCGTCGTAACGCTGCCGTTTCTCCGGGTCGCCCAGCACTTCGTAGGCCTCGTTGATCTCCTTGAACTTCGCTTCGCCGGCGACCTTGTTCCTGGCCACATCGGGGTGATGGAGGCGGGCGAGTTTGCGGAAGGCCTGCTTGATGTCCTCCGCCGAGGCGGCCCGGGCGACGCCCAGCGTCTCGTAGTAGTCCTGAAACTTCACGGCCATGAGGACGCGGCGGCCGTGGTAAATCCCGGTCGCTCAGCCCCCGGTGCCAACCACGACGCCCGAGGGCCGGCCGGGCTCAAACCACTCGAAGGAGGGTTCGATGTCCCGCCTAGTCCCGTCGGAATAGGTTTCGGCGAGAAGCGTGCGGAGGCTTTCCCGGGCGCGGGCGACCCGGCTCTTCACCGTGCCGATGGTGATCCCGAGCAGCCGGGCGATCTCGCGGTAGGAATGTTGCCGGACATTGCGCAGGATGAGGATTTCACGCTGGCTGGCGGTCAGGCTGGTCATGCATTCCGTGACCAGGGCGGAAAACTCCCGGCTGGTGGCCTCGCGCACGGGTCCCGGGGCGTTGCTGGCGATCAGATCGGCATAGGTCGTCTGGCAGTCCGCACTGACGGTGCTGTCGAGCGATTGGGTCGCATGGCGGCGGCGGCGGAAAAAATACCAGTAGCGGTTGCGCGAGAGATTGAGGGCGATGCAATGCAGCCAGGCGGCGAGCGAGGATTCACCGCGAAAATTGGCGAGGCTCCGGTGCGCCCGAATGAAGGTATCCTGGGCGATTTCCTCGGCGTCGGCGTGGTTCCGCAGCAGGCCCAGCGCGACATGATGCATCTTGTCGCGATACCGGGTGACGATCTCTCCGAAGGCGGCCTGGTCTCCCGTGTTGAAACGGCGCACCAGCCCGGCGTCATGCAGTGCCTCCTGGCGGGACGCGGCGCTGCGGGCGGCGCGAGCCGCGGCGGCGGGCGAGGAAGAGACGCGGGCGGAAGGAGAAAATAGAGCGACCATGACAGCGGCGATACTACCCGCTAACCCGCCCGGAACAAATGGGGTGTTGTGCTACTGGTTCCGCTCGCCGCCGCTCAATCACGGGGGGAGCGGTGGCGCGCGCGGGCCAAGCCCCGCACGGCACCGAGCACGATTGGGCCCCAACGAAGCAGGGTGCCCAGCATCCGCGGGCGGGGCGAAGACGAGCGCTTCAACAGCATGCCCAGCGGCACGGCGACAAATTTTGCGATCGGCGAGAGCTGGCGCCAGAGGACCAGCTTATGATCCAGCCAGGCCACCGGCTGCAACGCCCGGGCCGCCGCCCCGGCGCATTGGGCGCGATGGAGGGCGATGTCCCGCCGGCGCGCAGCCTTGTGGGCGGCGAGCCGGGTCAGTTCCCGGTCCGGATGCATGTGCGGTCCTTCCCGATTTCATCCAGTGTGGCGGCGAACGGCTTGGGCTGGCGCGCGAGGTAGCGGCGGAACGCGATGATGACCGCCACCAGCGCCCCGGTGTAGAGCAGCGTCAGCCCGCCGAGCACGGCGAGGCGGGCGCTGTCCCAGAAGAGATAAACGAGCAGGAGGCTGGCAAACATGACCGACAGCATGCCCGTGAAAACAACCGCGCTGATCCAGAATAAAATCTGGATCAGGCGGAATTTTTCCTCCTGCAGTTCGATGGAGAACAGTTCGAGCCGGTCCTCCACGCTGGCCATGAGACCATCGCCGAGCGAGCGCAGCGAGTCCATGAAGCCGGTCGGGGCGGGGGGAGGGGATTCCATGGGGAGCGGTGGATTATGCCGGCGTCTCGCAGGGTTGGGACTTTTGTCATCCGAGGTGGGCGAAGCGCACCGGGGCGATCCAGCTGGATCGCTTCGGCGCTTCGCTCCCCGCACGGACAGCCCGGAGTTAAGGAACGGTGGATTACTTGCTGCGGCGGCCCAGCAGGACGCCGACGAGCAGGCCGACGCCCGCGGCAATCGCCATCGACTGGTAGGGGTTCTCGCGGATGGCCTCGTCGGTGCATTTCGCCCCGGCGACAACGCGTTTCCGCGCGCCTTCATACAAGTCGCCGAGACGTTCCTGCGCGGCGTCGTAACGGGCGCGCAAGGCACCGACGGCATCGGCGGTGTGCTCGGTAATGGAATCGCCCATCATCTTTTCGGCTTCGGCGACGAGCGCCTGGAGATCGTTGAGGAGATCCTTGGGAGTCTGGGCAGTGGTTTTGTTGTTTTTCATATTGGTATTATTGATTGCGGTTTGGATCGAGGAGAGGGGGCGCTGCGTTCAGGCCCGCTGGCGGCGGAGCAGCACGGCGATGACGCCGAAGCCGAGGACGCCCGCGAGCACGGCGATGAGGAGGAAGGTGGGCGCGTAGCCAAGCATGGGATCAGTTCAGCTGGATTTTGTTCCGCGCATCAGGCCGCCGGCGCCGATGGCGGTGGCGACGATGCCACCGAGCAACAGCCAGATGGTTTTGTCGGTCGGGTTACCGGTGAAGAAACGGGAGACGTCGGAGCCGATGGAGTCCGAGGCATTGAGGCCGTAGATGATGAGGACAATGCCGCCAATGAGCAGCGCCAGGGAGATGATTTTGTTCATGATATTGTCTTTTGAGTTTTTGCGCGGTTGGTTTTCATCGGAGCTGGTCTTCGGGGACAGGGCGGAAGGAGGGAATTATCCCGGCAGATTCCTGCGGTGGGCTAAAACGATGCGCGACCGCCCGAGGGCGGCCGCGCCGTTGAATGGGATGGTGGGCCCCGGTCAGCTCTTCACGGTCATGCTGTTGTTGACCGACTTCACGCCGCGGACGTCCGAGGCGAGCTTGGTCACGAGGGACTTTTCCGCTGCGGAACTGGCCTCGCCGGTGATCACGATCACGCCGTCGTTGGTGGTGACCTTGGTCTTGAGCGCACTGGTCGCCTTGTGGCTGAGCAGCGCGAATTTAACCTGGCTGGTGATGGAGGCGTCGTCGATCTTCTCGCCCATGGTGGACGGGACCGGGTCCTTCACGGTGATTTCATTCTTCACCGACTTCACGCCATCGATGTCCTTGGCGTACACGGCGGTGAGATCCTTTTGGGCGATGTTGTCCGCCGTGCCGCTCAGCACGACGTTGCCGTCATTGACAACCACCTTGGTGGAGGCGGCGCTGACATTGGCCTTCACGAGGAGGCGGCTGCGGATCTTGAAGGCCATCCAGGCGTCGGAATGCTCGGGATAGGTCGGCTCGACCTTGATCTCGTTGTGAACGCTGACCACCCCGGGAAGATTCTCCACGGTGTCGGCGGCGAGATCCTTGTCGTCCTTGTCCTGGACGGTGCCGGTGAGGGTGACCACGCCGTCGCGGACCTTCACCTTCACATGATCCTCCAGGACGGTCTGGTAGTTATAGGAGGCCTTGGCGGCATCCTCAATTTTGCGGTCGGTGGCGGACGAGGCGAGCAGGGCGATGGGGCCGGCGATAACCAAGAACAGGGCGGATAGATTTTTGTTTTTCATAGTCTGAGGGGTGATAATAGGCGGTTGGGGGCTCCGTCGCTATGGGGCGTTGTCCTACCCGCGAGGCGGGCCGGCGGCCGGGCAACAAAAAGCCGACGGCCGGCACCTCGGGGAGGCGCGGCCGTCGGCGAAGAAAAGCCCGTTGACTTAGAAGCTGACGGAGAGACCCACCAGCCACTGGTTGAGCACCTTGGTGTCGCCGCCACCCTGGGCGGTGAAGTCGGTGTAGAGGAGGGCACGGGACCCGAGCACCAAGTCCACGCCGGCACTATACAGCATGGTGTTGCGCGGGGCTTGGCGGGTCGCGACGGCGAAGTTGTCAGTGGCCCCGAACGAGGCGGGCATGGACCGCGAGCCGTTGGAGAACTCGTGGAGCCAGGCGGTGCGCACGTGCGGCTGGATCATGCCCAAGTTCAACCGGCCTTCCAGTCCGAGCTGGGAGCGCAGGGAACGGGCGGACTGGTTGCCGACCGTGGTATTGAAGGCGCCGGCGCCGGACTCGGTGAAGCTGTTGGCCTTCCAGCGGCTCACGAGCAGCCCGGCGAAGGGCGACAAGGTTAATTTGCCGTTCTCCACATGCTGGCCAACGGTGAATCCCGTGGTCCACTGGTGGCCGCGGGTGAACGAAGTGGCAACGGCGGAGGTGCCCGGGAAGCTGATCGGGCGAATGGAGCTGTAGGTGTCCATGCCGTAGGCGAGCATAGCCTCCGCGAACTGCGGGCCGTGCGTCCAGGCGGCGCGCACGCCGAGGGTCTTGTCCTTCACCGTGGTCTGGCTGCCGGCCGAGCCGAGGCCGGACGTCGTCTTGCCGAAGCCGAAGAAGGCACCGACGGAGGTGTCGGCGTCTAGGGCGCGATTGCCCCCGACCAGGCCGGTGCTGCTGGTGTAGGTACTCGAACCGACGTCAAGGTCGCTGCGGGCGCGACCGCGGCGCTGGCCGCCTTCGAAATAATAGTCTTCGCGGCCCGTGACCATCCGGCCGGAGCGGGCGAGGCGGTCGGACAGCGCTGTCGCATGGGCGAAGGCGAAGTCAGACCAGATCTGGTAGACCTGGGGTGAGAGGGCGTTGAGCGCCGCCGGGAACTGGCTGGCCAGCGGAATGGCGTCGAGTGCGGTGGTGATCGCGGGGCTGGCCTGTGCGGCCACGGCCACGGCGCGCTGGTTGGGCGTCAGCGCGAAACCAGCGAAGGGAAGCTGAACAAACGCGACCGTCACCGAGTTCGGGGCATAAGCGACGTTGGCCGCAATCGCGGCACGGTTGGTGGCGGTGCCGTTGACAGTGCCGAACCTGCCGCTCACGCCGCCACCGGCGGTGAGGAACGTGAAGGACTGGCCGAGCGGATCGTAACCACCGAGGGTGTCGACCTGCAAGGTGCCGCCGAGGGTGGCCGTGCCGGCGACCACCAGCCGGTCGAAGGACGTGGCTGAGGCAAGCTGGATGACGAGGGCGCCGCTGGAGGCCTGCGTGTAGTTGCCGGCGACGAAGAGCGTGTCAGGCGTGGCGCCGGGGGTCGCGAGGCCGGGGCTGAGGGTGCCGCTGTTGACGACGTTGCCACCGAAGGTGCCGATGCCGCCGTTGACCCCGCCGGGGGCAATGGTGGTGGTGCCGCCGCTGCCGCCGCTGGGGACCACCGCGCCACTGAGATCATACTTCAAGCCGCCGGTGTAGTCGCCGCCGCCGAGGCCGCCGCGGGCATTGATGATGTTGTTGTCGAGCGAGACCCCAGCCAGCGCCAGGGCCCGGCCGCCGCCGGCGGAAAGGCCACCGAAGACAATGCTGGTGCCCGCCAGGTAGTTGCCGGCGATCTGATTGTTGGCCCCGATAGTGACGGCGCTGCCGGCGTTCCAGAAGAGGCCCAGGTCACTGCCGCCGTTGGAGCCCAGGTTGATGAACGTGACGGTTGAATTGATGGAGGTGGTGAGCGCGGTGCCAATCTGGAAAACCCAAGCCACGCTGTTCTGGCCCTGGGCATCGAGGACGAGGGCGCCGTTCAACGACGCCGCGCTGTTGAAGGTATAGACACCGGGCGCAAGGGTCTTTCCTCCCAGATCCACGGTGCTCATGTTCGCATTGGACGGCATGCCGGCCAGGCCGACGGACGCCCGGATGAGATCCAGCCGCGCCTGCGAGGTAACACCGCCCGTGGCGATGATCGCGCCATTGACCACCACGGCCGGGGGAAACCCGGTGATCCCGGTGGTGGCGCCCGGCGCGAGACCGACGTTGCCGTTTCTGATCGTCGTGCCAACCACGCCGGTGCTGGTGATGGCGGTGCCGCCGAGCAAGGTGAAGTCACCCGCCGAAAGCAGGATTGACTGGGCTGACCCGGAAGCCGGGGCGCAAAACAGCGCGGTCAGCGCCACAAGAGGGAAAGGAAGCAGGTGTTTGATGTTCATCGGGAGACAGAATACTGGCGTGCTCATGCCGTCGCTATGGGGCGTTGACCTACCCGCGAGGCGGGCCGGCGAGGCCGGGCAACAAAAAGCCGCCGGCCGGCACCTCGGGGAGGCGCGGCCGTCGGCGAAGAAAAGTCCGTTGACTTAGAAGCTGACGGAAAGACCCACGCGCCATTCGTTGAGCACCTTGGTGACGCCGCCACCCTGGGCGGTGAACTCGGTGTAGAGGAGGGCATGGGGCCCGATCAGCACGTCCACCCCGGCGCTGTACAGCATGGTGTTGCGCGGAGCCTGACGGGTCACGACGGCGAAGGTGTCGGTGACCCCGAACGAGGCGGGCATGGACCGCGAGTTGTTGGAGAACTCATGGAGCCAGGCGGCACGCACGTGCGGCTGGATCATGCCCAAGGTGTACCGGCCTTCCACGCCGAGCTGGGAGCGCAGGGAATGGGCGGACTGGTTGCCGACCGTGGTGTTGAAGGCGCCGGCGCCGGACTCGGTGAAACTGTTGGCCTTCCAACGGCTCGCGAGCAATCCGGCGAAGGGCGACACGGTCAGACTGCCCGCCTGCACATCCTGGCCGACGATGAATCCCGTGGTCCACTGGTGGCCGCGGGTAAACGAAGAGGCGACGGCGGAGGTGCCCGGGAAGCTGATCGGGCGGGTGGAGCTGTAGGTGTCCATGCCGTACGCGAGCATGGCTTCCGCGAACTGCGGGCCGTGCGTCCAGGCGGCGCGCACGCCGAGAGTCTTGTCCTTCACCGTGGTCTGGCTGCCGGCCGAGCCGAGGCCGGACGTCGTCTTGCCAAAGCCCAGGTAGGCCCCGACGGCGGTGTCGCGATTGAGGGAGTGATTGCCTCCGACCAAGCCGGTGTTGGCGGTGTAGATGCTCGAACCGACGTCGAGGTCGCTGCGGGCGCGACCGCGGCGCTGGCCGCCCTCGAAATAATAGTCGTCGCAGCCGGTGACCATCCGGCCGGAGCGGGCAAGGTGGTCGGACAGCGCCGTCGCGTGGGCGAAGGCGAAGTCAGACCAGATCTGGTAGACCTGGGGTGAGAGGGCGTTGAGCGCCGCCGGGAACTGGCTGGCGAGCGGAATGGCGTTGAGCGCGGTGGTGATCGCGGGGCTGGCCTGCGCGGCCACGGCCACGGCGCGCTGGTTGGGCGTCAGCGCGAAACCAGCGAAGGGGAGCTGGGTGAACGCGACTGACACACTGTTGGTGCCGTAGGTCACGGCGGACGCGACTGCGGCGCGATTGGTGACAAGGGCATTGCCGGTGAGGGTGCTGAACGTGCCGCTCACGCCGCCGCCGGCGGTGAGGAAGGTGAAGGTCTGGCCGATGGGATCGTAACCACCCAGGGTGTTGACCTGCAAGGTGCCGGCCAAGGCGGCCGAGCTACCCACGATGAGGTGGTCATACGAGGTGCTGGAGGCGAGCTCGATGATGAGAAGACCGCTGGCGGTCTGCGTGTAGTTGCCGGTGACCGTGATCGTGCCGGGCGAATTGCCGGGGCTGACCGTGCCGTTGTTGATCAGGTTGCCGGTGACCGTGCCGCTGCCCCCGAGGAAGGCCCCCGAGGAAACCGTGGTCGCGCCCACGCCGCCCGTGAACAGCAGCGAGCCGCCCTGCACATTGACCGGGGCGCTGGTCGTGTTGGCCAGGGTGAGCACGCCGGTGCCTTTCTTCTGGATGGTGCCGCTGCCCGTGATGTTGCCGCCGAACGTGCCGTCGGACGACTGATCGAAAGTCAGCGTGCTGTTGTTGGCGAGGGCGACATTTCGGTTCTGCGGCAGGGCCGCGCTGCTGGCGATGAGCGAGCCACCGTTCACGGTGGTGCCGCCCGTATAGGTGTTGGCGCCGGAGACGGTGAGCGCGCCGGTGCCCGTTTTCGTGAGCGCGCCGTTGCCGGAGATCACTCCGCCGAAGGTGCCGTCCGCGGGCTGGTTGACCACCAGCACACCGCTGTTGTTGAGCGCGATATTTTGATTCGTCGGAAGATTCGTGCTGCCGGCGATCAGTGCACCACCATCCACGACGGTGCCGCCCGTGTAGGTGTTGACACCTGTCAGAGAGACAATGGCCGTGGTGACGGTCAGGGAAGCAGGGGCCGAGCCGTTGCTGATGTTGCCATCAACGGTCAGGGAAGTGGCGGGATAGGGCGTGCCGGGAACCAGGATCACATTGGAGCTTCCTTTCGCATAGGCGCCGGTCGAGCTGAGCAGCAGCGAGCCGGAGTTTGATGCGCCGGGGGGCAAGGGGATGGCGGGCAGGACGACACCCGGTGGCACCACGGCCACACCCGGTGGCACCACGACAGGCGGCACCGTGCCAGGGGGAATGATCACCAACTGGCCGAGAGCATTGTACATCAGGCCGCCGTCATAGTCGCCGCCACCGGGACCACCGAGGGCATTGACGGTGCCGGGACCGGCGAACGAGACACCAGCCAGCGCCAGGGCGCGAGCCCCGCCGCTGCCCAGCGTGGCGGTGACGCCGGTGAAGGAGATGCTGGTGCCCGAGAGGTAATTACCGAGGATGGTGTTGTTATCACCAATATTGATGGCGGTCCCGGCATTCCAAAAGAGGCCGTTATCCTTGCCGCCATTGGTGCCCAGGTTGATGAAGGTGATCGAGGAGTTCACCGCGGTGGTGAGGCTGGTGGCGATATTGAAAACCCAGGCGACGCCGTTCTGACCCTGGGCATCGAGGACGAGCGCCCCGGTCTGGGTCGCCGCGCCACCAAAGGTGTAAACGCCCGCATTGAGCGGGGCCAAAGTTCCCAGATCGCGATTGCTCAAAAGATTGGCGGGTATCGCCGGCATGGCGTACAGGGCGTTCTTGATCGTGATGAGATCCAGCCGGGCCTGGCCGGTGGCACCACCGGTGGCAACGATCGTGGCGGCTGATCCACTGAGGGTGTTGCCCGAAACCACTCCCGGGGGAAAGCCGGTGATGTTGGAGGTGGCGCCCGGGGCGAGGCCCACGTTGCCGTTGACGATGGAATTGGGGCCGGGGCCGCCGACGCTGATGGCCGTGCCGCCGAGCAGGGTGAATTCAGCCGTCGAGAGCAGAACCTGGGCGGACCCGGAAGTCGGGATGCTGAGTAGCACGGTCAGGGCCACAACAGGGAAAGGAAGCAGATTTTTGATGTTCATCGGCGGAGAATACTAAACTGCTCTCGCGGTCGATATGGGGCGTTGCCCTACTTGAATAAAGCGCGGTGTCAGGGTTTCACCCCATGGATGAATGCGGCCCGGCGGGCTATGCTCCCGCCTGTAATCAAACGTTTGGAAACAACCCAATAACCCACATCTACCATGGCTAAGAAAAGCAGAGGCGGTCGCATGACTGCCGCCAAAAACCGCGCCGCCAAATCCGCCGGAGGCAAGGGCCTGATCAAAAATCGTCCGGCTGGCCGGAAGATCATGAAGACCTGATGGCAGTCGTCTCTGATCGCGCAAGGCCGTCTCACGACGGCCTTTTTTTATGTCAATTGGGCGGGCGGGCAAAACGGTTTGTCATTCTGGGCGGAGCGAAGAATGACGGGTTCTACAGCGGGTTTCAAACTGCGCCTGGACAAAGCGCAGAAATCCAATTCGACCCGGACTTCCGCCTCGCCGGGCGGCAGGGTAATGCGCACCCCGATTTCCGTCGTGTCCCGAGCTTGCCCCGGGAATCCTTACTTCAGCAAGGCATCGTCAAGTTGGAAGGCCGGCCCTTGCTGCCATCCGTCTGCTCCCGCCGCGACCGGCCGCACCGGCAGGTCCGCACGCTGCGCCTTCACCTTGGCCGGATCGCGGTTCAGGTCGCGATTGCGGTCCGCCAGCGCCATCGGATCAGCCTGACCATCGGCCGTAAATCCCAGCATGAGTTTCGGCAGCCCGAGTGGCAGCTTGTCGCCGCGGTCCACCTGCCAGAGGTGCCAGGTTTTGCCGTAGGTGTTCACGAGCTCCTTCATCAGTTCCTTCTCCGCGATGTCGGGGAGGCCGGGGGCGGTGAGCAGACCGGACATGACTTCGTAGCGATGGCTGTGCCACAGTTTCTTTTCTTCCGCGGGGAGCTGGTTGAACAGAGCCTCGCTGATGATGTATTCGACCCCGATCAGCCGCGCGTTCCTTTCGGCGGAGTCATAGATCACGCACTGGAAGACGTCGGCGTTGAGATGCGAACAGTAATGTTCGACGCGCAGGGCCCGCTTCAGGTCGCCGCTGTAGAAATGAAAGCCGCACACGTGGGCATGAATGGCCCCGAGCGGACCTTCACGGTGGATCGGCTCGGCGCCCGCCGCAGGCGTTTCGTGGCCGGCCGAAGCCGTTTGTGCCGCCAGCGTAAGCGCGAATAATCCCGCGCAGGCCAGACCAAGCTGTCGAGTGGGAGGGAAAGTTATTTTCATATTGTTGCCGGGTTCGTGACGCGGGTGGAAGGGAGGCTCCCGGTCCAAGGCGGGTCGCGGCGTGGCATTGCTAGGACCGGCAAAGGCATTGAAGGGTTCGGGGCCAAGGTGTGTTTTCGAGCCAATCCACCTTCCCTGGCACTCAGGCCCGTGAACACCCCATAGCACGCCAATGGGCGTGCGCTACTATGCGGCATGGATCGAATTCATGGCCTTACGCGCGTCTCGCTGGTGCTTCTCAGCCTGCTGCTCGGCCTGGGCATCAGCGCCCAGGCGCAGCCTTCGAGCTACGCGCCGGTTAAGATCGAGGAACCGTTCGCCCAGACCCGGCAGCGCCTGGAGCAGGCGAAGCCCGCGATCATGCAGGCGCACCAGGAATTTCTGGCGGAACGTTACGATCTGGCCGACCGGCCGGCCGACGGCGTCACGATGAGCCGGGGAAAGCCGGTGCAGCAGGGCGCGCGCGCCCGGCTCAAGCCCGGCCTCACGTGGGCCCGGCTGGCGGCGCTGTCGCCCGGCGAGATCCGGGCGCAGGATCTTTTTCCCGCCGGTTTCCGGCCACTGCCGCATCCCAATCATCCGGAAGGCGGCATGCTGTTCCCCCATTTTGTCATCGACGAGCTCAACCGGCAGGAGCAGCGCGATCTGACGCGGTTCGACCTCGACTTTGATCTGCCCGATCATTTTTTGCCCGAGTTTCCCGCTCCGATTTACCTGACCACCCGCCCCGATCTCGGCGATGTGTCGCAGGGCCGGGTGGTGACGTTCGACAATTACTTCGCGCTGTTCAACGGCCTCCTGAATCCGAAGCAGCTCGAGGGGCTGCGGCTCCTGCTCACGCCTTTCCCGCAGCAGCAGTTCAATGCCACGGAGGACCGCCGCTCCGTCCGCCCGAGCCGCGGCGTCGCCTGCTTCGACTGCCACGCCAACGGCCACACCAACGCCGCCACCCATCTGGCCGGCGACGCCCGCCCGCAGCCGTTCCGGCACCGGGTGGACACGCCGAGCCTGCGCGGCGTGAACATCCAGCAGATCTTCGGCTCACAGCGCGCGTTGAAGACCGTCGAGGATTTCACGGAATTCGAGCAGCGCGCGGCCTACTTCGACGGCGACCCGGTCATCGCGACCAAGAAGGGCGTCAACCTCCTCGACCGCGGCAGCCAGGTGCACGCGATGGCGGAGATGCAGGCGCTGTTCGACTTTCCGCCCGCGCCCAAGTTGAACCTGTTCGGCAAACTCGACCCGAAAAAAGCCACGCCGCCCGAACTGCGGGGGCAGGAGCTGTTTTTCGGCAAGGCGCAGTGCGCGACCTGCCATGCGCCGCCCTATTACACCGACAACTCGATGCACGATCTGCAGACCGCGCGTTTCTTCGACCCGCGCCTGCTCCGCGGCGCGATGACGACGGCCGACGGCCCGATCAAGACGTTCCCGTTGCGGGGCATCAAGGAGTCGCCGCCCTACCTGCACGATGGCCGGTTGCTCACGCTCGCCGACACGATCGAGTTCTTCAACCTGATCCTCGGGACGCAGCTCAACGCGGACGAGAAGACGGATCTCGAGGCGTTCCTGCGCGTGCTGTGAGGGGTGGGAACGGGCGCGTCAGCGAATTCGGTCCGGCTATGTGACTCAGGAATGTGGAAGGGGCTTTATGCCCCGACGGGATGAGGCCAACCCCCGTCGTGTCGGGGCGTAAGGCCCCTCCCACCTACTGGTAAGCAGAGATTGGGTGCCCGCTTGCTCAGGCCGCCGCTTCGCCGGGCGGCAGGGGGATGCGCGCCTCGATTTCCGTGCCACCGCGCGGGGCGGATTTGACGGTGAGGGTGC
>JAYUBB010000180.1:0-5120 GCA_043741015.1 Opitutaceae bacterium
GGGGCGCTGGTTTCGAAGATGGCCGACTTGATTTTCATGGGTCCGGGGGTGGCCCGCCATAGGGACAGACTTCCGGGCACTGGCGACCTTTAGTTTCGGCTTCTCCCGTGATCCCAAGGCATCCCCGGTAATTGTAAAAAATAAGTGGCCCGATGTGGGAATTATCGGAGTAAATACGGACCTGAGAGCGCAAATTAAATTATGTTAGTCATTGCAATACAAATAATAAAAACTTTCCATGTGCATTACTTGCCATCTGAATGGATCGTTGCATCCTGTGCGTTGACGGAGGGGGCTGGGTCCCTTCCCGCAGTTGATTGAAACAGCCCGAACCCTTCGCCGGGAACGGGCTCTGACCGCCGCTTCAAGCGGTATTGGAGGACGATAAAGTCATGCTGACTGTAATCGCCATCACGGTCTCCTGGTTGTCGGTCGCGGTGATTTACCTCATTGCGGCCACTGATCGCCGGGAGCGCCGGTTCTAAAGAAAATAACGACGCCCCGGGGGATTTCCTCCGGGGCGTTTTATTTGGCGGCCCCGGGGCTTAGCGGTGCGCGGTCCGGGTGTGTTTGCGATATTGCCCGGGAGATTCCCCGGTCAGGCGCTTGAAGACGACCGAGAGATATTCGATGTGCTCGAAGCCTGTCATGCTGGCGATGCTCTTGAGTGGCAGGTCGGTCTCGGTCAGCAGCTCCTTGATGCGGGCGAGTTGCACCCGCCGGATCTCGGCCTGGGGCGACCGGCCGATGAAGCGGCGGAATTTTTTCTCCAACTGGCTGCGCGAGGCGGCGGCATGCGTCACAACCTCGTCCACGCTGACGCCCTTGCACGCGCGCTCGCGGATGAAGCTCAGCGCGGCGGCCACGTTCTTGTCACCGACGGCGAGGATGTCGGTGGAAAGCCGGGCCACGACGCCGAGTGGATCAACGCGCACGTCCATGGCACCGGGTTTCTCGCCACGGAGCATGCGGTCCAGCACCTCGGCGGCGTGGTAGCCGGACTGATGGGCGTTGAGCGCGATGCTGGAGAGCGACGGGTAGGAAAGTTCGCAGCGCATGACGTCGTTGTTGACGCCGAGCAGCGCAATCTCCTCGGGGACGAGGAGGCCGGCATGCTGCGCCGCGCTGATGACCTGGAACGCGCGCACATCCACGCAGGCCATGATCGCGACCGGCTTGGGCAGGCTGGTGAGCCAGGCGGCGATCAGCCGGGTCTGCTCGGCATCCCAGTCCGGGGTGATGATGCCGGGATACTCCAGGTCGAGCACGTCGCAGGTGTGGCCGGTGAGCCGCAGGGCCTCCACAAAACCGTCGCGTCGCTCGCACGACCAGGCCTCGTTGGAGAATCCGCAGTAGGCGAAATGGCGGAAACCCCTCTCGAGAAAATGCTCGGCGCCCAGGTGGCCGATGGCGGTGTTGTTGGGCCGGATCTTGGGCACGCCGGGGAAGGGCGGGGTGTCGTTGAGATCGACGAGCGGGATGCCGAGCTGCGCACAGTTCTTCACGAGGGCCGGGGTGGTGTGGCGGCTGATGACGCCGTGCCACTTCTCGCCGCGCAGAAAACCGGGATCGCGCTCGGTGCGCGCCTCGTCGTCCAGGAAGGTGGACCACTGCCGGTGGGAGCGCTCGTGCTGCACAATGCCATGCAGCATGCGGGTCGCTTCCTCGAAGCGCATCAGGAACACGAGGAGGATCTTCGGCTTCATCTTCGCGCAAGATGGATTCTCCAGGTGGATATGCAACCCCGGCCGCCACCTGCCTCTTTCGGGGCAGTTGCACCGATGGCCTGAGCGGGCGGGGCTGGATACAGGCCAGGAGGCGGGGGGCGTGTCCGCCCGGGGACCAGTTTATTCCATTGCGGCGAGCCACTGGTTGACCAGTTGGCGCGCTTCCCGGCCTTCGGCGATCAGTTTGCCGTCGGGCCCATAGATCTTGAAGTGGGGGATGCCCTGGCCGGAAAGCGCGTATTGCTGGGCGACCGGCGACTTCCAGTCGATCTCGTGGTATTCCGGCCGGTTGATGTTCACCTTGACCACCGCAAGATCACCACGCTTTTGATGCAGGGCGAGAAGCGGCTCGGCGTAGAGGCGGCAAGGCGGGCAATACTCGCTGGTGAAATCGAACACGGTCGTCTTGCCGGTCACGAGGAAGTCGGCGAGCTCAACGCTCTGTCCTTGGGCGATACTGAGCGGTTTTTCGCCCTTGGTGTGCTGACCCGGGGCAGCGAAGGTCTGGGCGGCCAGGCACAGGGAGAGGAGGAGGGGCGGGAGTAGTTTGTTGAAAACCATGCCGCAGACGCAGTGCCGGAATCACGATATCGCAACACTTATGTGATCACGCCCCGGGCCGGTTGGGCGAGGATCTGGCGGCACAGGCTTTCACCGCGGTTAAAGTCGCGGCAGGTCTGCGGCCGGTCGGCGTAGATGGTGCAGAGTCGGGTGAAGGGATCGAGGGCGACACAGGCACCGTTGCCGCGCTGGTCCATGCAGCGTGCGCCGGCGTGCTCGACGACGAACTCCTCCGGCACCACATCGCCCGCCCTCAGCTCAACCACGAGGTGGCAGCAACGGCCGCAGCCCGCACAGGGAGGAAGATCGGGGTGGGGATCGATGCTGCCACGAGGGCAGCTCGGCCTGCCATTGGCGAACTTTAGTTGGCTGGATCCAACGAGAGGGGCTGGACAACGGTCGGCGGAGTGGCGCGAAAACAATTATCGAAAAACGATAAATAAAGATTGACGAAATGAAAATCGAGTTTATCGCTTATCAATAAACCCAAATTCCTCCTCCTATGAAACTATTCACCAACCTCCCTGGTATGCTTCGTTCACTGTTCGGTTTTCTGCGCGTCATGACCGTCCTTTTGGCGGTCTTCTGGCTTTTCCTCACCCTGTTTGGTCCATGGCTGACCAATCGTTTCCAGAGCAGGCCCAATCTGGTTGTTTCGCTGGGGGATGTGTCCCTGCCGAGCAATCCGGGCGCGATGGAATTGAAATCCGACACCGCCCGACCCGGCGCACTGGCCCTGAAATCCCTGCGCGGAACGCTGGAGGTCGATATTGGCAGCAATGACGCCGGGCTGGTCAGGGCGGTGCGACTCGCCCTGATCCCGGCACTGGTGATATTTGCCGCCTTCTCCTGGATCCTGTTCAGCGCGCTGCGCAACGTGTGTGCGAACATTGCGCTCGGGGATGTTTTCAGTGAGAGAAACCTGCGGCTGGTGCGCGGCATCGGCGTGACCCTCATCGTCTACAGCCTGGCCGGCGGGCTCGTCTGGATGTGGGGCTCCTATGTGTTCAGTGATTATCTCGCCCGGCATGTGGTGCTGACCGGTATCAGTAGTGGCCTGCAGTGGCCGGTCGGCTCGCTCTTCTTCAATTTGTCGCCCGGCGCGCTCACTTCCCCGGGCGGTTTGGTGACCGGCTGCCTCGTGCTGGTGGTGGCCGAGGCCTTCCGGCAGGGCCTGAACCTCAAAACCGAAAACGATCTCACCGTTTAAGCCATGCCTATCCAACTCAATCTCGACCGGGTGATGGCGGAACGCGGGATCAGCCTCACCGAACTGGCGCAGCGGGTCGACCTCACCCTCGCCAACCTTTCGATCCTGAAAACCAACAAGGCCAAGGCCGTGCGCTTCAGCACCCTCGAGGCCCTGTGCCGGGAGCTGAAATGCCAACCCGGCGACCTCCTCGAGTTCGTGAAGGAAAAATAACCGGCTCAGGCCCGGCGTGCGGTCACGAGCCAGTCCCAGGGCGACTCGGCGCCGCGCGGGGGACGCGTGATGCCCTCGTCCACCCACGGATACCAGACCTTGCGGACCCGGACATCAACGAGGCCTGTGCCGAGGGCCAGCTGATGAATTCCCGGTGCGATGAAGAAACGCTGCCGGCGGTCGTCGCGTTGCACCACGGCGCTGGCGTGGCGATTTGGAGCCGGGCGACCGGTCTCAAAGGCAACCACGGCGTCATGACTCTCCAGCGCGGGTATGATGAGCAGCACCTGGCCGCCGGGTTTTATCGTGCGCACGATCTGGCGCAGCGCCCGGCGGCAGGCGCCCGGCGCGACGAAGGTGAGCACGTTGGCGCAGACAACCAGATCGGCACTGGAGTGCCAGCGGGCCGGGAGCGCAAATACGTCGGCGCGTTCCCAGGTGATATCCGGTTGAGCGCGGCAGCGGCTCAGCGCGTAGCGCAGCATCTGAGCGGAATGATCGCTGCCGGTCTTGGTCCCGAATTGCCGGCCATATTTGCGGAAGAAGGAGCCGATGCCACAGCCGAGATCCAGCACCGTGCGGCGGCCCTTGAGCAAGCCGTTGGACCTCAGCCAGCGGGCAATGACCCCGCGCCGGTCGCGCATGAAGATATCGCACACTTCCTCAGCATACGCGTTGGCAAGTTTGTCCCAGTCAGTCGCGTTCATCGGCGACCAAGACTGCCCAATCGGGCGGCGGAGTGGCGAGCGTTGTCTTGTAACTGTCCGGTCGCTCCCTCGCGCTTGCGCTAGGGGCATTCGTCGCTTCGCTGTACGTCCAACCCCCTCCACCCATGAAACGTACCGCATCCGCCGTCTGGCAAGGCTCCCTCAAAACTGGCAAAGGCTCGCTCACCGCCCCCGGTGGAGCGCTCAAGAACACAGAATACTCCTTCGGCTCCCGCTTCGAATCCGGTGCCGGCACCAATCCCGAGGAACTCATCGCCGCGGCCCATGCAGGCTGCTTTGCGATGGCGCTCTCCGCCATGCTCGGCGAGGCGGGTTTCACGCCGGAGCGGCTCGATGTCACTGCCGAGGTCAGCCTCGACAATGTCCCGCCTGCCGGCTGGACCGTCACGGCCTCGCACATCGTGCTCACGGCCAAGATCCCGGGCATCACCGCCGCGAAGTTCGACGAGGTCGCGGCCAAGGCCAAGGCCGGCTGCCCCATTTCGCGGTTGCTCAACGCCAAGGTCACGCTCGCGGCGACCCTGGCCTGAGCGCGGGCGTAAATCGCCGGCTAACGGCCGTGGCTTCGGGCTTTCAGGCGCGAATGGCCCAGCGGAGCTTGGCGGAGGTGCTGCGCGGATTGGCGCGGCGCTCCTCGGGCCCGGCCCGGATGACCTCGTCGTTAGTTGAGGAGTATATGCC
>JAYUBB010000181.1:0-5117 GCA_043741015.1 Opitutaceae bacterium
CCCGCGCCAGGCCACACGCCACCGGCGAAACATCCACCCCGGTCAGCTGCCAGCCATGATCGGTCGCTGACAAAAACCGGATGAACCCGCCCGTGCCGCAACCTGCATCAAGCACGCGGGCCGGACCCGCAGGCCGCAGCCGCGCCAGCCAGTGCGCCAGCCGCCGGTGCAGGGCGCGGAAATACCACATGCGGTCCTCGGTCTCGGCGAGTTTGCGGTATTCGTCGATTTGCATGGCGCGATTCGCAGTGTCCGCATCCCCTCCCGGGTGGCGACGTCAAATTTTCCCGGCCCGGCGATCGCTCGGCTGCCGCGATTGAGTCTCTCCCGGCGGGCAGCGACTACATCCGTTCGCGGAACCCGTGGGAGCCGGCGGCGAAGCTCCTTCCATGCTGGCGGCCAGGGTGATCCCCTTGTTCCCAGCGCGGCCAGTTCTGGTCGTCCGGCTCGGATGACGCGGGATTGCCCGAAGGCAGGTTGATAACGGGACCGGTCAGATTGCCCGCAGGATTGCCCGAAGGCGTGGTGTAGGGCGGCAACGGCGTGTCGAAAAACGTGTAGGTGATCGGTCCCAGCCCGGCAGAATCGCCATGGTGCCGCCGGTAAGAGTGCGTATAATAGGTGCGCACCGGGTAATAAACCGGGCTGCGGTCTGCGGCGGCATACCGCTCCTCGATTTCGGCGAGACGGTTCTCCTTTTTGTCCCACTTGAGCTTGTCCTGAATCTGTTCGTTGAGGCGCAGCCGGGCGATGGTCAGCGGTTCCGAACATGAGACCTCGGGATAGCGCCGGGCAAAGTCCTCCCAAAAAGCGACCTGGTAGGCGACTGGCGCGGCCTGAAACGAGGCGTCGGCCAGCTTGCGATCACGCAGTGCGGTGCCTTCCGCCAGTCCTAGGGCGCGACGGGCTTCCCGCTCGCCGCGCAGCTGTTCCTCCCGGGCCACCCTAATCGCATGCTCCTCCGGTGAGCGCAGGGCCACTCGCGTGAGCGTGCCATTCTGCAGCTCGATCTCGCCCCGTTCATAGTAAAGCACATGACGCCCACCCCGGTGCAATTGCCCGGTCGGCGTGCCCAGTGTGGCGTATACTTCCTCCAGCGATGCGCCGGGCTGAACCTCTGCCGCCGGCAGGATGGACCCGGTGGAAAGGGCGAGAGCAAACCATAGGACAGGCGCTTTCATGAGGGTTTCGACAACAGAAAGCTAGGCTGGTGCGGTCGGAAGGCAAATGCTTCCTTTTCCTCCGTCGCGCCAGAACCGGATTGAACCGGCGGCGTGGCTGTTGCATCCATGGGTCATGCGCATGCGCGTCATCACCACCGGCGGCACCATCGACAAGGTCTATTTCGACGCCGCCAGCACCTACGACGTGGGCGACCCGCAGGTCGGCCCGCTCTTCAAGGAAGCCAACGTCACTTTCGATTTCACGGTCGAGTCGGTCCTGCAGAAGGACAGCCTGCAAATGACCGACGCCGACCGCGCGCTCATCCGCGAACGCGTGGTCGCCGCGCCCGAGCGCCTGATCCTCATCACCCACGGCACCGACACCATGACGAAAACCGCGGCGCAGCTCGAGGGCCTGGCCGACAAGGTCATCGTCTTCACCGGCTCGATGGTTCCGGCCCGCTTTCGCTCGAGCGACGCGCTCTTCAACCTCGGCTGCGCCGTCGGCGCACTGCAGGTGCTGCCCGCCGGCATCTACATCGCGATGAACGGCCAGATCCATCCGGCCGAAGGCGTGAGAAAGAACCGCGCCCAGAGCCGCTTCGAGCCGAAGGCATGAAGAAACCGACGACCGACGAGCGGAAGCGCCAGTGCACCGGCAAGCGCCGCTACCGCACGCAGGGTGACGCGCTTGATGCGGCGTTGCTCGCCGGCGTCGAACGCCAGCGCCAAGCCTACCAGTGCTGCCTGTGCGGCCAGTGGCATCTCACCAGCGCGTAGGCGCTGGTTATTTCTTCTCACCGACCGGCGTCAGGTAGCCGCGGTCCTGCAGCCAGTCGGCCATGCGGTCCGGCCACTTTTTAATCGCCAGAAAGGATGACCGGTCACCCATGTTAAACGCGTGCTTGCCCTGGGCAATGAGGTGGAGCTCAACCGGCACCTTGGCGGCGCGGAATTTCTGCAGCAGATCCAACGTCACCTTGTCGCAGCCGTATTCATCGTCATTGGCGCAGAGCAGGAACGCCGGCGGCGAGCCGGCGGGGATCCGGTCTGGCACCTGCCCGCCGGGATAGACCATCATCTGGAAATTCGGCCGTCCGTTGACCCGGTCGATCGGGTCGGCGGCCTGGGAATTGCCGTCACCTTGGTCGAACGCGACCATCATCACGACCGCACCCCCCGCGGAAAACCCGAGCATGCCGATTCGGTTCGGGTCGAGGTGGAACTCCGCCGCCCGGCTGCGCACCAGCCGCATGGCGCGGTAAGCGTCCTGGCGGACATCGTCCAGACTGTAGGGCGAATTCTCTTCAAATGGCAGGCGGTATTTCAGGGCGAACACGGTCACGCCAGCTTGACTGAGAAATTCCCCGACCTGCCGGCCTTCGCCGTTGAAGACCAGTTCGCGAAAGCCCCCGCCGGGGGCGACGATCACCGCCGTGCCGTTGGCCTTGCCCGCGGGTGGCAGGAAGACGGTGAGCGATGGGTTGTGGATGTTTTTCACCCACCAATCCTTGGCCAGCTCGGGCTCGTGCCTGCGCGCCCCGGAGCCGGGCGCACCATTCTGCCACAGCGGGATGACGACGGGGTCGGCGGCGCGGAGCAGTCCGACGAAAACGCAGAACAACAGGGTGAAAACAGCGGGGTAGCGGGGATTCATGGCCAACACACTGTGCAGGAAAGGTGGAAAATCCAGCGCGGGATACGACGCCGGGCAATTTCGCCATTTTCATTTGGCCCGGGACCGGCAAGTTAGCGCGCATGTCCTGGTCCCTTATGATATCCCTTTGCTGCCTGCTGGCCCTCGGCCCGGGTGCCGGGGCGCAAACGACCGAGGAAAAAATACCGCAACCAGAGGATACCCCGGCGCTGCCGGCGGACGAACCCGCAGCCACCGAAACTTTACCGGCCAAACCGGCCTTCGAACCCCAGCCCATCACCGACTGGCTGGCCGCGCAGGTGGAACTTTCGCGGCGGGGTTTCTCGTGCGGTTCGCTTGACGGGGTGCGCGGACTCCAAAGTGCGGCGGCGCTGAAAGCTTTTCAAAAAAACGAAGGACTCAAGGAAACCGGCGAACTCGACCGCGCCACCCGCGAGGTGCTGCAGCTCACCGCCCCGGTTCTCACCGAATATGTCTTCACCGTCCTCGATCTGGCCGCCATCCGGCCGGTGCCCACCACCTGGCTGGGCAAATCCCAGATCGATGTGCTCCGCCACGGCACGGCGCTGGAGCTGGTCGCCGAGCGCTTCCGCTCCAACCCCAAGCTGATCCTCAAGCTGAACCCCGGCCTCGATTGGGAAACCCTGTTGCCGGGCCAATCCATCGTCGTGCCGTCCGCCGAACCAGTGATTCCGGCGGCCAAGGTCGCGCGCATCCACGTCTACCTCGCCGAGCATATTTTGCAGGTGGTCGATGAGTCGGGCCGCATCCTCGCGCATTTTCCCGTCAGCATTGCGCGCAATGTCGAGAAACGTCCGGTCGGTGAACTGCATGTGGCCGTCGTCATCCCCGACCCCAACTACACCTTCGACCCCGAGGTGTTTCCCGAAGTGCCCGAAGGGCGCGAGCTCGGCCGCAAGCTTATCATCCCGCCCGGCCCCAACAATCCCGTCGGGGTCGCCTGGATCGGACTCGACCGCACCGGCTACGGCATCCACGGCACGCCCGAGCCCGAGAAGGTCGGCCGCACCGAGTCGCACGGCTGCTTCCGCCTCGCCAACTGGGACGCCCGCACGCTGCTGAAGCTCACCTGGGTCGGGATGCCGGTGATGGTGGACGAATAGTATTTCATGGTTTGCGCTTTGGGCTCGTTGGTTTTGGCTGACCTTCCTACCCTGCATGATCAAGACCACGCTCGTCTTCGTACTGGCTGCACTCGCAGCCTTTATCCTTCAATCCGGCTGCGTGAGCGCCCCGACGCCGCCCGCCCCCGCCGCACCGGGCGTCGTCAGCGCCCATGGTCGGCTGCATACTGCGGGCAACCGCATCGTCGGCGAGGATGGCCAACCCGTCAGTCTCGCCGGGGTCAGCTTCGGCTGGAGCCAGTGGGAAGCCGCCCGTTTCTATAACGCCGCCACGGTGGACTGGCTGAAACAGGACTGGCGCGCCGCGATTGTCCGTGCCCCGCTCGGGGTGCATGAGGAGGACGGTTACCTGCAGCATCCCGCCCGGAATCTCGCCCGCGTGACCCGGGTCATCGACGCCGCCATCACCAGCGACGTCTACGTCATCATCGACTGGCACGACCATCAGGCCCACCTGCACCAGGAACAGGCCGTGGCCTTTTTCTCGGACATGGCCCGCCGCTATGGCAAATACCCCCACATCATCTACGAAATCTTCAACGAACCGAAGAAGGAGCTGACGTGGGCGCGGGATGTGAAGCCGTACGCCGAGAAGGTCATCGCCGCCATTCGGGCGATTGATCCCGACAACCTCATTGTCGTCGGCACCCCCAACTGGTCGCAGGACGTCGATGTGGCCGCCGCCGATCCCCTCAAGGACTCCAATGTCGGCTACGTCCTCCATTTTTACGCCGGCACCCACAAGCAGGGGCTGCGCGCCAAGGCGGTCAAGGCGATGAACCTCGGCGCCGCGCTTTTCGTCACCGAATGGGGCACCTGTGACGCCTCGGGCAATGGTCCGATCGACCAGGTCTCGACCCGCGAATGGCTGGCTTTCATGCGCGAGCACCAGTTCAGCCATTGCAACTGGGCCGTCTATGACAAGCGGGAGACCGCCGCCGTGGTGCACCGCAGCGCCTCGTCCGATGGCCACTGGCTGGAGCGCGACCTGACCCCGTCCGGAAAATATGCTCGCGAGTTGATCCGCGGCTGGTCGGCCGATTCCGCCCAATGAAGCCCTCGCCGCTCAACCGTCGCAGTTTCCTGAAACAGGCCGCCCTCCTGCCCGCCGCGGCCGCCGGCCTGGCCGCCCCCGGCCTGCTCCAAGCCGCC
>JAYUBB010000182.1:0-5062 GCA_043741015.1 Opitutaceae bacterium
TCCAGGTTGGAAGGCGGCCTTGGCGCAATCCGGTCTGACTCCGCTGCAGAGGGCGGCCTACACCAGAGAGGTCATAATCTTCCTGAAGCATTGCAAGACCCTCCATGCTCCCGCCACGGCTGAACTAGCCCGACAATATTTGCTGGTGCGTGAGAAGGCGACTACCGCCCCGGCGAGAGAGGCACTGCGTTGGTTCTATCGCGCCGCGAAGGAGCAAGCAGGGCCTGCCCAAGCCTCCCGATCAATGGTTGCCGCACGTCGCTCTGAGCCGGGGCCGGCTGCGGGAGATCTAGGCGGGCCGGATTGGGAACGCGACTTGATCAAGGCGAGTCGTAGCAAGGGGTTGTTGTGGCGCACCGAGGAAACCTATCGTGGCTGGGCGGCCAGATTTGCGCGCTATCTTGAACCAAGGTCGCCGTATGCGGCGGCGGCTGATGATGTGGCGGGTTTTCTCTCCGAGCTGGCGGTGAAACAGCGCGCCAGTCCGTCCACCCAGAAACAGGCCCTCAACGCCCTAGTATTCCTGCAGCAGGAAGCGCTGCATCGCGAGTTAGGGGAGATTGATTTCAAACGGGCTTATCCCCAGCGACGTATTCCTACGGTGTTGTCACCTGGTGAATGTCAGATGCTTTTCGCCGCGATGACTGGCACGCCCCGGCTGATGACGGAACTGGCCTATGGCGCGGGTCTGCGGCTTATGGAGCTGCTCCGACTCCGGGTGCATCACCTCGATCTGGAGCGCGGACGCTTGCAGGTTTTTGCCGGGAAGGGGGACAAAGACCGAGTGACGGTGTTGCCGCAGAAACTCGTTCCTTGGCTGCGGGAGCATCTGTCTCGTTTGCATGAATTGTGGGAAGTTGACCGGGTGAATCACTTGCCCGGAGTCTGGCTTCCGGAAGGATTGGATAGGAAATATCCCAAGGCAGGCGAAAGCTGGGAGTGGCAATGGTTGTTTCCTTCCCGGGAAGCCAGTGACGATCCAGCTACCGGCCAGCGGCGGCGGCATCACGTGACAGATAGCTCAGTCCAACGGGCGGTGCAAACCGCAGCACGTAAAGCCGGCCTGACCAAACGCGTGACACCGCATGTGCTGCGGCATTCCTTCGCCACGCACCTGCTGGAGAGCGGGGCCGACATCCGCACCGTGCAGGAGCTGCTCGGGCACGCCAGCGTCGAGACGACCCAAATCTATACGCACGTCATGAAAAAGCCGGGTCTCGGCGTGCGGAGTCCGCTGGATCAGTGACCCGCGGGGTGAGGGCACCCGCCTCCACTCAGACCGGGGCGGTGGCGGGCGCCGTGGCAGGTCTGGATTGCCGCGTCGCCCTGCGGCAGGGCTCCTCGCAATGACAGACTAGGAGGTCGTGGCCGTCACCGGGGCCGTGGCAGGCTTGGGGGGCCTGCCGAAGCCGAGCAGACCGCGCTGCTTGATGAATTCGGCGACCTTGGTGGGCACAAGATTCTCCCACGTGGGGTCGTTGTTCTTGATGCGCTGGAGGACGTCGCGGGAGAAGATGCTGAGGTGGTCCTCGTTGAAGCCGTGGATGCAGTCGATATAGTGGTTCTCGAGCAGGTGCGCGTAGAGGTTGCGCAGATGATCGGTGACGTTGACGTTGCGCGCGGTGATGAGCACCTTGGCGGCGAAGGCATGGGTGACATGACTCTGGCCGACCTCGGCCGGGTTGCCGTTTTTCAGGTAGCTGTCGTAGGCCACCTGCTGCATCGGATAGATGTAGAGCTTGACCGCGTGGCGGAACATGCGGCCCATCGATTCGAGGATGCCGCCCTCGAGGTTCTCGTAATATTTCTCGTTGAAGATCTCGAGGAGGTTGTTGATGCCCATGGCGACGCCGATCATCTCCTTGGTGTAGCGGCGGAAGTAGGAGACGAGGCGGTAAAATTCGGAGTAGTTGGAGATCAGGACGGTGAACCCGATGTGCCCGAGCATGTCGACGCGGGAGAGAAAATCCTGTTCGTCAATGGAACCCTCGGCGAGGAGGTTGTTCATCGTGATTTCGAGGAGTACCACGACATCCTTGCCCTTGACCATCGGTTCCTGGAGGAACTGGGCCGTGGCACAGTTGAGCATGTCGACGTTGACATGGGTGATCGGCCGGAAACTGCCGCGCTCGACCAGGACGGGACGGTTGTAGAGGACCTCGGAGGGCTGGAGCACATCGCCGGTGGGGGAAAACATGACCGCGTTGGTCAGGCCGTATTTGACGAGATGAAGCGAGAGGATGCGGTTATCAATGTGGGTGAAGGCCGGGCCGCTGAACTTGAGCATGTCGACCTCGACGCGGTCGGTGCCGAGGTTGTCGGCGAGGGACTGGATGAATTTCTCGGGGGTTTCGCGGTAGTAGAAGGCGCCGTAGATGAGGTTGGTGCCCACGATGCCGAGAGCCTCCTGCTGAAGGACGTTCTTTTTGTCGAGGGTGCGGACGTGGATAAGGATGTCGCTCGGCTCCTCGAGGGGCTTGGTCTGGAAACGGATGCCGAGCCAGCCGTGGCCGCTGGCGCCGCTCTTGGCGTTGGCCGTGGCGACGGTGTCGGCATAGACGAAGAAGCAGGTGCGCTCGCCGCGTTTCTCCTGGAGGCGTTCCTTGAGCAGGCTGTATTCGTGCCCGAGCATCGTGGTCAGACGCTCGCGGGAGACGTAGCGCGGGGCCTTGCCGTAGATGGCGTCGCTGAAGGTCATGTCGTAGGCCGACATGGTCTTGGCGATGGAGCCGGAGGCGCTGCCGGCCTGGAAGAACACGCGGGCGACCTCTTGACCGGCGCCGATCTCGGCAATGGTGCCGTAGTGGGCGCCATCAAGGTTGATGGTGAGGGCCTTGCGGTTCGTAGTCAGAAGTTCTTGTTTCTCACTCATGGGGTAAGGCGTTTGGGGAAAGACTATATCGGCATGTGGAAATGTCTAGCCGCGTTAAATCCGCCGGGAATTTGGCCGATAGGTCACAAAGCCGCTTATCGCGGCAGAGCCCCGTCCGTCCCTATGACTGGCCGCGGGTCTTTTTTCGCTGGCCGGGCCATCGGGGTGGCCTACCTTCGGGGTCATGAAGAACTTCTTCACTTCGTTTTTTGCCACACTCACCGCGCTGATCGTATTTCTGGTGGGCGGGTTTATCCTATGTCTGCTGCTCATCGGCGCGCTGGCCGCCATGGGCCAGAAAAAACCGGTCACCGTGCAGGACGGGGCCTATCTGGTCTTCGACCTGTCGGGCAGCATCCTCGACACCCCCGCGCAGAACGAGGGCATGGCGGAATTCCTGGAGGCCTTCGGGGGCGAGTCGCGCCACACGATGCAATTGCGCCAGGTCACCCGCGCGCTGGAGGCAGCGGCCGGCGACAAGTCCATCAAAGGCCTCTACCTGACCGGCTCGGTGCAGCCCATGGCCTACGGGTCGGGCTACGCCGCGCTGAAGGAAGTGCGCCAGGCCATCGAGGCGTTCCGGGCGTCGGGCAAACCGGTCAAGGCTTACCTGCACTACGCCAGCACCCGCGATTTCTACCTCGCCTCGGCGGCGACCGATCTGGCGCTCGACCCCTATGGCGCCGTGCTAATGCCCGGCCTGGCGTCGCAGCCGATGTTCTTTGCCGGCGCCTTTGAAAAATTCGGCATTGGGGTGCAGGTGACCCGCGTGGGCAAGTACAAGAGCGCGGTCGAACCCTTCACCCGCAAGGACATGAGCCCCGAGAACCGCGAGCAGATTCAGAAGCTGATCGACGACGTCTGGCGGGATCTGACCGTCACGATTGAAGGCGCGCGCAAGCTCCCGGCGGGAGCCTTGCAGAAAATCGTGGATGCAAAGGGGCTAATCCGCGCCGAGGCCGCCCTCCAATTCAAGCTGGTTGACCGCGTGGCCTACCTCGACGAAGTGCTGGCCGAATTGAAGAAGGAAACCGGTCGCAAGGACAGCGATCAGCCGTTCAAGCAGATCAACCTTAGGGAATATGCCAAACTAGTCGGTGGGAGCGGACTGACGGCCAAGCGGACCATGCAAGACAAGATCGAGATCAGTACCACCAGCAAGGGCAAGGTGGCCATTGTTTATGCCGAAGGCGAGATCGTGGACGGCACAGGCAACGAGGAAGGCTATGTCTTCGGCGCCAAGACTGCCCGCCTGCTTCGCGAGATCCGGCAGGACGATAGCATCAAGGCGGTGGTCCTGCGGGTGAACAGCCCCGGCGGCAGTGTCTCGGCCTCCGAGGAGATCGCGCGCGAGCTGGCCCTCTTGCACAAGGACAAGACGGTGGTGGTTTCGATGGGCACGCTGGCCGCCTCGGGCGGCTACTGGATCTCGACGCACAGTGATCGCATTTTTGCCGAGCCGACGACCATCACCGGTTCCATCGGCGTCTACGGCATGTTCCTGAATTTCCAGGGTCTGATGAATGACAAGCTCGGCCTGACCTTCGATACGGTCAAAACCGGAAAATTTGCCGATGCGGCCACAGTGACGCGGCCGAAGACGCCCGAAGAGCTGGCCATTTTCCAGGACTCGGTGGACTGGGTCTACGATCAGTTTCTCACCAAGGTGGTGAAAAGCCGGAAGCTAGACCGCAAGGTTGTTGAGGAGATCGCACAAGGCCGGGTCTGGTCCGGCAGCGAGGCACTCAAGCTCGGACTGGTGGACGAGATGGGCGGGCTGGCCGCGGCGATCAAATACGCCGTGGAGAAGGCGAAGCTCGGCGAGAATTTCAAGGTGACCGAATATCCGCGTCCCAAGCAGTTTGCCGAGCAATTCACCGAGGCGTTCGAGGGCCGTCGCCGGGAGCAGTCGTTTGGCGGGCCGGTCGGGCTGCTGATCAACGAGGCTACCGATGAGTTAAAGACGCTCAGCAAGTTCAATGATCCACGGGGCCTGTATGCCCGGTTGCCTTTTGACCTGAGCTTGCGCTAGGCTGGCGCGCATGAATCAGGACTTCGCACTCGCCCATGATTGCCCCGCCACCGCCATTCCGGCGGGCGACAAAGTGCTGCTACCGGGCGGAGCCAAGGTGTTTATCACCCAGACGCTCGGCGGCAATGTGACGGTGCGAACCGACCACGGGTTGTTCC
>JAYUBB010000183.1:0-5020 GCA_043741015.1 Opitutaceae bacterium
AAGCACCGGCTCGTCACCTTCATGCACGATCCGCAATACCGTGTCGCGGTCGCCTGGCAGAACACCGCCTACAACCAGCCGCCGCATCCGAGCTTCTACCTCGATGAATCCGCTCCGCTGCCCCCGCGGCCCGTGGTCGAGTTTCCCGCCCCGGCCAAATAATCCCGCCATGGCCCGGCTACCCAGCATGTTTCTCGCCCTCACCACCCTGGCCGGTGCCGCGGCCACTGCCCCCGCGCCCTGGGTGCCCGATCGCGGCGATGGGACCTATCAGAACCCCGTGCTCTTCGCCGATTACTCCGACCCGGATGCAGTCCGCGTCGGCGACGACTTTTACCTCACCGCGTCCAGCTTCCTCGCCGCACCCGGCCTCCCCCTCCTGCACTCCAAGGACCTGGTCAACTGGACCATCATCAACCACGTCTTCGCCGCGCAGCCGCCCGCCGAACATTTCTCGAAACCGCGCCACGGGCAGGGCGTGTGGGCGCCGGCGATCCGGCACCATGATGGGAAATTCTGGATTTTCTATCCCGACCCGGACTTCGGCATCTACGTCGCCACCGCGACTGATCCCGCCGGCGCGTGGTCTGCTCCTTTTCTCCTCAAACCCGGCAAGGGCCTCATTGATCCCTGTCCGCTTTGGGATGACGACGGCTCGCTCTATCTGATCCACGGTTGGGCGAAAAGCCGCGCCGGCATCTCGAATCTGCTCACGCTGCACCAGCTCAACCCCGACGCCACGAAGGTGCTCGACGCCGGCGAGGTCATCATCGACGCGAACAAGCTGCCCGGCTGGAACACACTGGAAGGCCCGAAGCTCTACAAGCGGAACGGCTGGTATTACGTGTTCGCACCCGCCGGCGGCGTCGCCACCGGCTACCAGGCCGTCTTCCGTTCGAAAAACATCCGCGGTCCCTACGAGGCGCGCATCGTGCTCGATCAGGGCACCACCGCCATCAATGGTCCGCACCAAGGCGCGTGGGTGGACACGCCTTCGGGCGAAGACTGGTTTCTCCACTTCCAGGATCGCGGACCCTTCGGCCGCGTCGTGCACCTGCAGCCCATGATCTGGCATGACGACTGGCCGGTGATTGGCGTCGACCCGGACGGCGACGGCAAGGGCGAGCCCGTGCTCACCCACAAAAAACCGAAGGTGGGGCCGGCGCTTGCCGCCGGACTCATCGCCATCCCGCCGACTTCCGATGAATTCAATGAGCCGAAGCTCGGCCGGCAGTGGCAGTGGAACGCCAACCCGCGCGCCGGCTGGGCCTCGCTTACCACGAAACCCGGCTCGCTGCGTCTCGCCAGCGTGCCCGCTCCCGCCCGGCGCAACGACGGCTCGCCATCGCCCGCCAGCATTTACGACGCACCCAATTTTCTTCTGCAGAAATTCTGCGCCCCGGCGTTCACCGTCACCACCGTGCTTGAGTTCTCCCCGGCAAGCGACGGCGAAACCGCCGGTCTCGTCGTGTTCGGCTACAACTACGCCGTGCTCGGCCTGCGCCGCGCCGGCCCGGACACGCGGCTCGTGCTGCGCCTCAACCTTGAGGCGAACAACCCCGGCGCGCAGGAGCGCGAAGTGGCGAGCCTCGCGGCCCAACCCGGCCCGGTCTATCTGCGCGTCACCGTCGACGCGAAAGCTCTCTGCCGTTTCACTTACAGCCTCGACAACCAGACCTTCACGCCAATCGGTGAGCCGTTCCAAGCCACCGTGGATCGCTGGATCGGGGCCAAGTTCGGCCTCATCGCCACTGCCGCGCCCGGCGCAACCGCCACCGGCCACGCCGACTTTGACTGGTTCCGCGTCACGTCGTCCGGGAAATAAATCCATCGCCCCATGAAACTCCGCCATGCTTTGGTTTTCATTCTGCTCGCCGACGGCGCACTTCACGCCGAGCCCGCACCGCGCGAGACCTTCAACTTCAACCCCGGCTGGCGGCTCTTCGTCGGCGATCCGGCCGGGGCGGAAGCGCCGGGCTTCGATGACGCCGCATGGAAGCCCGTCACCCTGCCGCGCGCCTGGAACGAAGACGACGCTTTCAAGAAAGACATCAAGGACCTCTCCACCGGCATCGCCTGGTATCGCAAGAGCTTCAAGCTGCCGGTGAACGCCGCCGGCCGGAAGGTTTTCCTCGAGTTCGAGGGCGTCCGGCAGGCCGGCGAATTCTGGCTGAACGGCCAACCGCTCGGCCGGCACGAGAACGGGGTCATGGCCTTCGGTTTCGACCTGAGCGAACTCGTACGGCCCGCGCCCGCGGTCAACGTGCTCGCCGTCCGCACGGATAATTCCTGGGACTACAAGGAGCAGGCCACGGGCCAGCGCTACCAATGGGCCGACCGGAATTTCAACGCCAACTACGGCGGGCTGTCCAAGAACGTGAAGCTGCACGTCGCCGGCCGGCTCTACCAGACTCTGCCGCTCTTCGCGGGCCTCGGCACCACCGGGGTGTATGTTTACGCGCAGGACTTTGATCTCGCGGCCCATGCGGCGACGATCACCGCCGAGTCCCAGGTGCGCAACGAGACCGCCGCGCCGCAGACTTTCCGCTACGAGATCGCCGTGCGCGACATGGACGACAAGGTCGTACAGCGGTTCTTGGGCGAACCGCTGACCGCGGCGACCGGCGCCACCGTGACGGCCCGGGCCTCCGGCCGCGTCGCCGGCTTGAATTTCTGGAGCTGGGGCTACGGCTATCTCTACACCGTCGCCACCACGCTGGTCGTGGATGGACAGCCGGTCGATCTCGTCCGCACCCGCACCGGCTTTCGCTCAACCGCGTTCGCCCGCGGCATGGTCACGTTGAACGGCCGCGTGCTGCAGGTGCACGGCTACGCCCAGCGCACCTCGAACGAGTGGCCGGCCATCGGCCTGTCCGTGCCGCCCTGGCTGAGCGATTTCAGCAACCGCCTGATGGTGGAGAGCGGCGGCAATCTTGTCCGCTGGATGCACATCACCCCCTGGAAACAGGACGTCGAGTCCTGTGACCGCGTCGGTCTCATCCAGGCGATGCCCGCCGGCGACTCGGAGAAGGATGCCGACGGCCGGCGCTGGGAGCAACGGGTGGAAGTGATGCGCGACGCGATCATCTACAACCGCAACAACCCGAGCATCCTCTTCTACGAGTGCGGCAACAACGGCATCAGCGAGACCCACCTGGCGGAGATGAAGGCGGTGCGGGATGAATTCGATCCGCACGGGGGCCGTGCCATCGGCGCGCGCGACATGCTCGGCAGCAAGACCGCCGAATACGGCGGCGAGATGCTCTACCTCAACAAGAGCGCCCGGATCCCGCTCTGGCAGATGGAATATTCGCGCGACGAGGGCCTGCGCAAATACTGGGATGAGTTCTCCCCGCCCTTCCACCCCGACGGCGCCGGCCCGCTCTACAACGGCCAGGATGCACGCACCTACAACCGCAACCAGGATTCCCACGCCATCGAGAACGTGGTGCGCTGGCATGACTACTGGCACGAACGCCCCGGCACGGGCACCCGGGTCAACGCGGGCGGCGTGAACATCATCTTCTCCGACACCAACACGCACCACCGCGGCGAGGAGAACTATCGCCGCAGCGGCGAAGTGGACGCTATGCGCCTCCCCAAGGAAGGCTTCTTCGCCCATCAGGTGATGTGGGACGGCTGGGTCGACGTGGAGCGCCCGCATGCCCATATCATCGGCCACTGGAACTACGCCCCGGGCACGGTTAAAAACGTCTCGGTTGTCTCCAGCGCCGAGCAGGTCGAACTGTTCCTCAACGGGAATTTGCTCGGCCGCGGCCTGCAGAGCAGCCGCTTTCTGTTCACGTTCGATCACATCGCCTGGCAGCCCGGCGTGCTGCGCGCCACCGGCTGCGATGCCGCGGGCAAGCAGGTTTGCGTTGCTGAACTGCAGACCGCCGGAGAACCCGCGGCGCTGCGCCTGAAGGCGATCACCGCGCCAGGCGGCCTGAAGGCCGATGGGGCCGACCTGGCGCTCGTCGAGGTCGAGGTCGTCGATGCACAAGGCCGCCGGTGTCCGACGGCATTGAACCTGGTGGACTTCGAACTCACCGGCCCGGCCGAGTGGCGCGGCGGCATCGCCCAGGGGGCCGATAATTTCATCCTCGCCCGGAGCCTGCCGGTCGAGTGCGGCGTGAACCGCGTGCTTGTCCGCTCCACCACCGGCGCCGGCCGGATCGCACTCATCGCAAAATCCCCGGGCCTCAAGCCGGCTTCGGTGAAGCTGACCTCGCATTCGGTCGCGGTCACCGCTGGCCTGACCCCGGCCCTGCCCGCCGCCGGACTGCCCTCCTATCTCGGCCGCGGCCCGACGCCCGCCGGTCCGTCGTTCAAGGTCAGCCGGATCGCCGTCCCCATCGTGAGCGCCACCGCCGGGGTCAACGCGGACAGGGCCGCGCTCAGTTTTGACGACAACGAAACCACGGCGTGGGTCAACGATGACCAGCTCGCCACCGGCTGGATCACCTACGAGCTCGCCCGGCCCGCACACCTCACCGAGGCCACGCTCAAGCTCACCGGTTGGCGGCAGCGCAGTTACCCGATCCGCCTCACCCTCGACGGCGTTGAAATATTCCGCGGGCTCACTCCCCGCGGACTGGGCTATGTCACGCTGCCGCTCACACCCGCCGTGGGCCGCTCCCTGAAGATCGAGCTCCTCGATCCCAGCGCGAACAAGGACGCCTTCAACATCGTCGAACTCGGCAACAAGAAGGAAAACGCCTCCACCGGGGCCGACAAGATCGGCAACAGCACACTCAGCATCATTGAGGCGGAGTTCTACGAAAACGTGGCACAATAATTACCACCCCCTTTATGCTGCGCTTGTTTTTAAACTCCATCCTGCTCGCCGCAGCCTTGCTGCTGTCCGCCCCTTTCGTCCTTGCGGCTGAATCCGCCACCGTCCCCGCACTGCTGCCAGCGGAGCCGGTCATCCTCACGCCCAAGCCTGCGGCGACGCCGCGCCTCAACGGCCCGAAGATCTTCGGCGTCCGGCCGGGTTCGCCGTTCCTCTACTCGATCC
>JAYUBB010000184.1:0-15351 GCA_043741015.1 Opitutaceae bacterium
GGCTGGCCCCGATCAGGCCGATGGTGGCGAGCTGTTCGGACTGACGGGCCTGCATGGACAGGCGGGAGCGGGCGAGGATGTTGTCCATGAACTCGGCGACTTCCTGCACCTGCTGCACCTCAGGGTAGGTGAAGGGGCGGTGGTTGGTCTTGACGCCGAGGGCCAGCAGCAGCGAGGGCGTCGCGCTGCCCCGAGGCGCGGTGACGACGAGGCCGAGATTGAATTCGGTGACGAATTGCCGGAGATCGACCAGGCCGGGCTCGGGGCGCAGGCGCAGGAGGCTCTCGGGCGTGCTCCAGCCCTGCTTGCACAGGGCATGGTAAGCGGGGCGGTCCTTGGCCAGCTCGATGTTGCCCGAGACAAAGACCTCGCCGCTGTCGAAGAGGAGGGCGGCGTAGCCGGTCTGACCCCAGGAGCGGAGGAGGGCCTCGAACTCCGCGATGAGTTTGCCGGGATCGGTCTCGCGGCGGGCGAGTTCGAGGGCGGTCTTACGAGTAGCGGCGGTGTTTTGCCACGGGCTGAGGCTGAACCATTCGCGGGTCTTGCCCTCCAGCCAGAAAGCGAGGGTGCTGCAGAGCGCGATACTGAGAATCAGATCGCCCGGGACCGGCACCACGGGGGTGAGCAGCCGCCAGCAAGCGTAGGTGCCGGCACTGAGCACGGTGATCAGGCCAACCCGCTGCGCCACCGAGAGAAATACCTGCCGGGCGTCGAAGACGCGGTGGATGGTGACGGCCCAGGCGGTGAGACCATAGAAAGTCAAAATAATCAACGGGGTGAGCCGGGACAGGAAACGCAGATCGAGATAGTTGCCCGCGGCAGTGACAACAATGGCCAGCAGGCAGGCAATGCCGGCGTTTAGGATTAGAAACTGCAACTCAAGTCTGCGGATACCAGTTTGCCTTTGCCATTGCTTGTAGGTCTGGACGATCAGCAATAAATATAATCCGAAACTTACGCTGCTATAAACCAAGTATGGCGTGCCACGTGAACGATTCGCGATTCCTGCATCCACGGCAATGAACGAGTCCGTATAGCAAAGCCATGCTAGGCCACCACCGATGACAAACCAAGCAAAGGCACGTTTAGTGAACCGAGTATCCCGATATTCAGGCATCAGAATCGATTCCTTCATGACCCAAATAATTAAAGGGAAGAACGCTCCCACGGCCGAGGCGGCCCTTAGCCAAGGAAGTGGGCTGATGGGCTCACCGACTTGGAGACGCAGGCCGGCACGCATGGCCATGAAAACACAGAAGAGCCAGCCGGCGCTGATAAAGGCAAAGGCCATGAAGGCCTTGTTGGTAAACCGATGGGGGTTGGCCCAGTAGACAGTCAGACCAATCGCGAGGGTCACCAAGGCGGCGATGAGGATCAGCGGGGACATGATTTCTCTAGCACGACGACGGCGTTGCTGCCGGACAAACCGTGGGCATTCACCATCGCCACATGCGGACTGAGATAGCGGGTCTGCGAATTTAGGTTCAACGGACACTGGGGGTCGGATGTTTCCCAATTCACCGTGGGCGGTATCTGGCCATGACGCAGGCTCAGGGCGACGCTCGCCACTTCGATGGCGCCGGCGGCGGCCAACGCGGTTCCGATCGCCCCCTTGATGGACGTAACAGGAATATTAGTCAGGCGGTTGCCGAAGATCTGCCGCAGGGCAGTCGATTCATTCGCATCAATAGCCCGGTGTCCCGGTCCCCAGGCACAGATGTAGTCCACCTCTTCGGCGCGCCGGGAGGCATTGGCCAAGGCGATGTGGGCGGCATCGGTGATGCCCTCGGCCGCGAGCTTGTTGCCGTCGCTGGCATAGCCGTAACCGGTGATCCAGGCATAGGCCGGACGCGGGCTCTCTTCCGGCTCAAGGATGAGCATGGCCGCCCCCTCGCCGAGCACGCCGGTGGATCGCCAGAGGTCAAAGGGCCGGCAGGACCGGGGGATTTCACTGTCATTCGTTGGGCTCAGCTCCGCGGCATTGAATTCGAGCAAGGGATGAAATGAGAGCGGGGCCTCGCTGCCCCCCGCAATGGCCAGATCGCACTGTCCTTCGGCCACCAGGTCGGCCGCCTGGCCGATGGCATCAAGGCCCGAGCAGCAGGAAGTCTGCACCGCAATCATCCGGGCTGGGATACCCAGATGATTGGAGATTTTCCCCGGGACACTCACGACGGATGATTCATAGATGGTGCTGGCCATGGAATAGCGCGGGCCTTTCTTGGCCACGACCTGAACGCCACGGCTGATACGGTCGATATCCATGATGGAGGTGCCGGTCACCACAGCGGGATTGAGTTGGCCGATTTCCTCAACGGTCAGACCCGCATCCCTGATGGCCAGAATCGCTGCGACCAGGCCGAACTGGGTGTGGCGGGAGAGGCGGCGGGGATTTTCCTCCGGGGCATATTCCTTAAGATCGAAATTACTCACCTCGGCACCCATGAATGTGCCCGCCGCGGGATCAAAGCGGGTGATGGCCTGGACGCGGCTGACGGACTCGTTGATGCCGCGAAAGAAGGCCTCGCGGCCGATACCCGCCGGGGTAACCGGGCCGATGCCGGTGATCTTAACGCGACGGCGCATGGACGGGAAGCAAAGCGGGGTCGGTCGGATGGGTGGGTATCACTGGGGGGATGATTTCCGGTCGGGTAATGAGCGGGGGCGGGCGAGATTCCAACTCAGGAAAGGAGTTGTGCCCACGCCAGCACAGAACCGCGACTGTCACGCTAGGCGCACATCAGGGATGACGGCAAGCCCGGGGTGCAAAAGAGATTTGCCCCACAGTGTCACCGCGCCCAAAACAACGGGCAGCATGACCCCGCACGAATTTGAGGCCCGCATCGTCGACTGGGCACGTCGACAATCCGACGTCGAAGCGCTCGTGCTCGCCGGTTCGCGGGCCCAAAGTGTCGTCGTCGTCGATCAGTGGTCGGATTGGGATTTTCACCTGATCTCTACAAGTCCCGAACGGTATCACCAAACAGCATGGCTGTCCGGAATCGCGCCGCCCTGGTGCGCCCACGCCGAGCGGACTCCGCGCGGTGTGATCAAGGTAAGTGCAGTTTTTGAAAGCGGACTTGAGATTGACTTCGTTCCACTCGCGGCCTGGCAGATGAAACTGGTCTATTGGGGCATGAGGCATCCGGAATGGGTCAATTGGATGCCGACTCGTTTGCATCGTGGAATCCTAGAAACTCGCGCTTTTCTGCTGGGCTCCGGTTACCGGGTGCTGGTTGGCGGCAAAGTTTGGGAACGACGCTTGACCGCATTGGACGTGGAATGGGCTGGACTTACGATGGGAGCGGAAGAATTCAGCAAACATACCGCGGCATTCTGGCAAAAATCAGTTTGGGTAGCCAAGAAGATCGCCCGGCCTGAGCCGCGTTCTGCGATGCACTGGCTGAACAAGCTCGTCACCGATCACGTCTATGCTTTGCTGGCGGAGGAGGCGCGGCTGGCGGGCCGTCCGGCACGGCCCGAGGCGCGCAAGGCGGAACAATGGCTGGATGCAAATCGTCTTGCGCAGACAGCCATCGAAACCGGCCCCGACCAGCGCGTGCTGGCGCGGGCGTTGCTGGGGGAGATCGCCTTGTTCGAGGAAGTTTGCCGGAGCGTGGCGGCGAGCCGCAGCTTTGTCGTGCCGGACCATGCGGCGGTGGCCGCATGGTTGCGGTCAGAACTCACAAAACTGGCGAACCAGCCCTAGTTTCCAGCCGGAGCGGCGGGGAACGACATCGTGAAGACCGTGCCGCCGCCGGGCCGGGCCGCGACATTCATCTCCCCCTGGTGGGCCGAGACAATATGCCGGCAGATCGTCATGCCAAGTCCGGTGCCGTGCGCCTTGGTGGACTCGATGGGTTTCTTGAGAATGCTCTCAAGAATGGCGGGGGACAGGCCGCTGCCGTTGTCGGCGACCGAAAGCACGATACGGCCGTCCTGTCGCATGATCGTGACGGCAACATGGGTGGCCCCGGACTCCAGGGCGTTCTTCACCAGATTCTGCAGGAGGCGCACGACCTCAAAGCGGACACCATTGATCAAGGAGCCCTTGGTGCCGGCGACATCGACGCGGTTGCTGCCGAAAAAAAGCACGGTCTTGGTGTCCACAGCGGTGGCATAGAGGTCCACCACGTCAACCTCGCCGGAGTGGCGGGTGGTCTGCCGCCAGGACTCGGCCAGGTGCAGGCAGAACGAAGAGCATTTCTCAAGCGTCTCCGCATAATGCAGGATTCGCTCCACGTTGCGCCCGACTGGCGGCAACTGGCGCACTTCGTCGAGGAGCATGTTGGTGTAGCCGATGGCGACGACGAGCGGGTTGCAGATATCGTGGACCATTTCCGCCGCGGCCTGGCTGAAGCCGGCGGTCAGTTGCTGCTTTTTCTGCTCGGTCTTGACCGACTCATACATGCCCTCAAGTTGCTTGAACATCGCGATGTGTTTCTTGCGCTCGAGGCCCTCGGTGGCATGGCGGCGCACGGATTGCTGGAGCACGTCGACGTCAAAGGGTTTCTTAAGATATTCGTTGGCCCCGAGGCTGATCGCAGCCTGGGCCGTGGTGAGGGCGCCATAGCCGGTCATCATGATGATGGAGACCTCGGGATCGATCTTGCGCATGGCCTCCAGGCCCTGGATGCCGTTTTTCTGTGGCATGCGGATGTCCATCACGACTACGGCGAATGATTCGCGGGTGAGCAGGTCGAGTCCGCGGTCCACTCGGTCCACCGCCATCACTTCGAATTCATCCTGCAGCAGGTAGCTGATGCTCTCGCGGGGGCCGAGTTCGTCGTCCACGACCAGCACCTTGGGTCGGATGGAAACAGGAGCAGGCAGGACGGGCGAGGCGGATTCAGGCATGGTGGTGTTTTGCCGCACGCTGGACCGGGCCCGGACGTTTGGCAATCCGAAGCTTGGACCGCGTTCAGCGGCCTGCTGTCACCCCGCGTGAGAACAGCTCGCTGATGATGTCCTCCAAGGGCACGTCTTGGATGGTGATGTCGTCCACGGCGCCGTGGTTGAGGATCTGCTGGCAGACCGCGGTCACGTGCTCGCTGGGGACGTGGAGCACGATCTCGCCATCTTCGCAGACCTTACACTCGCCGTGTGCAGGTTTCCAGTCGGCAGGGAAAGCGCCGTCCCGGGGTTTGAACTTAATGATACGCTGGCGGGCGCCGGCCCCGGCAATGCGATCGAGATCGCCGTCGTAGATCTTCTTGCCGTGGTCAATGACGATCACCCGCTCACAGAGCGACGAGATGTCAGCCATGTAGTGACTGGTGAGGAGGATGGTTGTCCGGTAGCGGCGGTTGTAGTCGCGGAGGAACTCGCGCACGGCCTTTTGCGAGATGACATCGAGGCCGATGGTGGGCTCGTCGAGGAAAAGTACGCGCGGGCGGTGGAGGAGGGCGGCAATGAGCTCCATCTTCATGCGTTCGCCGAGGGAAAGTTCGCGGACCATGACGTTGAGCTTGGGTCCGATCCCGAGCAGCAGCACCAGCTCGTCGAGTGTGGCCTTGAACTGGTCGGCGGGCAGGCCGTAGATGGCACGGAGGAGATGGAATGATTCGATCGCGGGCAGGTCCCACCAGAGCTGATTTTTCTGGCCGAGCACGAGGGCGAAGAGGCGGCGGTAGGCGTTCTCGCGTTTTGAGGGATCGAAACCAGCCACACGGGCCGAGCCGCTGGTCGGATAGATGAGGCCGGAGAGCATCTTGAGGGTGGTGGTCTTGCCCGCGCCGTTGGGTCCGAGGAAGCCGACCAGCTCGCCTTCCTTGATCGAGAAGCTGACGTTGTCCGCCGCGCGGGTCTCCTCGAATTCGCGCTTGAACAATCCCTTCACGCCGCCCCAGAAGCCGGGCTGCTTTTTGTAGGTGCGGAAGACGCGGGTCAGATTTTCGACTTCGATCATGCGAGCCGGCGAAAAAGCACGGTTTTACGTCGAACGCAACCCGCCTTCGCGGGGCCTTGGTCGCCTTCGGCGCCGCCAAAGGCGGGTAAACCTTCCGCCGTCGCCGAGCCTATGGCGGACAGGATGGCTGGCCGGCCGCACTGTGCCGGGCCGTGGTGCGGCCGGGCGGGGGAACAGAGACCGGGGCCGGAACTGACCGCAACCGGGCGCCCGGCTTCACTGCGGGCCAACAGAAGGGTCGATAGCGCCGATGAGGGCGCCAACTGACCGTGGCGGGAGAGCAAGGAATGCCTCAAGTCCATCATTCCATTCGTCGATAAATGGAGTATAAACGCGATCCTGGTTACCCCCGTTTCGCCCCGCAAAGTGCCCCCCTCCTGTCAGTCCCCCGCCAAACGCCCTTGGCTGCGCGTCCTGTCTCGCAGCGGGATATTGTTGATCGCCTGTCTGGCCGGTAACGCCCGATTGCAGGCACAGGCGCCGGTTTCGGCGCCGGCTGAGCCGGTGGTGCCCGCAGTCATCACCACGGGCGGTGAATTTTGGAACCTGAGCGACGCGGAGAAGCAGAAGTCCCATCCGGTGCGGATGGAGCTTATAGTTTATTATTACGACTCGCAATGGAAGTTGCTGTGGGGCGAGAGCGCCGGCCAGGGTTGCTATCTGCCGATGCGCGGCCGGGCGCTGCCCATCCAGAGCGGTCAGCGGATCAGGCTGGAAGGCACGGTGATGCCGGCGGAGGGTTTTGCGGGGGAATTGGTCACGGCCACGGTGCTGGCCGACAACGCACTGCCGGCGCCGATGCCGCTGGCGGGCCGGGTCGGCGACTTCGCGCAACTGGACGCCCGTTGGGTCGAGGGTGAAGGCCATGTCTTCGGACAAAGCGACCCGGACCCCACCCATGTGCTGTTTTTAGTCCTTTGCGAAAACCGGGTGATAAGCTTGCGCCTGCAAATCAGCGGGACGGACCCGATCCCGCAGCTGGTCGGGGCGCGGATCCGGTTCCGGGCTGTCTATGTGCCCACGCGCGATCCGTCGGGCAATCTCCAGCAGATCGACTGCTGGACGTCGCGCCGCACCGATATCGATGTGCTGGGCTGGCTGGCCGACGATGAGCGTTTCAAGCTGCCGCGCACCCTGCTGGACCAGCTGGCCACCACGAGGCAGCCGTGGGTGCGTGTGGTCGGCGAGGTGCGGACGCAGGACTCGGGCAAATCGATCACGGTGCGCGATGAATCAACGCAGATCGTGATCGCGACCGCCCAGCCCGAGCTGCTGCCGGAAAACGCGGCCGTCGAGGTCATCGGCCGGCCGGTGGCGGGTGAAGCCGGCTGGACGCTGCGCGAGGCCCTTTTCCGCACGACCGGTCGCTCGGCCCTGACGGTGCCGGGCCTCCAGATTCCCGGCCGGGCGCCGTTGCGTCTGCGGCTGGCGGAGCACGTGCTGGACTTGCCCGCCGACGAGGCGGAAAAAAGATATCCGGTCACACTTCGGGGTGTGGTGACCTGGGCGGACGGGCGCGCCGAATTTTTCTATCTGCAGGATGCCAGCGGGGGAGTGCGGGTGCGGCGCCAGCCGGGACGCGGCGGGGTGCTGGCGGCGGGCTCCTCGCTCGCTCTCACGGGCGTGACCGTGCGCGGATCGTTTGTCCCGGAGGTCGAGCTGATCGAGGCTTCCTACCTAGGCACGATGGCGCTGCCGCCTGTGCGGAGCATCACGCTGGAACAGGCGCTGTCCGGGGCGGAGGAGGGCCAGCGAGTGGAAATGCACGGCTATGTGCGCCAAGTGGCGCAGGAAGGGGGCTGGACCCGGCTGGATCTGACGACGCTGACGGGCGAATTCACAGCCTATCTGCCCGAGGACAAGTCGATCGAATCCCTGCAGGGGGCGCTGGTGCGGGTGCGCGGCGTGTGCAACGCCCTGGTCAACGTGAATCGGGAGCTCACCGACATCCGTCTGTGGGTCCAGAGCCGCGAGGCCGTGCTGGTGGACGAGCCGAGACCGGCGGATCCCTATGCAGTGCCGGCCCAGACGATTTCCGGGCTGCGCCAGTTCACCGCGGCGCAGTTGTCCAACCACCGCGTACGGCTGACCGGCCAAATCCTGCTGCACGAGCCCGGGCGCTACCTTTACCTGCAGGACGCGGGCGGGGGCCTGTTCGTGCTGACGCGCGAAACCGGCCAGCTTCGTCCCGGGGACCGGGTGGAAGCCGTCGGATTTCCGGGTCGGGCCGGCAACCGCCTAGTCCTGCGCGAAGCGGTCTGGCGCACCGTCAAGGCAGGAACGGTGATCACACCGCAAGAGCTGACCAGCGTGGCCGCCCTCCTGCCCGAGGCGGATGCCCGCCTGGTGCGCATCCCCGCCGTCCTGCGCCAGACCGTGACCGAAGGGGCGCAGGCCAAGCTGATCTTGCAGTCGGGTGACACGGTTTTTGACGCGACCCTGCACGACACCGCGGGCTGGGTCCCGCCCGCGACGGGCAGCCGGCTCGAGCTGACGGGCGTCTATGTGGTGGAATTCGACGAATACCGCCGGCCGCACAGTTTCCGGCTGGAGCTGCGCACGCCGGCCGATGTGAGCGTGTTGGAGCTGCCGCCGTGGTGGACGGCGCGCCGGACGGGGTACGCGGTCGGCGGGCTGGCCCTGTTCACCCTGCTCATTATCACTTGGGGCATGGTGCTGCGCCGGCGGGTGCGGGCCCAGACCGAGCAGATTCGCCGCCAGCTGGAGAAGGAGGCGCGGCTGCAGGGCGAGCTGGAGCGTTCCTCCCGGCTCGAGTCGCTGGGCGTGCTGGCCGGCGGCATCGCGCATGATTTCAACAACCTGCTCACCGCCATCCTGGGCAACCTTGGCCTGGCGGCGATGGACAAGCGCGTGATGGCCGCCGCCGGCGACTGCATCTCCGAGGCCGAGCGCGGAGCGCGGCGGGCGCGCGACATCACGCAGCAGCTGCTCACCTTCGCCAAGGGCGGCGACCCGGTGCGCACCAGCGTCTTCCTGCCGGACGTGGTGAAGGAGGCCGCGAATTTTGCGCGGCATGGGTCCAATGTGCGCTTCGACTTCGACTACCCGCCCGACCTGCCGCCGGGCGACGTGGATGCAGGGCAGATTTCCCGCGTGGTCCACAACCTCGTCATCAACGCCGTGCAGGCCATGCCAGACGGCGGCGTGGTCAGCATCGTGCTGGCGCCCGCCACGCTGGGAGACGGCGAAGTGGACACCCTGCCGGCCGGCACCTATCTCAAGCTCACCCTCGCCGACACGGGCAAGGGCATCCCGTCCGAGAACCTCCCCCGGATCTTCGATCCGTATTTCTCCACCAAAGACAAGGCGGGCAACAGCGGCCTCGGCCTGGCCACGGTGCGTTCGATCATCAAGAAGCACCACGGGCACATCGAGGTCGAGTCCCGGGTCGGGCAGGGCACCACCTTCCGGATCTGGTTGCCCGCCGCCCGCAAGGAAACACCCCGCGCAGCGACGGCGACACCATGGGCCCGGGGCCACGGTCCGGCCCGCGTGCTCGTCATGGATGACGAGGATGTCATCCGGCGCGTGGCCGGCCGGATGCTTTCTCTGGCGGGCCATGAAACCGTATTTGCCGCCGACGGGGCTGAGGCGGTCCGGGCCTACACGGCGGGGCGCCAGTCGGGCTACGCCTTCGACCTGGTGATCTTTGATCTCACCGTCCCCGGCGGCATGGGCGGCAAAGACGCCCTCCAGGAATTGCTCAAGGCCGATCCTGGCATCCGGGCCATCGCCTCCAGTGGTTATTCCAACGATCCGGTCATGGCCAACCCGCGCGCCTACGGATTTTGCACGAGCCTGCCCAAGCCGTACGACATTCCCGACCTGATGAAGGCCGTCGAGGAAGCCCGGCGGAAGTGAAGCCCGCGATGGGCGGGGTCGCTTTTTCCCAGAGTGGGACCGGGGGAAGCCGACGAGCTTGCCCTCCTTGATTGAGAAGCTGACGCTGTCGGGCCGCGCGTCTCCTCGAACAGGGCCCTTCACGCCGCCGTAGCGCGGTGCCGCAGCCGGGAGACCAGGCTGCCGGCATAGGCGGCGAGCACCAGGTAGCCCAAGGCATGACTGCCCGTCCACATGCCCAGGTATTCGCAGAAACCGCCGATGGTTGCGCCCAGGAGGTTGGCGCCGAAGAGTGCGGCGGGATTGATGGCGTCCTTAAAGGAAGTGGAGAAGATCAGTCCGGCGAAAAAAACCGGCAGCGGCACGACCAGAATGGTCCACAGCACTCGTTGCACCATGTCCTGCCCGAGAATCAGCTCCCGCGGCACCGCCAGGAGCAGCAGGAGGGAGGCAAACAGCGGCACATACAGCCAAAGGCTGAAAGTGCGGATGAAGCGAAGCGCGAGCCAGTTGGCCAGCAGCACCATCAGCAAAACGCCTGTAATGATCAGCGTCGTCACAACCCAGGTAGTCCCGAAATAAAGCGAACAGTCGCTGATACTCTTGGTTTGCAGGAGCAAGAAGCCCCACCCGAGGAAAAAAAAGTGACGGTCATTCGGTGCAAACCCGGTGCCGCGCAAACCTAACACAATCAGAACTGAAACGGTCAGCAGAATGCCTATGACCAAGGCATAATCGGTGGGGATGCCACGCCGTTCGAGATAGAGGTAGGGCCAGTCATCGGTGGCGAGGTCGACGGGCGTACGGACTGCGCGGGTGAGCTGCCAATCCGAGATTTCTGCAGGCAACGACTGCAGCCGCCCCTTGGGTGCGACGATGACCACTTTGGGGCCGCGCACATAGACCAAGGGGACCAGCCCGGTGGCGTGCTCGACCATTTGCACGAGTTTTTGGGCCATCCAGTCACTCCCGGCAAAAAACCACACGGCCATCACCCCGTTTTCGCGGACACTCGCATAGGCCTGGCGGAAGCTCTCCACCGTATAAATGTAACCATCAAGCCGGAGACTGGCCCCATAACTGAACAATGCCTGGCTGTCCAAATAGCCGAAGGCGACGAGATCGAATTGATCATGGTTGCGCTGCAGAAAGGCGCGCGCATCGTCGATGTGCAGCACCACCCGTGGATCACGGTAGGGGGCCGACGAACTGAATCGGTTGCTCAGGGCGGGCAGCACCGGGTCGATTTCGACGACATCCACGTGTTGAGCGCCCTGCAGCAAGGCGGTCTCGACATCCATGCCGCCGCCGCCGCCCAGCACGAGTACGCGGACGGGTGGCTTGATGAGATGATAGGGCACGGTGTATTGCGTCAGGGTCTGTGTGATCAATTGGTGGCGCCAGCCGCCGGGCACATAGCGGGCGAGATCGACCGAACCGTGCATCTGATAAAAATCCTGGTTGACGCGGACCGTATAGATCGGTGGATCCCGCATCGTGCGCACTTCAGGCGGCGGCGCAGCGATCGGGCGATCCACCATCTGAGCCTGCGAAGATCCGAGGGTGGCCCGGGCGTCATTTTCGTTGATCGTAATGAAATAGTAAGGCGACCAAAGGGTGGGCGAGCGATGGTTCAGCGCGAGGGCGGCGAGGATAAGGCCAAAGACCGGCAGCGCCCACCAGCGCTGCCGGGGCGTGCTGACGAGCAGGATCAGACCCATGACCAACGCTATTCCCAGCAAAGGAGAAAAACGTACGAATGAAAACAATCCAAAGCACAAGGTGCCGGCGAGGCTGCCCGCCAGGTCCCACGAGTAGGCCCGCAACGGTGGTTGCCGCAGGATTTCTCGCCCGATTTCCTCGCCGAGCGGCACAAAGGTGAGGGCATTGAGCAAGAACACCAGCACCAGCAACAGATAGGAGGAAAGGTGATTGCCGCCTGTTGCGAAGCGCCACTCGCCACTTCCCCCCGGTAGCTTCACCGCAGCGGAGCAGAGCAGCAGGAAAACGCTGGCGGCGAGAAAGAGCGGGAAGAACCGGAACAATCGCCAGTCCCGGGCAGTGAGCAGGGCGCCGATGCCGAGGCCAAGAAACGAACTTACGAGGAGCAGGTTGGCGTAATATGCGATGAGGCGCAGCTCCGACGGGGCCCAGCGGATGACCATCAACTCCAGGAACAGCGCGGTAAACGACAGGACAAAGAGGCGCCAACCGTGACGCGTCCCCAATCCGGTTGCCGGCGATTCAGTTGATGTTGCGATCATAAACCAAAGGGAAATCTGAATTATGGATAATGACCGTGGTTCATCGAAATTGCGCGAGTCACAAGAAACATTCGTAGATACAATGGCCCTTGTTGTATGAGAGCACTCAGTGTCCCAGCCGGCGGTAATCGAGGATGGTGTGACTGATGAAGCCCGATTCGACGCATTTGAGGTCGGTAAGCATTTCCGGTGGCGAGACGTCCTCCCCCTCAGTCCAGATGAGCTGGTGTCGGCCCTGGTCGTCGGCGGCGGAGAAGAGGCCGGGCACGAAAAAATGCGCCGGCACGGTCTGCTTGAGCACGGTGTCGGGCCGGCAGGGTTGGGGGAAGTTCAGGTTGTGCACGGTGAAGCTGCGCGGTGGGGTGGCGGGCAGCAACTCGCCGGCGAGCCGGGCGGCGCGGGCAGCCGAGACTTTCAAGGTGGCGAGGAGTTCGCCCTCGGGCTGACCGCCATGCTCTTTGAGGTGGTGGTAGACCTCCTCCGACACATCCTGCGAAACCGCCAGGGCGGGCAGGCCGTGGAGCGCACCTTCCCAAGCACCGGCCACCGTGCCACTGGCAATGATGAAGCCGAGCGAGCAGTTGAAGCCGACGTTGATGCCGCTGACGACCCCCTCGACCCTGACAGGCAGCAGATGGGCGATCGCGATGTTGACGCAGTCGGAGGGCGTGCCGTCCACGATCCAGGTGGGGCAGCCGAAGCCGCGATCCACCGCAGCGGACTTGACGGGCCGGCCCCGGGTCTTGGAGGCGCCGGTCCAGCTCTGCTCGTTCACGGGGGCCACGACGTAAAGCTCGTGGCCGGCGGCTTTCAGCGCGAAGACAAGTTCGTGCAGGAAGAGCGAGTTGATGCCGTCATCGTTGGTGACCAGGATCTTCATGAAAGCCGCCAGCTAAAAATCAGGGACCGGCCGCTGTCAGTTTCTTTTCCGCGGCGGCGTGCCGGCGGCGGGTTTCGGTCAGCAACCAGACCATATAGGCGACGACAAGCACATTCAGGCCGAACACACCGAGTTTGATCCAAGTGACATGGCGCCAGAGCTCATAAATCTCGATGGGCAGGTAAACCCCGCCGCTGAGCGCGGCGAGCCACTCGGCCCAACGCCTCTCAAACCACAGCCCGTAAGCTTCGAAAAATCGGACGGCAGCATAGACAGAGAAAAAACTGGCCAAGGCCATCAACTGGGAATCGCTTTGCGACGCCATGGTCATGATGAAAATTTTCGCGTAATGTTGGGCGGGGTCGAGATGGAGGTGGCGGATGATTTGCTCGGCAAAGGCCTCGTTGTCGCGGTCCAGAAAACCCAGCAAAGCCAGACCCGCGATGAGCACGATGGCGCCTTTGAAGGCCTCGAAGACGGCGATGGGGCGGAGAAACTTGTGGGCGACGGACGACAAGAGGAGCAGACGGTAGTTGGGTTTGGGGCTGCGGAAAGAAAAAAGCCGCGACCTGGGTCGCGGCTTTGGGGTTTATGTGACGGTCAGGTTATGACTGGACCGGGGCGGCCTCGACGGGGGCGGGTTCGCCACCACCGGCCTGCTTTTGGGCCTCGAGCTCGGCCATCGCGGCCTTGCGGCTGAGACGGACCTTGCCGGAGCGCTCGTCGATGCCGACGCACTTGACCGTGATGGAGTCGCCAACCTTGACGACATCCTCGGTGCGGCGGACGCGGAAGTCGGCCAGCTCGGAGATGTGCACCAGGCCTTCCTTGCCCGGCATGCACTCGACGAAGGCGCCGAACTCCTTGGTGCCGGTGACGCGGCCGGTGTAGATCTTGCCGATCTCGATCTGGGAACCGCCACCGCAGAGGGCGTCGATTTCCTGCATGGCGCGGTTCATCGCGTCGGCATTGTTCGAGTAGATGAAGACCTTGCCGGAGTCGTCGTCGGCGATGTCGATCTGCGCGCCGGTCGTCTCGGTGATGCGGCGGATCGTCTTGCCGCCGGGCCCGATGAGCAGGCCGATCTTCTCGGGATCGATCTGGATCGTCTGGATGCGGGGGGCGTACTGGCTGAGGTCCTTGCGGGGGGCCGGGAGCGAGGCGAGCATCGACTTGAGGATCTCGATGCGGGCGTCGCGGGCCTGCATGATGGCGGTCTTGGCGATCTCGAAGGGCAGGCCGTTGATCTTGAGGTCGAGCTGGAAGCCCGTGATGCCCTTGGTGGTGCCGGCGACCTTGAAGTCCATGTCGCCGAAGTGATCTTCCTCACCGAGGATGTCGGTGATGGTGGTCCACTTCGTGATGGTGCCGTCAGCGGCCATCTCGGTCATGAGGCCGCAGGAGATGCCGGCGACGGGGGCAATGATCGGCACGCCGGCGTCCATGAGGGCGAGGCAGCCGCCGCAGATCGAGGCCATCGAGGTCGAGCCGTTGGAGGCCATGATCTCGGAGACAACGCGGATGGAGTAGGGGAAGACATCCTCGGGTGGGAGAATCGGAACGAGGGAGCGCTCGGCGAGCGCGCCGTGGCCGATTTCGCGGCGACCCGGGCCGATGAAGCGGCCGGCTTCACCGACGGAGAACGGCGGGAAGTTGTAGTGGAGGATGAACGACTTGGAGGTCGCACCGCCGGTGAGGCCATCCATGTCCTGGGCTTCCTTCGTCGGCCCGAGGGTGACGATGGCGATGTTCTGGGTGTCACCACGCTGGAACATGGCGGAACCATGGACGCGGGGCAGCACGCCGACCTGGGAGCTCAGCGGGCGGAGGGCCTTCGCGTCGCGGTGGTCGGAGCGGACGCCCTTGGCGAGGACGGTGGCGCGGTAGGCCTTGTATTGGAGATCCTCGAACACGACGTTGAGGTCGACATCCGTGAACTTGCCTTCGCCGAGTTCCTTGGTGAGGGCGGCCTTGGCTTCTTCCTTGAGCAGCTTCACGTTGGCGGAGCGGACGTTCTTCTCGAAGCCGAAGATGGCGGCGGAGACGCGCTCGGCGGGGACGACGCGCTCGATGATGGCGCGGGCCTCGGGGGTGGCGCCCACGAGCTTGAAGGTCTGCTTCGGCTTGCCGGCAAGCTTCACGAGCTCCTGGATCGCGGCGATGATGGGCTGGATGGCCTGGTGGCCGAACGCGAGCGCCTCGATGAACTTCTCCTCGGCGATCTGGTCGGCGGAACCCTCGATCATCAGCATGTCCTTGGCGTTGCCGACGTAGATGAGGTCGAGGGCGGACGAGAACATCTGCTCGATGGTCGGATTGGCGACGAACTGGTCGTCGATCAGGGCGACGCGGACGCAGCCGATCGGCCCGTTCCACGGAATGTCGGAGATGGCGAGGGCGGCGCTGGCGCCGTTGACCATCGCGATGTCGGAGTCGTT
>JAYUBB010000185.1:0-15350 GCA_043741015.1 Opitutaceae bacterium
CTGCACTTTCGCATCACGGAAGAGGGAACCGGAGACACGCCGAAGCCGGGCGACACCGTCGTGATCAGCTATGCCGCCGGGTTGCCCGACGGGAAAAGCCTGCCCCCGCTCTCGCGCAGCCGGGCCAAGGTCGTGGTGCGGGACCTGTTGCCCGGGCTCGCCGAGGGGGTGCAGCTGCTGAAAGTCGGAGGGAAGGGACTCATCTACGTGCCGCCGGCACTGTCGTTCAAGGCCGCCGACTGGCCGCCGCAGCTCCCGCATGACGCGCCGTTGGTGTTTTTCGTGGAGATGCACGACATCATCCCCGCGCGGTAGTCCGGGTTTGCGGCAGCTTACGCAAGTGATAGAGTGGGGTGTCGGTTGATCGAATCAGCGGGAATTACACGGTAGCGAGCTTGCTCCCATACTCTTAATGAAACCACTTCGCTTTCCCGCCGGCTTCACCTGGGGCGTCGCCACCGCCGCCCCGCAGATCGAGGGCGCCGCCTTTGAGGACGGCAAGAGCGCGTCGGTTTGGGACACTTTCAGCCGCCAGCCCGGGGCCGTGCTCAACGGCGACACCCTCGATGTGGCCTGCGATCATTACCGGCGGTTCGACCAGGATTTCGCGCTCATGCGGAGCCTGGGGATCCGCCACTACCGGCTGTCGCTGGCCTGGCCGCGGATTCTGCCCGGCGGTCGCGGCGTGGTGAACCAGAAGGGCGTGGATTTCTACCACCGGCTTTTTGATTCACTGCAGAAGCACGGCATCACGCCGTGGGTCACGATGTTTCACTGGGACCTGCCGCAGGCCTTGGAGGATGAAGGCGGCTGGCGGGTGCGGGGTGTTACCGAGGCTTTCGCGCAGTATGCCGACACCATCGTGCAGGCCTATGGCGACCGGGTGAAAAACTGGATCACCCTGAATGAAATTTTCTGCTTCACGCGGCTCGGCTACGGCACCGGGCAGAAAGCGCCCGGTCTCCGCGAGAGCGAGCAGGTGGTGAATCAGACCCACCATCATGCACTCATCGCCCATGGCCACGGGGTCCGGGCCGTGCGTGAACACGGCGGCAGGGGCGCGCGGGTCGGCTTGACCGATAATGTCATCGTACCCACGCCGGTGGACCTGCAGCCGGCGAACGTGGCCGCGGCGAAGCGCGCCTTTGTCGAGGAAAACATCCGGGTGCTCGACCCGTTGTTCACCGGTCGTTACAGTGCCGGTTATCGGAAGATCACCGGGACGGCGGCGGCCCGGGTGGAGCGTGGTGACCTCAAGCTGATTTCCCAGCAGATGGATTTTCTCGGGCTCAACATCTATACCGGTTTCTTTGTCCGCGCGGGCAAGGGCGGCCGGCCGGAGAAGATCGAGTTTCCGGCGAACTATCCGCGTTCCGACTGCACCTGGCTCTACCTGATGCCGCAGGTTTTGTATTGGGGGCCGAAATTCGTGACCGAGCTTTACGGGCCGTTGCCGCTCTACATCACCGAGCACGGTGCGGGCTACAACGAGGTGCCGCCGGTAAACGGCGAAGTGCAGGACCTGCACCGGCGGGAATGCATCCGCAACTACCTTGCGCAACTTCGCTCTGCGATGAAGGACGGCGTGCCGGTGAAGGGCTACTTTCTCTGGTCGTTCATGGACAACTACGAGTGGGAGGATGGCTATCAGCGCCGGTTCGGCATCGTCTATAACGATTTCGCGACCCAGCGGCGCACCCCGAAGCTGAGCGCGCGCTGGTATTCTCAGGTCATAAAACAAAACGCGCTCATTTAAACGGAGGTGCGCTCAATGGCCGGAGCCGCGCTGCTTGATCCGGTCAAAGGCCACGGCGGCGAGCAGAATCAGGCCGCTGGCAATGTATTGGTAGAAGGTCGGGACGTTGAGCAGATTCATGGCGTTGCGCACCGTGCCCATGATCAGTACGCCGGCGATGACATAGGTCATCTTGCCGATGCCGCCGGTAAGCGAGACGCCGCCCAGCACGCAGGCGGCAATGACATCGAGCTCCAGACCCTGGGCCACCATCGGCTGGCCGCTGGTGAAGCGCGAGGCCAGCACGATGCCGGCAAGTGCGGCGATTCCACCCTGCAGGGTGAAGATGATGATCTTGACGCGATCCACCGGGATGCCGGCGAGACGGGCGGCCTCAGCGTTGCCGCCGAGGGCGAGGGTGTTCCGGCCGAAAGTGGTGCGTTCAATCAGGAATCCAAAAATTACAAAGCATGCCGCGCAGATCCAGACGGGCGTGGGAATACCGGCGAAGGCCGAGTTGCCGAGGCCGAAAAAAGATTCCTGCGAGATGCCGACCGCCTTGCCGTCGGAGACGATGTAGCCAAGGCCGCGGACAATCTGCATGGTCGCCAGGGTGGCGATGAGGGCGTTGATCCCCGCCCGGGCGATAAGGAGTCCATTGACCAGACCAACCGCCACGCCCAGTCCCAAGCCGGCGATCACGCCCAGCCCGACGCTGCCGGACCGGTTGATCACCACCGCGGTGACGACGCCTGCGCAGGCCACGACGGAGCCGATCGAGAGGTCAAAGGCGCCGGCCGCGAGGCAGAACAGCATGGTGCAGGCGATGATGCCGATGGTGGAGACGGCGAGCAGCAGCCCCTCCATGTTCACGCGGGAGAAGAAGCCGTTCACCAACAGCGAGCAGCCGATGAAGAGCACCGCGAAGACGACCAGCATGCCGGCACGGTCCCAGAATTGTTGAAAGCCACTGGCACGATTTTTCATGGGAAAGATTGGTTCAGGTAGTGGGGGGCAGCGCGGCCTTGAGCACACGCTCCTCGGTGGTTTCGGTGCGGGCGAATTCGCCGGAGAGGGCGCCGCCGCGCATGACGAGCACCCGGTCCGCCAGGCCGAGCACTTCGGTCAGTTCGCTGGACACAAAAAGCACACCGACTCCCGAGGCGGCCAGCCGCTGGATGATGGCGTAGATTTCGCTTTTCGCGCCGACATCGATGCCGCGGGTCGGTTCATCGAGCAGAATCACGCGAATATTTTCCGAAAGCCAGCGGGCGAGGATGGCCTTCTGCTGGTTGCCGCCGGAGAGAAAGCCGATGGCGGTGGCGAGGGAGGCGGTCTTGATGCCGAGGGTGGCGACATGCTTCTCGGCATTGGCGCGCTCCCAACGGTTATTGAGGACAAAGCCACCGGTGGCGTGATGACGACGGGCGGAGAGGTTGATGTTTTCCTCGACCGAGCCGACGGGGATGAGGCCGTCCCGCTTCCGGTCCTCGGGACAAAACACGAGTCCGCGGTTGATGGCGTCGCGCGGAGATGCCGGGGTCGCCCCCGCGCCATCGAGGCGGATGGAACCGCCGGTGCATCGCACGGCCCCGTAGATAAGCTTGAGCAATTCGCTGCGCCCGGCCCCGACCAGGCCGAACAGGCCGACAATCTCTCCAGCGGCGACATGGAGGGAAACCGGTGCTGTCAGTCCCGGGCCGGTGACCTGCCTGACCTCCAGCGCGGGCGCTCCAAGCGGGCGCGGGCTGTAGTTAAAGACATTCTTCAGGTCGCGGCCGACCATCTGGCGGATGATCTCGTCGACCGTGAGGCCGGTCATGCTGTCGAAGGTCCGGATATGCCGGCCGTCGCGGAGCACGGTCACGGCATCGCAGATGGCGAAGACCTCGTCCATGCGGTGCGTGACATACAGCACGACATGACCGCGGGCACGGAGATCGCGGATGACTGCGAACAACCGTTCGACCTCGCGGGAGGAAAGACTGCTGGTGGGTTCGTCGAAGGCGATGACGCGGGCGCCGCGGGAAAGGGCCTTGGCAATCTCCACCAGCTGTCGCTGCGCGATGGGCAGGCGGCCGACCTTGGTGTCGGGGTCGATGTCCTCGCCGACCCAAGCCAGCTGGCGCCGGGCGTCGGCGAGCAACTGGCGCCGGTTGATGATGCCATGGCGGGCAGGCAGGTGGCCGAGGAAGAGGTTTTCCGCCACGGACATCTCCGGCACGAGAAACAGCTCCTGGTAGATGACCGCAACGCCGGCCGCGAGGGCATCGGCCGTGCCGCGAAAGATCAGGGGCCGGCCGTCGATCTCAAGCGTGCCTTGGGTGGGGGTGTAAGCCCCGCTGAGAATCTTCAGCAGGGTGGATTTGCCGGCGCCGTTCTCGCCCATGAGGGCATGAACGCGGCCGCTCTCGGCGGCAAACGACACCTCGTCGAGGGCGCGCACGCCCGGAAAATCCTTGGTGACGGCGGAGAAGGCGAGACGGGTGGCCACGGGATCGCGGGTTCAGCGGATGCCCTGATCCTTGAGGGTCTGCCTAAAGTTGGCGCGATTGATGAGGACGCCGACGGTACGGGTGTCGGGGGCCGGTTCACGGCCCTCCTTGATCCAGTGATAGAGCATGGTGGCGGTGTCGGCGCCATGCTGCCGGGCGGAGAGCAGCGAGGAGGCGAAAAAGCCGGTGGGGCTGGCTTTCTCAAACTCGGGGATGCAGTCAGTGCCGTTGATGCCGATGCCGATGACATGAGCGGCGTCAAACCCGCGGCCCTCGGTGGCGCGGACGGCGCCGAGCACCGCGGAGTCGTTCATGCCGCAGATGAGCCAGTGTTTCACGCCCGGATGCTGGGTGAGGAGAATATTGGTCGCGTCAAAGGCGCCGGGGATGTCGGTGGTCTTCTGCGGTGCCTTGAAGATTTTATCCTTGGGAAAACCCGCGGCCAGGACGGCGGCGATGGCACCGTCGGTGCGATCCTTGGCGGTGTCGAGTTCCTCAAAAGTGACGGCGCAGACGGCGGTGTCGGCAACCGGCCACTGGCGCGCCGACATTTCCGCGTGCAGCGCGGCGCCGACGGATTCGCCGATCTTATAGGCGGAGATGCCGAGGTAAGGAACAGAGGTGATGGGCTGGCCGTCGGCCCCGAGGAAACGGTCGTCCACAGAAATGAGTTTGAGGCCGCGAAGCCTGGCCTTGGCGACAATCGAGGGGCCGAGGCGGGCGTCGGGCGTGCAGATGACAAAACCCTGCGCACCCGAAGCGGCAAGGTTGTCGATGGCAGCGAGGACTTTCTCGCCGTCGGGCACGCCGATCTTAACGACCTCGAAACCCAGCTCCTTCGCGGCCTGGTCGGCGAACTTCCACTCGAGCTGGAACCAGGGTTCCTCGGGCTGCTTGACGAGGAAACCGATCCTGACGGCGGCTGGTGAGGTCGAGACGGTGGCCGTCGAGGAGGCCGGCTTGGAGCAAGCAGTGAAAAGGAGGCACGCACTGGCCAGCAGCAGGGCAAGAGACTTGGGGAGCGGGGTCATGGGCGGGGGGTTGACGAGCTTTCACACGGAACGGGGCGAAGGGAAACCATATATTCTACGACCGGGCGGGGCAATGGACACCCGGCCGAAATATCTGCACGATCAACGGCTCGCGCGGGCCGCTCAGGGTTTGGCCGGCCAGCGCAGCGTGGCGGGACCGACCTGCGTCGTCGCCGTGGCGCAGGCGGTCACGGTGAAGGCCGCGGCTCCGGCGGGCACCCGCACGACAATGGAGGCCACGCCAGCCTCCACCGTGGCTGGCCCCAACAGGGTGGCGCCATGGACGGTAAAGCTGATGGGGGTTGTTTCCTGGACGCAGAGCGTGCCGGCGGCATCGCAGAGCCGGGCGTGCACAAAAAGCACATCGGGTTCATCGGCCCGCGGGTGCACCCCGAGTTCGTCGACGACGAGTTCCAGCCGGGCGAAGGTGCCGGGAGTAGCCACCAGCTGGGTCGCTTGGGGCTGCCCCCCGATGTAGCCGGTAGCCTCTAGTTTTCCCGGGACAAAGGCGGGCAGGTCGAAATAGAACGGAGGGTGCGGCAGATGCTGCGTGAGGGCGGTCTGGGCCGGGCGCCGGCGCTCGATCAATCGGTTGTTCAAGCGCAGCTCCACTTCCTCGCAGTTGCTGTATACGGGGAGGCGGAGCGATGAGGTGGTGGTCCAGTGCGAGGCGATGAACACCACCGGCCCGACGCACCAGCCCGGGCCCTGTTCCTGGGCGTCGCGCTGGCTCCGGTAGAAGTGGTAGGAAAATTTGGGCAGCCGGAAAACATCCATCACGCCGACGGCGGCGCGCACCGGATTGTAGCCGCGGGCATAATCGAACATCGCCCATTGCCCGTCGAGCACGGCGGGAGAGGAGAGGGTGTCATTCAACGCGGTCAGGTGGTTGAGGGCCTGCTGCCGGAGGCCCTTCTCGCCGTCGCTCCGGAACTGGCGGGCCGTGCTCCAGAGATCGTAGACCCCGGCGCCGGTTTTCTGGTCGAAGCCCTCGTTGCGGGCGTAGAATTCCCAGTCGCCATACTCGGCGATGACGAGGGCCTTGTCGCCGTTGCGCCAGCGGTGCATCTCGCCGTGCTGGCGGGCATGGCTGAAAACATCATACCGGTCGATCCAGCCGCAGGTGAACATCTGGTCGCCGGGATATTCCTCGTGGCCGATGGCGTGGAGCCGGGCCATGATTTCCTCGTCCATTGCGGTTTCATTGAGCGACAATTCCCAGAGGACAACGCAGGCGTGGTTGCGGTCGCGGCGGATCAGCTGGCGGGCATCCTCGCAGACGGCCGCGCGAAAACGGGCCCCCCCGATGATCTGCCAGCCGGGAATGCAGTTCATGACCACGAGGCCGAGTTCATCACAGGCCTCGAGAAACTCGGGGGCCTGCGGGTAATGGGACAGCCGGATGTAGTCGAAGCCCGCTTCCTTGATGCGGCGGGCGTCGCGGTATTGGGCCGCCCGCGGGGCGGCGTAACCGACCCGGGGAAGTTCCTGGTGGCGATTGGTGCCGCGCAGGCGCAGCCGGCGGCCGTTGATCGTGAATCCACCCGAACGGGAGAAACCGATGCGACGGACGCCAAAGCGCGTCGTGAAAGAATCAAGCCCGCCGCCGGATTCATCGAGCACCGTCACCACCACGTCATGGAGGTTGGGTAAGGCCGGGCTCCACAGGGCGGGATTGGGCAGGAACAACCGGGTTTCCACGTGGATGACCTTCGACGGTGATAGCGTAAGAGTGTCGCTGGTGACTGTTGCGACCAACCGGTCGCCGAGCCGGAATTCAATGCGGACCCGGATCGATCGGGCGGCCGGCGAGCCGTTCCGCACGTGAGTGCGCACGGCAATCTCGGCCTGTTTCTCGTTGGCGGCCAGGGTGCGGAGAAACACGCCACCGCCGGCCACTTCACCGGCGGAAATAGTTTCGGTGATGTGCAGGCCGGGACGGATCCGGAGTTCAACCTGGCGGTAGAGCCCGCCATACCAGCAGAAATCCAGATCCTCATACGGTTTGCCCGGCGGCACGTCGGGGTTGTCGCGATTATCGAGACGCAGGGTGAGCTGGCAGCGGCCCTGAGGGTCGAGGTAATCGGTCAGGTCCGCTTCGAACGGCAGGTAGCCGCCGGCATGGCGGGCGACCTCGCGTTCGCCGATCAGGACGCAGCAGCTGTGCATTGCCGCGCCGACATAAAGCACGCAGCGACTGCCACCGGTGAGAGGCAATGACTGGATCGTGCGCTGATACTCGCATTCGCCGAACCAATGTTCGCGGCCGTCCAAGTCTGCGACAAAAGGGGAATGCGGTAAATCCACCGAAACCCACGGGGTCTCGACCTGATCAAGGCGGCGGAATTTCCAGTCTTGGTTGAGCGGCAGCTTCATTGCGGAAGGTAACGGTAAAGCGGGAAGTTTGATAACAAGTGAAAGACTTTAATTTTAGAGGCAGGCAGGATCGGTGAAAAAGGACCCTTTGGAGGGCTCAAGCGACCGAGTCGCGCTCGATGAGCTTGACGGGCAAAATGGTGTGGCGGTTGGCCACGCGTTCACCGGCGGTGAGCTGGTCAAACATGGCGGCGGCGCGTTCGGCCATTTCCCGGAGGGGCTCCTGGATCGTTGTCAGTGGCGGGTTTTGGATGGTCGAGATGCCCTCGTTCTCACCGCCGATGATGGAGATGTCCTGCGGGACCTTCAGGCCCATCACGTAAGTGAGGATATGCAGGCATTCCATGGCCTGGAAGCTGACGCCGGGAACGTAGATGCAATCCGCGCCGCCCCGCACGATGCGAGTGACGGCCGAGATGTGGCTGGTGCTGGGATTGGTGAGAACGAACAGTCGCTCATCAGCGGGCACGCCGGCCTCGGCGAGGGCCTTGCGGTAGCCGGCGAGGCGTTCGAGATAAGGGCGGTTGTTATGGCCGCCGAGGAAGCCGAGCCGTTTCTTGCCGCGGGCGATGAAGTGCTGGGCGGCGATATAGCCCGAGTTGAAATGATCGGAGCAGATGGCGTATTCCTTCTCGGTCACATCGAACTTGTCCATGTAGACGACGTGCATGCGACTCTCGAGGCCGGCGAGCAGGGTCTGGAGCTGCTTGTCGAAGGTCACGGCGATGATGCCGTCGAGGAACAGGCCGGGCAGTTTCTCGAAGGGGTTGACGGGCAGGACCACGCCGATGTTGCGGCGGGAAAAGGCAAACGAGAGGTGCGCCGTGAGCGTGGCGGCGTAGCCTTCGATCCGGTCGGCGAAGGTGGGCTCGGAGAGGATCGCCACCTGGCGGAAACGGACGGAGACCTGCGGTTTCAGATTGAGCGTGTTGGCGGCGCGCAGGACCCGCTCCCGGGTCTCGGGCTTCACCTTGTCGCGATTGTTCAGCACCCGGCTGACCGTTCCGGGGGAGACATTGGCGAGACGGGCCAAGTCGTAGATCGTGGCCTTTTTTGCTGGAACGGCTGAGCGGGGCATGTCGGGCAGGTTGCCCGGCGGCGCGGGCAAACGCGAATCCTTATTGGAAGGTTTGGGCTGCGACATGGAAAGCGGGGTGGTTACGGGCTGACCGCGCCTCGGCGCTTCTCCAAATCGTCACGGATCTCATAAGCCCGGCGTTTGCTCAAGGGATAGAATAACAGCAGGCCGATCGCGAGGAGCGACCAGACCGAGATGGAGCCGGCGAGCATCAGGCGCATGCCGAGAATCGTGCCCGGAGCCTGGGCACCGCCGAGGGCGGCATCGAAGTGGACAAAATTGAGGGCCAGTCCGGCTCCGAAGAAGGCGAAAGCGTAGCCGGTTTTCTGAAACCACGAGAAGAGTGAACCGAGCATGCCTTCGCGGCGCAGGCCATGACGGTGTTCGTCGTCGTCACACACATCAGCCAGCATGGAATACTGGAGGATGTTGACGGCGGTCCAGGCCGGACCACAAAGGATCGGATCCAGCAGGATTTTCCAGGGGTTGCCCGGGGTGAAGATGAACCATTTGGCTACGCCACCGACCAGGTTAAGGCCGAAAATAATGAAGAGAGTCGAGCGCTTGCCCAGCCGGTTGGCCATCCAGTTCACGGGGTAGATCGAGGCGACGCCGACAATGGCGAAACCGGTGGAAAGCACACCCTTCCACTTGGAGCCCTCGACGATGTCACCGGCGTTCATGTGATAGACGAGAAGGTAGTAATCGATATTGCTGGAAAGCATGCCGGCCAGCACCTGGCAGACGGTAAAGCCAATGAGCACCAGGAAGGCACGATTGCTGAAGGCGGCCTTGAGTGCCGGCCCAAAGCGCACTTTTTCCTGCAGCGCGGCCCGCTGAAAATGACGCTCCCGAACAAAAAGACCCGGGATCATGCCAGCCAGCCCCATGATGCAGATGGCAATGGTCCACCCCACGGCCCGCATGCCGTGCATGACTGAGCCAAAAATCGCCAGATTTGCCGCCCAAAAAACCCAACTGTATGAGAGCTCTCCGATCTTGCCGAAGAAACCACCGAAGGCGGAGACGCGGGTGCGCTCCTGATAATCCGCGGTCATCTCATAGGTCAGGCTCATCAGCGGCACGGAAAAAATTGAAAAGCAGGTGTAGAATATGAGCAGGGTAACGATGAGATAGGTGATCGTCGCCCCTTGGCTCAGTCCGGAAGGAACCATCCAGATGGCGCCGAAGGCGACGGCTTGCAGGATGGCCCCCAGCACGATGATCGGTTTGCGCCGTCCGAAGCGGGAACGGCAATTATCCGAGATCATGCCGACGAGCGGATCCGTGAACGCATCCCAAAGTCGCGGTATCGCCAGGATAAGCCCGAGGATGCCCGGATCAACCTTCAGCACCATCTGGTAGAACGGTATCGCCAGACTCTTCACGCCGTTATCACCGTAAAACTTGGCGAGATAACCTGCGCCAAGTGCGGATTTCTCCCAAAAGCCGACCTTGTCGGCTTCACGGGTTTCATACTCAACAGGGGGGGCAGCCCCTTGGCTGGGCGCAGATGGAGTTGGCGACATGGGGGTGGGGGGACTGACTGGCGAGAGAATCGGGCGGTCCGAACTATCGGGGGTGCGGGGATACAGAAACAAGTGGAACCATAGTCAAACTGTTTAATCTTTTATCACCCAGCCCGCCAAAGACTCTGCTTCAACCCTTGGGTATGCGCCGGTAGGCCCGGGGAGGGCAGCCGATTATCCGGCGAAAGCAGCGGGTAAAGTAATACGCATCTTCATAGCCTACGACGGCGGCTATGGCGGTGATGGATTCATCGGTGGTATCCAGTAGCGTACAGGCGCGCTGGATCCGCTGTCGGATGAGAAAATCGATCGGGGCGTAGCCGGTCTGCCGGCGGAACAAGGCGCAGAAATGCGGCACGGACAAGCCTGCGGCGACGGCCAGTCCGTCCAACCGGTGCGGCTGGGCGAGATTCTCCCGCAGGTGCTCCCGGACCGCGGAAATGCGTTCGCTGGCCGAGCGGGTGGCCCCACCGTGCCGCACCGCGCGGGCGGCAAGATCCAAGGCGGCCCGGAGCATGATCGTGGTGCTGATCAGCTGGGGAATGGAGTAGCCGTGCTCGAGCGACAGGTAGATCTGCTCCAGCTTCAGGGCCGTGATACCCTCGGCCGTAACATGACTGAGGAGTGCGGCCGGTTCATCGGCGAAACCGAGGTGTTTTCTCCAGCCATCGGCCTCCTCGCCGGTGAAGTGAACCCAGCCGATAGTCCATGGATCCAACGGATCGGCCCCATAGGCGTGCGGCTGGCCCGCACGCAGCCAGAGCAGATCACCGGGCTTGACCAGGCGATCCCCCGCCGGAGTCCGGAACCAGCCCCGCCCCCTCAGACAAGCAATCACCAGGTGGGTCGGCGAGCCGTGTTCCCGCTCCACGTGATGGCCTTTGGCTTGGGGAAAATAACCGGCATCAGTGACAAGCAGATTGCGCAGCAAAGGGTGTTTGGTTGCGGCATCACGAACCGGCTGGGGTACAACAACCAAATGCTGGCCGGCAAAGCCATCCAGGCGGAGGTCACCGGAAATCATATCATAATATCATGCTATATATTCCGTGGCCTGTCCATTGAAGATCCAAGGGCAAAACACTACATTAGGCCACCGTGGTCGGTATTACCCCTGATGTTGCCCCACCCCCAGTCACCAGACAGGCGGAACGCCTTTCGATGATCTCCTATGTGATCAGAATATCCTCTTGGTCAGTTCATCGGAGAATCGGGAAGCCAAGCCAAGTAAATGGAGGGCCAATAATCAAACTGTTTTATCTAACATAATAATGTTGCTAATCTAAATCATAGAGTCTTGTAATCCACCGCCCCGCTGAGTTCACCCCCGCCTACCCCTTTGTATTCCGTCAGTCCGCCCGTGGACAAGCGGGATGAATCGTTTTGTCAGTCACCCCACCAATGAAACCCAAAAACATGCAAACCCATAGCACCCTCACGGGAGCCCGTCATCTAGCCTGGATGACTGCGGCGTCCCTTTTGTTGTCAGGTGTCGTCCGCGCCCAGACGACAGCCACAAAAACCGACGCGACCGATAAGGAAGATGTCGTGGTCCTTTCGCCCTTCGTGGTCGATTCCAGCAAAGACGAAGGCTATCGCGCGACCAACACGCTGGCCGGCAGCCGCATCAGTACAAACCTGCGGGATGTGGCCGCGCCCCTGACGGTTGTGACCAAGGAATTCCTCACCGACATCGCTGCGGTCGATATCAACGACGTTATTGCCTACACGGCCAACACCGAGGGCACCCGTGACTTCACGGCATCCCAGTCCTCCCTCGGCCGTCCCACGGACGATGTTTCCGCCAACCCCAACACCGCGAATCGCGTTCGCGGTCTGGAAAGGGCCGAAATCACCCGGGACTACTTCGCGACCATTGCGCCCGGTTTCGACAGCTACAATCTCGACCAGGTGACGATCAGCCGCGGTCCCAATTCGATTCTGGCGGGCGTCGGCCGAGCGGGGGGCATCATCAACTATTCGCCGCAACTGGCGGCCCTGGCCAAAAACAAGAACGAAGTCTCCTTCCGTTTCGGAAGCTTCGGCGACACACGCTACACGCTTAACAGCAATGTGGTGGCCAAGAAGGACGTTCTCGCCTTCCGCGTTGCGGCCGCTTACTCCGACAAGGGGTTCAAACAAAAGCCGTCTTGGAACAAGGACAAGCGCCTGTACCTGGCCACGACTTACCAGCCGTGGAGGCAGACAACGGTGCACGCGAGCTTCGAGACCGTGAAGATCAATGCCAACAATCCGAACTCCATCACGCCGGAAGACAGCGTCTCCCAGTGGGTGGCCCTCGGCAAACCCTCCTATGACCGCAACTCAGCGGCGCCGGTGAGCGGCTTTCTCTGGCAGGACGGAAACCTGCCGACGTTCATGTACAACAAGGATGGCGCGATTGAGCGCGCCTTCAATGTCAACACCGGGTACTACTTCAACCAGCAGAATCTGACCAACCTCCCGATCTGGACGGGCTACCGGATGAACAGCAACAAGTACCTGCCGCTCGACAAGCTCAACCTCCAGCCGAGTCTCAACAAAACCAACTACAAGAATTACAGCATCTCGATCGACCAGGAGATTGTCCGCGACCTGAATGCGAATGTTTCCTACTCGCATGAGAAGGTTGACGGGGACTACCTCAACCTGTTCCGCGCGGAGTACGCCACGTACGACATCGACGTGAATACACGGCTCCCGGACGGCACGGCGAACCCGCACTACGGCGAGACCTACATGCAGTTCCGCGGCCTGGACAACAAGGCGACCGATAACAACACGAACAAGGTCCTGCGCGGCACCCTGACGTACAACCTGGACCTCGCCAAGTACAGCATGTGGCTCGGCCATCACCGCCTGACGGGCTTCTACGAAGACCAGAAGAAGGAATCCGAGCACGTGCAGTACAATGCGTTTGGCAGCACGAGCGGTGGAACCACCGGCGGCCAGGAAATCGGCTATCGCTATTACCTGGGCGGTAGCGCCACCACGCCGGCGACCACCGTTCCCGGTCATCCTGGCCTGGTGTCCGGCGTCTCGAACCTCTACTTCGATAGCGGCTCAGGCACTTGGAAGACCAATTCCTTGAACACCTACTACGACTTCAAAAGCGACAACCTCGTGAAGTACGGGCTGAAGTCCTCGGCTGTCATCCTGCAGAGTTATTTCTGGGATGACAAGATTGTCGGCCTCTTCGGTTGGCGCCGGGACAAGAACGATGCCGCCTACGGCAGCAAGGTGAATGCGGGTTCCGGCGTGCAAAGCAATTTCGGCCCTTCCGCCGTCCTGCAGAAGGACACCAAAACGTATGGCGTGGTGGTGCATCCGCTCAAATGGTTCAGCGTGCACTATAACCATTCGGAGAACTTCTATCCCAATGCTGGCTCGGTCGACCTGCTGGGCAAAACCACCCCCGCGCCGGCCGGCACCGGCAAGGACTACGGCTTCTCAATCAGCGCCCTAGACGACAAGTTGAACCTGAAGATCAACTGGTTTGAAGTGATCGCGGCCAATGGCGCGGCGGACAACGCCAACTTCCCTCTCGCCCAGTGGACGATTCCCTTCATGGAGCTGACCGTCATGCCGGAGATCGCGGCCAAGGCGGGTATCAACTATAAAGCGGCCATTGCGCCCGGCCTGATCGTGGGTGATTCCCGGCTGCAGAATGCCTATACTTCGGACAATGTCTCCAAGGGTCTTGAGGTCGAACTGACTTACAATGTCACGAAGAACTGGCGCATCATGGGCAACATCTCCAAGCAGGAGGCCAAGCAGACCAACATTGGCTCCGGGCTCACCGCCTTCATTGAGGAGCGGCTGGCCTATTGGAAGAGCATCCCGGCCCTCTGGCAGGGCCAGACCGGTGGCTCCGCCTGGGGTCTCAACCAGACGGGCGAGCAGCATTGGAACCAGTTCGACCAGTATTATTATCTCTCCTACAAGTCGGTGGACGGCAAGCTGTCGACCCAGCTCGCCAAGTGGCATGCCAGTGCACTTACCAATTACACCTTCAGCGACGGCGCCTTGAAGGGCTTCAGCGCCGGTGGCGCGCTCCGCTACATTGAGAAAGCGGTAATCGGCAATCCCGCCATCGTCACCGCGGGAGTAGTCACCGGCTTGGATCTGGCGCATCCTTATTATTCCAGCGGCAGAATCGCGATGGATGCCTGGGTGGGTTACAAGACCAAGATCTGGCACGACAAATATGACATCAGCTTCCAGCTGAACGTGAGGGATCTGCAGGAAAGCGGCGGATTCCGGCCCATCTCGGCCAACTCCGATGGCTCGCATTCCGTCTACCGTATCATCCAGCCCCGAACGTTCTACCTGAACACGACCTTCGAATTCTAATTCTCACCCGGTTCATATTACCGGGGTGATCTCAGCCCCCCGCGAATTTCGCGGGGGGCTTTTCTTTACCGGTGTCAGATTTTCTCCCTAGGCTGGCTTTGAAGTGGACAGGCCATGCTCGACACAGAAATCTAATCCCATCTTGAGGTGAGCAATGAATCCCCGGCGTCTTACATGGCTAGGTGCGGCGGTCGCCGGTATTTTCGTGCTGATCGGCGGCTGGGTGTGGTTGCAGGAACGTTCTCGACCACGGCTGCCGGAGGCCGCCAGCTACTCCCACCTGCCGGCGCAATTCAATGCGCGGCTGGCTGTCACCCGGCGCGAAGCGGCGGTACGCCACGCCAGTCCCGAGGCGGTGCGACGTCTGGCCCGGCTTTACCAGGCCAACCGCCTGGATCGCGAGGCCCGGACCTGCTACTCGTGGCTGGGGCAAAGCGAAGGTGGGCTGTCGGCGCAGGATCACTATTTTCTGGCCGATCTGGCCCTGAATGCGAGTGACCTGCCCGAAGCGCAGGCTGAACTGCGTGTGGTGTTGCAGATGGAACCGACCTATTTGCCCGCTCGGGTTATCCTCGCCGAAAGCTTGTTCAAATCCGGACAGGAGGCGGCGGCCGCCGTGGAGTACGAAGCCCTCGTGGCCCGCGAGCCCGATCATCCCCAAGCCTTGCTCGGTCTCGCGCGACTGGCCTTGCAACGCAATGATGACGCTGCGGCCATCGCCCGACTCGAACGGGTGCTGGCGGTGCATCCCGC
>JAYUBB010000186.1:0-4980 GCA_043741015.1 Opitutaceae bacterium
GGGAATCGAGTCGAGCAGGAGCTGGGCGTTCCGGAAGTGTGATTCGGTCAGCGCGCCGATATCGGCGACCACGGCAACCGGCTTAAACGGCAGGGAGACGAAAGAGCGTGGGCGCGGCAGGTCGGGCTGCGCCTCGTGGACGCGTTGGAGCGTCTCGTCGGCCGTGTAGCGGGCGTCCCCACCGAATCCCGCAGTGGCGGACGATTCGTGCGCGATGTCCACGACCACGGGCGGATCGAAGAGCCTGCCGTCCCACTGCGGATCGATGGCGCGGATGCGTTCGTCGAGGGGTGGGTGGGTGGCCCAGAGGCCGCCGAAATTGGATTCGAAGGCCTGGGCGATGAAGAAGTGGCCGATCTCGCCGGCGTGGTTGTTGATCATCGTGCCCCCGAGGGCGTAACCGCCGATTTTCTTCAGGGCGCCGGTGATGCCGCCGGGGTTGCGGGTGAACTGGACGGCGGAGGCGTCGGCGAGAAATTCACGCTGCCGTGACACGGCGGCCTGGATCATCCGGCCGAAGAAATAACCGACATAGCCGATGATCAGCAAGGCGAGGCCGACGGCCAGGAGGACCGCAACGCTATTGTCCCTCTTGTCCCCGCCGGAGCGGATGCGGCCGCGGCCCAGCGATTGGAGAATGCCGCGGCCCAGGAGGCCGATGAAGAGAATGCCGAAGACGATGGACGTGATGCGGACATTGAGCCGCATGTCGCCGTTGAGGATGTGGCTGAACTCGTGGGCGATGACGCCCTGCAGTTCGTCGCGCGTGAGCTTGTCGAGCGTGCCGCGGGTGACGGCGATGGCGGCATCGCTGGTCGTGAGGCCGGCGGCGAAGGCGTTGAGGCCGGGTTCATCCTCCAGCACGTAGACGGCGGGCATGGGGATGCCGGAGGCGATGGACATTTCCTCGACGACATTGAGGAGCTTGCGCTCGCGCAGGTCGGTGGTCTTCAGGTCAACCGGCCGGCCGCCGACCATTTCGGCGACGGCGGAGCCGCCGTCGCGCATCTGTGACCATTTGTAGAGAGAAGCGAGACCGACGACGGCGATGGTGAGGCCAGAACTCCAGAAAAATGCTTTCGGATCCCACCAACGCAGCTCGTCGAGCGAATACACTCGCTTGGCAAGCTGCCAGTTAGAGAAGCATAATGCGGCGCCATAGCCGGCCAGCACGGTGCCGAGCACCGCGAAGATGAAAAGAAACACGAGCCGGTGGGTTCGTTGGCGGGCGCGGTCCTGAGCCTCAAAGAAGTCCATGAGTCAGGGGTGGAAGGTGGAGCGCTCAGGCCGGTTCGACAAAGACGGCGGTGCCGTAGCAGAGCACTTCGGTGACGCCGGCGGCGACCTCCGTGGCGTCGTAGCGCAGGCCGATGATGGCGTTGGCCCCGAGCGCGGTGGCGTGGGCGCACATGCGCTGGTAGGCGTCCTGGCGGGCATGCTCGCAGAGATCGGTGTAGAGGGTGATGTCACCGCCGAAGAGCGTCTGCAGGCCCGCGCCGATGTTGCCGATGACTGAGCGCGAGCGGACGACGATGCCGCGGACGGTGCCGAGTTCCTTGGTGATGCGCAGGCCGGTGAGGGTGAAGGCAGTGGTGTTTTGCATGGGGAAATCGGGTGCGGGAGTCTTTGCGAGTCGACTGGGCGGAAACAGGTGCTCCCTTTCAGGTAAACTTCACCTGCGGTGCGGTGCGTTCGGCGGCGTTGTCGACCTGGAAGAGCTGGGCCTCGGCGAAGTTGAACATGCCGGCGATCAGGTTGGTCGGGAAGCGCTCGCGGGTGGTGTTGAAGACGGTGACGGCGTCGTTGTAGGCTTGGCGGGCGAACGAGATTTTGTTCTCCGTGGAGGTCATCTCCTCCGTGAGTTGCATCATGTTCTGGTTGGCCTTGAGGTCGGGATACTGCTCGGAGACGACCATGAGGCGCGAGAGCGCACCACCGAGGCCGGACTCGGCAGACAGGAGGCCCTTCATGGCGGTGGCGTCGGCGGGATTGGCGGCGGCGGCCTTGGAGGCGGCGTAGGCGGTATTGCGCGCGGCGATGACGGCCTCGAGCGTGCCGCTCTCATGCTTCATGTACCCCTTGGCCACTTCGACGAGATTGGGGATGAGGTCGTAGCGGCGCTTCAACTGAACGTCGATCTGGGCGAAAGCGTTCTTGAAGCGGTTGCGGAGGGTCACGAGGCCATTATAGGCGCCGACGATCAGGAAGGCGAAGAGCAGGGCGATGCCGCCGAGGATGACGAGAAGGATGAGGGCAATACTCATATAGAGGGGATGGGTTGAACCGAACGGCCAACTATGTGTCGGAACCGGGAGAACGGCGCGAGAATTTTCATGTTACACAAGGCGGACATCTTTGGAGCAGGCGGCGCTTGCCAGCCGGTGGCGCGGGCTGCACATTCACCTGGTCAATGAAGATGCTGGCGCGCCCCCTCTTGCTCATCCTCTGCCTGCCGGCCGGCCGGCTCCTTGCACAGGTGGCGAGCCCGGCCCCGCTGGCGGCCGACTCGGCCGCGGCGCAAGCCGTGCCCGGACGGTGGATCGTGACGGAGGCCCGCGCCGATCAGGCCTTGCAGACGGGATTCCCGGCGACGGCGGCAACCATCTACAAGGAAATCATCGCCGACAAAGCCGTGCCGTCCGGGACGAGACAGCGGGTGACCTTGTCCCTGGTGACCGCATTGTTGGACGCGGGCGAACTTTCCGCCGCGGAGGCCGCGCTGCAAACCTTCGACGGGCCGCGCAACAGTGCCTATCAATTGCGGGTGGGTCTGCTGGCGATCACGGCACGGCGCACCGCGCCGGCCAAGGCCGCGCTGGCCGCGGGCAGGGTGGAGGAATTACCGGAGTCTGATCGCGGGTGGTGGTTTTTCCTGCAGGCCAGCGTGGCCGATGCCGAGGGCGAGATAGTCCAGGCGAATAATCTCTACGAGCAGGCGGCGAAGGCGGCGGTCTCCGACCTGCAACGCGCGCGTTTTGTGCTCGGCCAAGAGCAGTCGCGTTTGCGTTCGGGGCAGGTCAGCGAAGCGCAACTGGCGACCCTGCGCGGCAACATGGAACGCTTCCAAGGACAGCGCACGGGCTACACCTATGTGCGCACTTACGCCGCGGCGCTGGCCGGGCTGGGCCGGGCGGTGGAAGCACAGGGCGTTTTGCAGCGGCAACTGGCGGTGCTGCCCGCCACCGAGCGGGACGCGGCCGACCAACTTGGCCTGATGCTCGGCCTGATCGCAGGAGAGGGCAGCGGGGCGGGCCGGCAGGCTTTCCGGCAACTTTTGCGCGACGGCCATCGACCCGAGACCCAGCGACTGGCACTGCAGTTACTGGTACGCGGAGCAAAGACGCCGGCAGAACGCGAACAATTGCGCCGTGATCTGAGCGAACTTATCGGCGCACCGACCTTGCATCCGATCATCGAGGATCTGCTGCTGGTGCGGGCACAGACGGCGCTGGCCGACAAAGCCTACGCCGCGGCCGAGGAGGATGCGCGCGTACTGCTGGAGCGTTATCCCGCGTCGGCCTTGAAGACGTCAGCACTGGGGATCCGGCTGGCGGTGGCCTGGGATTTGAAACGCTACCGGACGGCGGCCGACGTGATAGCGCAACTGCGCGCCGAGATCGCTCCGGGCCGGGCGCGCGCCGAGCTGGGCGTGCTGCTGGCCGAGGCGTTTTTCCGGGCGGAGGATTATCGCAATGCGGCGGATGCCTACGAGGCCTCGCTGCACGAGGCGCCTCTGGCGGCGAAGGCGGGGGTGTTGATTTTCCAGCGGGTGCTGTCCGAGATCCGGGCGGACCGGCTTGAAGCGGCAGCAATGCAATTGGATGAGGCGGCGACCGACACAGGCTTTGATGCCGAGAACCGCTGGCAGGCTGAATGGAATCTCGTCAAGGAGATGCAAGTACGCGGGCAGACCGAGGTGGCCTCGGCCCGCGTGGAGCGCCTGCTCGCCAATAGCGCGCAGGGTGTGCCCGAGGTATTGCGCATTCAGCTGATGTGGCTGAGGGCCAAGCTGTCGTTAGACAACAGCCGGCCCGAGGCGGCGTTGCGGCAGACGGATGAACTGCTGGCCCCGCTGGCGCAGGCCCGGCAGATCGATGGGACGATGCGGACAAATATCACGAGCATGGCCCAACTCCTGAAAGCGCAGGCGCTGCTGGCGCTCGACCGCGATAGCGAAGGCTTCGCGGTGCTGGACAAACTGCGGACCGATTTCCATTCGACCGAGGCGGCGCAGTATTCCTACCTCGTGCAGGCCGGTCACCTGACCCAGACCGGGGACCTGGCCGGGGCGCAGGGGTTGCTGATTAATTTCGTCGATACGGCGGAATACCGGCAGAGTGACTATGCGCCGCTCGCGTTGTATCAGGCGGCGCTCATCCTCGAGCGACAGGGCCTCGACCGGCAGTTGCAGGAAGCCTACAAGCGGCTCGAGCAACTGGTGCGGGACTATCCGCGCGACGAGCTCGTGTTCAGTGCGCGCATGAAGCAGGGCGACCTGTTGCGTAAGTTGAATAATTTCCCCGCGGCGCGACGCATCTATGAGTTTCTGGTCAACAACTACGCGGGGCATCCCGACGAGCTGCTGGCCCAGCTGGCGCTGGCGGACAGTCTTTTTGCCCAAGGGGCCAACAGCGTGGCCAACTACGAGAGTGCGTCCGCGATCTTCGAGCGTTTGCGCGACCTGCCGGCGGCACCGGTGGACTTGCGGGTGGAGGCGGGTTACAAGTGGGGCTATGCGCTGGCCAAGCGGGGCCAGGTGGCCAAGGCGCAGACGGTTTTCTGGTCGGTCGTGCAGGGATTTTTGCTCGATGCGAGCCAGGCGGCCAAACTCGGGGCAAAGGGTCGTTGGTGGGTGTCGCGCTCGCTGCTCGAGCTGGGACAGATCCATGAGGACGCTGGTCGGCTTGACGAGGCCCAGCGCGCCTATCAACTGATCGTGGACAACAAACTCAGCGGCGCGGCGCTGGCGCAGGCCAAGCT
>JAYUBB010000187.1:0-4961 GCA_043741015.1 Opitutaceae bacterium
TCACCTCGATCAATTACAAGGGCCGCGACCTCAAGCTGCCGAAGGAAGATCATCCGTTCGGCCAGTTGACGGTGGCTGAAATTGTCAGCCACTCCAGCAATCGCGGCGCCGCGCAACTGGCCATGCTCATGGGGGAGGACCGCTTCTACGAATACGCCCGGCGGTATGGCTTTGGCCAGAGCACCAAGTTCCAGCTCGGAGGCGAAGTGCGCGGCATCCTGGAGGCGCCCGCGCACTGGGACGGGCTCACCATCACCCGCATGCCCATGGGGCACGCCGTGGCGGCCACTCCCTTGCAGGTCCACATGGCGATGAGCACGGTGGCCAACGGCGGGGCCCGCCTTCGCCCGCAGATAATCCAGGAAATCCGCAATTCTGCCGGCCAGGTTACGCGTACTTTCGCCCCGGAAAAGGTCGAACAGGTCCTCCGGCCCAGCACGGCGGCACTCCTTGCCCAGTTGCTGCACGGGGTGGTGGGCCCGGGGGGCACGGCCGACGGCTTCGACATCCCGGGCTTCGAGCTCGCCGGCAAGACCGGCACCACGCAAAAAATCGTCGACGGCAAATACGTCAGCGACCGCCACGTTGCCTCCTTCGTGGGATTTTTCCCGGCCAGCCGCCCGGAACTGGTGGTTTCCGTGATCGTGGATGACGCCAAGCTGCCCGCCGGCGCCCTGGCCTCCGGTCGCGCGGTGGCTGCGCCCTCCTTCAAGCATGTGGCCGAGCAGCTCATCCAGTATCTCGACATCAAGCCCGTGCAGCCGCTCTCCCGCAACCTAGTCGCCATGCAGGGAGGTGCCCGGTGATCGGTTATCTCACACCCAACTATCCCCTCGTCGCCGCGTTCCGCTCCCTGCCCAAGACCCGCACCCGTCCCGCTGACTCCCTAACCCGGCAAATATTCAAAATGGCCCCCAAGCTTTCCGACTATTTTCACGATGGCGAAATCCACGCCAGCAAGGGCGACCTTGATCGCCCCATCTCGGGGCTCGCGATGGACAGCCGCCGCGTGATGCCGGGCAATCTCTTTTTCGCGCTGCCGGGCCGCCGGGCGGATGGCAACTCCTTCATCGACGAGGCCATCCAGCGCGGCGCCGTTGCCATCGTGGGCGAAAAAATCCCCTCCGGCACCGCCGCTCGCGTGACCTACGTCCAGGTCACCGATGCCCGCCGTGCGCTCGCCCAGGTGGCGCAGCGGTATTTCAAATTCCCCGACAAATCACTCGACCTGGTCGCCGTCACGGGCACGAACGGCAAGACCACCGTCACCAACCTCATCAAGCATCTGCTCTCGACCAGCATCCAGCGCGTCGGTCTGGTCGGCACCGTGCACTACGACCTCGGCGCGCGCATCGTACCGTCCTACCGCACGACGCCCGAGTCACTTGAGCTCTTCGGCATGCTCGCCCAGATGCGGGACGCCGGTTGCCGCCAGGCCGCGATGGAGGTCAGCTCCCACGGCATCGACCAGCAGCGCGTGCTCGGCATGCAGTTCGGCGTGGCCGTCTTCACGAATCTCACCCGCGACCACCTTGATTACCACAAGACCCTCGAGGCCTATTTCGAGGTGAAGTCCCGGCTGTTCAACGGTGGCACGGGCGGTGCCCCGCGGGCGGCCGTGATCAACCTCGACGATCCCTACGGCCGGCGGCTGGCCACCGAGGTGCCCCCACCCATCCGTGTGGTCACTTTCGGCGAGGCGCCCGACGCCGTGGTCCGGGCGGAGAACGTCCGCCTGGATTTCCGCAGCACGGCGTTCGCGCTGGTCTGGCCCGAGGGCCGGCTGGAGATCGAGAGCCCCTTCATCGGCCGCTATAACGTGAGCAACCTGCTGGCCGCCTTCGCAGCCTGTTACGCGCTCGGGCGCGACCCGGCCGTTATCGCCCTGCGGCTGAAAAGTTTCGCCGGTGTCGCCGGCCGCATGGAGCGCATCGACGAGGGCCAGCCTTACAACGTACTGGTGGACTACGCCCACACCGACGACGCCCTCCGGAACGCCCTGGGGATGCTCCGGGCCATCACCCCCGGCCGGCTCTTCGTGGTCTTCGGCTGCGGGGGCAACCGCGACCGGACAAAGCGTCCGCTGATGACCGGCGCGGTGCAGGAGTTCGCCGATTTCGCCTGGGCCACCGCCGACAATCCACGCAGTGAGACGTTGACGCAGATCTTCACCGACATGAAGACCGGCGTGAAGGCGCCCGAAAAAATCACCTTCGTCGAGGACCGCCGTCACGCGATCAGCCTCGCCCTGGACACCGCCCGCGAGGGCGACTGCCTGCTCATCGCGGGCAAGGGCCACGAGACCTACCAGGAATTCGCCGACACCATCGTGCCGTTCGACGACCGCCAGGTCGTCCGCGAGCTGATCGGCATCAAAAACATCAGGCCCGCCTGAAGATTTTGCCATGCCAACCTTCGCCGCAGAAAAACTTGCCACCTGGACCGGTGGCAGTTGGTCCCCATTCCCGGGGACGGCGATCACGGGCTTCAATCAGGACACGCGCACGCTGAGTGCCGGCCAGGTGTTTGTGGCGCTGAAGACCGAAAAGCGCGACGGACACGATTTTCTGGGCGCGGCGCACGCACGCGCCGCCGCCGCGGCCCTCGTCAGTCGGACGGTTCCCGGCGAGCCGCTGCCGCAACTGCTGGTGGATGAGCCTTTGACCGCTTTCCAGCGCATCGCGCGCGAGCACCGGCGTGAATTCCACGGCACGGTCGTCGGGGTGACCGGCAGTGTGGGCAAGACCTCGACCAAGGATCTGCTGGCCCTGCTGCTCGGTGGCGAACCGGGTGTCCTCGCGACTGCGGGCAACCTGAACAATCACATCGGCGTCCCGCTCACGCTCACGCGACTTGATCCAGCGGTCCACCTCGCGGCGGTGGTCGAGGCGGGCATCAGCACCCGGGGCGAGATGCTGCCGCTCGCCAACATGATCGAGCCCGACCACGCCATCGTGACACTCGTGGCCCCGGCGCATTTGGAAAAACTTGCGTCCCTCGATGGCGTGGCGGAGGAGAAGGTCACCCTGCTGCGCGGGGTGCGGCGCGACGGCCTGCAGGTGTTTCCTGTTTCCTGCTGGAAGCATCTCGCGTTTCACGACCTTGCCAACCCGCTGATTCTGGTGCCCGAGAACGAGGGCATGACGCGTGTCACCGGCCGCACGGTGAAGTTCAACGTCTTTCACCGGCCGGATCGCAGCGAGGTGCGTTTCGACGGCCGGCGCACCTTCATTCTTCGCCGCGTCTCGGCCGGCATGGCCCAGAACACCGCTCTGGCCCTCGCGCTCGCGTCCGAACTCGGGGTGGGGGACGCGGTGCTGCAATCCCGGCTCGAGCACTGGCAGCCCTCCCAATGGCGTGGCGAACTCCGTCGCAGCGGCGAGGCCACGGTCTATTGCGATTTCTACAACGCCAACCCCGCCTCCATGAGCGATGCCATCGATGCCTTCAATGGCGCCGTGCGGGCTGATCTGCCGCGCGTCTATGTGCTGGGTTGCATGGAGGAGCTGGGCGCGGAAGCGGACGAGTTTCACCGCCAGTTTGGGCGCACCCTGCATCTGCGGCGCGGCGACCATCTGTTCGTGATCGGCGACCAGGCCGCTGCGCTCCGCGAGGGTCTGCTCGAGAACGGCAACGATCCCGCGCAACTGGATCTGATCACCGAACTTTCTCCGGTGCGGGAACGCCTCGCCGGATTCAAGGGCGCGGTCTTCCTCAAGGGCAGCCGCCGCTACCAGCTCGAAACCGTGCTTGAACCGCACCCCGTCGCCCATGCTTAGCTACCTCTCGGAGTACGATCACTTCTTCGGGCCTTTGCGGCTGCTGCACTACATCACGGTGCGTTCCGTTGGCGCCGCCATCACCGCGCTGTTTATCGGCTTCGTCATCGGTCCGATGCTCATCCGGCGATTCCGCGAACTGAAATTTGGCCACGGCTACATTGACGCGCGCACGGGTGCCCTCGGGGCGACTTACTTCGACAAGCAGCACACGCCGACCATGGGCGGGCTGATCATCTTCTTCTCCGTGCTCGTCAGCGTTGTCCTCTGGGCCGAGCCGAACATCTGGGTCTTTGTCGCGCTGTTTGTCTACACGGCGCTCACGGTGCCCGGCTGGCGGGACGACTACCTGAAGGTGGTCCACAAGAACAAGGATGGGATCAAATCATGGGAAAAGATCGCCTGGCAGTCGTTCGCGACCGTGGTGGCGCTCGCGATTTTACTCTGGCACCCGCAGAGTGCGGCCAAGATCCGTGAGCTCTGGCTGCCGTTCTTCAAGACCGCGGTCGTGCACTACATGCCGTGGTGGATGCTGCTCGTGCTGATTTATCTGTGGGTCGTCGGTTTCAGCAACGCGATCAACCTGACTGACGGGCTGGATGGGCTGGCGGTGGGTTGCACCATCACGGTTGCGCTGGTTTTCGGCATCATGGCCTACGCGGCGGGCAACAGCATCATCGCGCAATACCTGCTCATCAGCTACGTGCCCGGCACGGGCGAGCTGACGGTGGTGTGTTCGGCGCTCATCGGCGCGTGCATGGCGTTCCTCTGGTTTAATTCCCACCCGGCGGAAGTCTTCATGGGCGACACCGGCTCCCTCGCCCTTGGGGGAGCGCTGGGCGCCGTCGCCATTCTGTTGAAGTCGGAATTTCTGCTGCTACTCGTCGGCGCTGTCTTTGCAGCCGAAACGGTGTCCGTGATCGTGCAGCGCTCCATGTTCAAGTACCGGCGCGCCCGGTACGGTGTGGACTTCGCGAAGGCGCACCGAGTATTCTTGCGGGCTCCGCTGCACCATCACTTCGAGCTCAAGGGGTGGCAGGAGTCGCAGGTAGTGGTGCGCTTCTGGATTCTCGGAATTCTCTCGGCACTCGTGGCCCTCAGCACGCTCAAGCTGCGATGATACCGGCGGAGTGGAAGAGCGGAGAGGCGGCGATCGTCGGCCTCGGGCGCAGTGGCGTCGCG
>JAYUBB010000188.1:0-15172 GCA_043741015.1 Opitutaceae bacterium
GTCCTGCAGGCGCAAATCCTGCCGAAACCAGACAATCGTGGCGGCCATCAGGTGCGCTGACTGAGTGTTGCCTGCTTTGTGGGAGCGGCTTTACGCCGCGACGGGACAGGCACCGCGTCGGCTCTGTCGGGGCATAAAGCCCCTCCCACATTCACGCAGCCGGAGGATTTCATGTGATCAGAAACACTCCCGTTCACAGCGCGTTGCTGTAGAGTTGCTCATAGGCCCCGACCGCGGTCTTCCACGAAAAATCCCGCTGCATGGCGCGGCGTTGCACCGCGGCATATTTCGCCTTGTCGGCAAACAAAGCCAGCGCCCGTTTCAGGCCGCCGTTGAACCCCTCCTGCGTGGGTGCGAACATGATGCCCGTGCCGGTGTCCGGCGACGTGCTGGCATCGATGACCGTATCCACCAGCCCACCGACCGTGCTGACCAGCGGCACCGTGCCGTAGGCCTGGCTATACATCTGGTTCAGGCCGCAGGGCTCGAACAGCGACGGCATGAGGAAGAAATCCGCGCCCGCCTCGACCAGATGGCTCATGGCCTCATCGTGCCGCACACTGACGGAGATTTTCCCGGGATGCTCGGCCGCCAGCGCGTGCATCGCATCCTCGTATTTCCGGTCACCGCCGCCCAGTACCATCAGGCGGCAGTCCTGCTGCGCAAAAAAATCGGCCGCCCCCAGCACCAGGTCCAGGCCCTTGCTCGAGGTGAACCGGCAGATCATTCCGAAGAGCGGGCCCCTGAACTTCGGATCCCAGCCACATTCCTGGAGGAGATTCGCCCGGCAGAGAGCCTTGCCGGCCATATTTTCGACGCTGTATCGCGCCGGCAGGCTGGCATCCACCGCGGGGTTCCACACCGCCGTGTCGATGCCGTTGATGATGCCGTGCAGGTCTTCGAGCCGTGTGCCGATGACTCCGTCCATGCCGTTGCCAAACTCCGGGGTCTGGATCTCCTGGGCGTAGCGCGGACTGACCGTCGTCACGAGATCGGCAAACACGATGCCGGCTTTCAGCATGCACATCTGGTCGTAATACTCCAAACCATCGATGCCCATCAACTCCTCCGGCAGATTGGTCAGGTCGAAGGACTTTCGCGGGAAGATTCCCTGGTAGGCGATGTTGTGGATCGTTAAGACGGTCTTGAGCGCGAGCGTCACGTCGTAGCGCCGCTCCGCATCGCGCAGGAACAGCGGCAGCATCCCCGTCTGCCAGTCGTGGCAGTGAACGATGTCGGCCTTGAAATCAGTCAGGCGCAGCAGCTCGGCGACCGCCTTCTGGAAGAAAATAAAGCGCGCGTCGTTGTCGTCGTAGTCGCGTTCGCCGGTCCAATACGGCCGCTGGCGGTCAAAATACTCCTCCCGGCAGATCAGATGAAGCGTCAGGCCCGGCCGCGGTTTCAGCGTCAATACGTCGCCGGCGAGGAACGCCTCCCCCATCTCGATCTTCAGCTTGTGGGTGAGCTTCGCCCCCTTGACGTGCGACCCGTCAAGCACGATCCGGTAGCCGGGCAGGAAGACCGCGATCTCATGCCCCCGGTCCACCAGCGCCCCGGTCAGCGCCGCCACCATGTCGGCGAGGCCCCCCGTTTTCAGGTAGGGGAACAATTCGCTGACGGCATGGGCAATTCTCATGTTGCAACCCTACACTCCCGGGCGCACGGTGCGACCAGAAAATCCCGGGTCTGGTAACGTCCGTGTGACACTCTCCCGCTCTTCCTTATGAATTTTTCCGAACGCCTGTTCGCCCATCTCTCCCGTCGTAACTACGTGCCGGCGCCCGCCGATGCCATCGCCAAGGAGTGGCGGCTCAACCCGAAGCAGCGCCGCGCCTTCGCCATTGAGGTCGGCGAACTCGTACGCTCCGGCCGCATCGCTCTCATCAAAAATGACCACCTCTGCCTGCCCAAGGAGGCGGACCTGGTCACTGGCAAGATCAACTTCCGCCAGAAAGGCTCCGCCATGGTCGCGCCCGAGGTCAAGGCCACCGAACCGCGCAAGCCCGCCATCTTCATCTCCGGGGAGGACACCGGCGTGGCCCTGCAGGGCGACAGTGTCGTCGTGCGCCTGCGCTCGCCGAAGGAGCGCGACTTCCCCCACTTCCTCAAGTCCGGCGAGCAGGCTGGCCGCGTCATCAAGATCCTTGCCCGCGGCGCCGCCACCCTCACCGGCACGCTTCACCGCGGCAGTTCCTATTTCTACGTCACGCCCGACGACCCCCGCATCCCGCACGACATCATCGTCGCCGATCCCGCCAAGGCCCGCCTCGTCCCCCCGGCCGTCGTCGGCGACAAGGTCATCGTCCAGCTCAACGAGTGGAAGGAACGTCACCTCAATCCCGACGGCACGGTCACGCAACGCCTCGGTCGCGCCTTCGAACCCCGCGCCGAGCTCGCCGCCATCTTCCACAAATACAACCTCGCCACCTCGTTCCCCGACGACGTCGTCCGTGAGGCCGCCGCGATTCCCCCCGAGGTTCAACCCGGTGACCTGGCCGGTCGCCGCGACTACCGCGCCATTCCCACCTTCACCATCGACCCGGACGACGCCAAGGATTTCGACGACGCGCTCTCCGTCGAATACCTCGACGGCGGCGAGGTCCGCGTCGGCGTGCACATCGCCGACGTCAGCCACTACGTCATGCCCGGCACGGCCATCGACCGCGAAGCGCAGTTGCGCGGCAACTCCACTTATCTCGTCGGCACCGTCGTGCCCATGCTGCCCGAGAAACTTTCCAACGGCCTCTGCTCGCTCGTCGAGGCCAAGGACCGGCTCACCAAGGCCGCCCTCTTCACGTTCACGCCCAAGGGCGCCATCAAGCATGTCGAGTTCGCCAACACCGTCATTCGCAGCCGCAAGCGCCTCACCTACAAGCAGGCCTACGCGCTGATGTTCGAGGACGACCACGCCAGGATCCGCCGCCTCCCCCTCCCCGGTGCGCACCAGACCGGCTCCACTGGTCGCGCCCTCAATGAACTTTCCCCGGCCGAGCTGACCGAGCTCCAGAAATGGGTCCGTCAGCTTTGGACGCTCGGCAGCAGGATTCGCAAGGAACGCATGGCTGGCGGTTCCCTCGATCTCGACATGCCCGAGACGAAGATCTTCGTGGACGCCGAGGGCTACGCCGACCGCATCGAGAAGATCGAGAACGACGAGAGCCACCAGCTCATCGAGGAGTTCATGCTCCTCGCCAACGAGGCCGTCGCCCGGCTCACGCGGAGCAACCGCCTGCCCTCGCTCTACCGCGTCCACGACGACCCCGACGAGGCCAAGCTCGCCGACCTCCGGCAGTTCCTCACCACCTTCCAGATCAAGACCGGCGACCTGATGCAGCGCGAGGAAGTCGTGCGCCTCCTCGCCCAGCTGAAACACCATCCGCAGGGCTTCATCCTGCGCACGCAGTTGCTCCGCTCCATGCGCAAGGCCTGCTACCGCGCCACGCCCGACGGCCACTACGGCCTCAACAAGAAAGACTACACGCACTTCACCTCGCCGATCCGGCGCTACTCCGACCTCGTCGTCCACCGTGTCTTCGGCACCCACCTCGCCAAGCAGCCCGGCTATCGCGCCGTGCACATCGACCAGCTGGCCGAGCACCTCAGCCTCACCGAGATCAACAGCACCGAGGCCGAGCGCGACTCCGTCAAGGTGAAGCTCATGGAATATTTCGACCGCGAGGCGGAGCGGAAGAAGAAGACCGTCTTCAACGCCATCATCACCGACGTGCGCAACCACGGCTTCTTCATCGAGCTCTCCGAGGCCGGCGCCTTCGGCATGGTGCCCGTCTCGTCGCTCAAGGACGACTTCTACGTCCTCAACGGCGCCGGCACGGCCTTCATCGGACGCAAGACCAAGCGCAAGTTCGAGCTCGGTCACAAGATCGAGGTCGTCGTGGACAAGGTGGACCGCCAGCGCCGGCTGATCGACTTCACGGTGCCGTGAAATCCCAAACGTTTTTAACCACGGATAGGAGAGCAAGCATGGAGGGCCCGCGTCCCTGCGGGCCGCTTCAGATAAATTGAACCGCGAAGAACGCCAAGAGACGCGAAGGCTTGGTCTGCTTCGCGCCCTTCGCGGTTACTCTGCCTTGGCGGGGTCTGTTTGCTTTTCTCAGTCTCAGGCATTCCATCGGGTTTTGATCCATCCGTGATGATCCGTGCCATCCGTGGCTAAACCTCCTCCTCTTCCATGAAACACTACGACTTCGCCGACAAATTCCACATCCTCTACGACAAGGCCGTGAAGACCTACGCCGCTGGACCACGCGACCAGGCCGCCTACTACACCGCTGGCGAGAAGGCCTTTCTCGCCGCCAACGGCATCAGCGTCCAGGCGATGTTCGACTACGCCGAGGACCACAACAACGGGGGCGAACCCGGCTACGACCGCGCCCTCGCCATCGAAACGGTCCGCCGCGACTACTTTCTGAATGTCCAGCAGGGCAAACCCTCCACCGTGGTGCTCGACGTGGCGAAGATGCCCGCCAAGACTGACGCCGTGAAAGGCATCCAGTGGCTGCCGCGCATCATCCCGAAGGCCAAGGCCAAGCTCCGCGGCGAGCTGCCGGCGAGCCTGATGTATTCCTGCGGCGGCGACCGGAATTTCTTCCGCGCGCACGACATCCACCCCGCCGAGTTCCTCAGCCTCGTCTGGCGCAACCTCGACAACGACCCCGCCACGATCGACTGGGTCGTCCGCCGTTCCGCCCAGAAGTAATCGTCCGGCTGTAGGGCGGGGTCTTCGTACCCCGCCTTAATCTAACAGGAGAACCCAACTCCGGTGTTGTGGCGCAGGCCATACTCCCCAAAGTTCGCCGTGTGGCGGGCCAAGCCAGCGTAGGCTTTCTACGTAGCCTGAATTACACTGTTAGCCGAAGAACCATGAAAATATCGCGCCCCGCCCTGGTTGTTGCCGCCCTTGCCTTCATCTGCTTTGCGACAGTTTCATTCGCCAAAACCCAAGAATACAAGAAGGTCTCTTTCGATGAGTTCTTTGCCGGGAGTGTCTCTTCGATACCGCTATCTATAGAGATTCCAAGTCAGTATGTGTATGCCGCTCCCGTGTCCGATCGCGTTACTACATATTCCTACTGGATGCGGGTAGATGAAGTAGCGGGTGTCGCCAAATCGAAGGATTTGCCGGCAAAGACCGGCTATATATATGGGAAGCTTTCGCCGAATGAGGCCTATGATCGGGAGAGGGGCAAATTTATGAGCGAGGATCAGGTTGAGGCTCAGCTTGCTCAGGCAGGAGTGGAATTGATCGAGCGAAAGAGATTTGAAGCAAAGGGTTATCCTGTCTTTGCCTACATCGTCAGAGCGAAGAATGGGACTGTGGTTTGTTCCCTGTTTGTAGGCACGTTGATTGACACGAACGTGCTATATTTCGGATATCGTCCGCCAAAGAATGACCTGAAAGTGGGACGCCAGATTTGGGCCCACATTCTGGATTCACTAAAGTGAGGAAAGAAGGCTAACCAAATACCAGAGCCATGCTGAAAGCCACCTGCCTTCGCCTGTTGGGCTACGGCAAGGCATGAGGGTATCGACGAGGCCGGAAACCAATCTGGGCGTTTGACGCGACGGTGGGTTTGGGCACCGTAAGAATCGCTTCCCCACCCCATGCCTTCCTACACCCTGAAAGTTAACGGGCAGGCCCGCACGATCAATGTGCCGGCGGATACTCCTCTCCTCTGGGCCCTGCGCGACCACCTCGATCTCGTCGGCACCAAATACGGCTGCGGGATGGGCCTCTGCGGCGCGTGCACCGTCCACCTCAACGGCGCCGCCGTCCGCTCCTGCCAGACTCCCGTCTCCGCTGTCGGCAACACGCCCGTGACCACCATCGAGGGCCTCGATCCGGCCGGCAACCACCCGTTGCAAAAGGCCTGGTGCGATCACGACGTGCCCCAGTGCGGCTACTGTCAGGCCGGGCAGATCATGACCGCCGCCGCCTTCCTCAAGCAGAACCCCGCCCCGACCGACCCCCAGATTGACGACGCCATGGCGGGCAATCTCTGCCGCTGCGGCACCTACCTCCGCATCCGGGCCGCGATCAAGGATGCAGCGAAAGGAGGCGCCGCATGAAACCCACGCCCTCCGTTTCCCGCCGCGAATTTCTCCGCGTCTCCACCCTCGCCGGCGGCGGCTTCATCATCGGCTACGCCCTGCCCGGCTCCGCCTTTGCCCAGTCCAATCTTCTCGACGATACCGCCAGACAGTTCACGCCGAATCCGTTCATCAAGATCACGCCGCAGGGCATCATCACCATCCTGGCCAAGAACCCCGAGACCGGCCAGGGCGTGAAGACTTCCCTGCCCATGATCGTGGCCGAGGAACTCGACGCCGACTTCTCCACCATCGTGATCGAGCAGGCCGGGCTGCGCGGTGATGTCGGGGCGCAGTTCGCCGGCGGCAGCCGTTCCACGCCTGACAATTACATGCGGATGCGACAAGCCGGCGCCACGGCGCGCGTGATGCTCGTCGAGGCGGCCGCCCAGACCTGGGGCGTGCCCGCCGCCGAGCTCACCACCGACAAGGGTCGCGTCCTCCACCCCGCCACCGGCCGCGTGCTGACCTACGGCCAGCTGGCCACCAAGGCCGCCACTCTCCCCGTACCCGACGAGAAGACCGTCCGACTGAAAAAAGAGGGCGAGTTCCGCGTGTTGGGCTCGCGCGTGGGCGGGGTGGACAATCCCGCCATCGTGACGGGCCAGCGGCTCTTCGGCATCGACCAGAAACTGCCCGGCATGGTCTACGCGGCCTACGAGAAGTGCCCGGTCTTCGGCGGCAAGGTGATCAGCGCCAACACCGAGCGCATCAAAAAACTGCCGGGCGTGCTCGATTGCTTTGTCATCGAGGGCACCGACAACATCAGCGGCCTGCTCCCGGGTGTCGCCATCATTGGCAGTTCCACCTGGGCGGCCTTCTCCGCCAAGAAACAGTTGCAGATCGAGTGGGATGAGAGTTCCGGGGCAGGCCACTCCTCCGAAGCCTACGCCGCCAAGGCGGCCGAGCTCGCCAAGGCCGGGGGCACAAATGTGCGCAACGACGGTGACGTGGCCGCCTCTTTTGCCTCGGCGGCCCACACCGCCGAGGGCGCCTATTTCTATCCGTTCCTCAACCACGCCACGCTCGAGCCGCAGGGCTGCACGGCCTGGGCCCGGGACGGCGGCATCGAACTCTGGACGACCTCGCAGACCCCGGGTTCCGGCCAGGATCTCGTCTCGAAGACGCTCAGCATCCCCAAGGAGAAATTGAAGATCAACTTTGTGCGCGGCGGCGGCGGCTTTGGCCGCCGGCTGGCCAACGACTACATGGTCGAGGTCGCCGCGATCGCCCTGCACACCAACGGCGCACCCGTGAAGCTCACGTGGACGCGCGAGGATGACATGCGGCACGACTGCTACTATCGTCCGGGCGGGTTTCACCACCTCAAGGGCGCAGTCGATGCCCAGGGCAGAATCAGCGCCTGGCACGACCACTTCGTCACCTTCGGTTACAAGAACACCGAGAAACCGGCCTCCTCGGCCGACCTCAGCCCGGAGGAATTGCCCGCCCGCTTCCTGCCCAACTTCCGGCTCGATCAGTCCATCATCGCGACGAACGTGCCGACCGGCCCCATGCGCGCTCCTCGCAGCAACGCACTGGCGTTTGTATTCCAGTGCTTCATCGACGAACTGGCGCATGCCGCCGGACGCGACCCCGTCGAGGTCCGGCTGGAATTGCTTGGTCCGGACCGCCTGGTCCAGCCCAGCGCGGGCCAGCGCGGGGCGCCCTACGACACCGCACGGATGAAAGGGGTGGTTAAAATGGCCGCTGAAAAATCAGGCTGGGGCCAGCCCCTGCCCAAGGGCGAGGGCCGCGGCATCGCATTTCATTTCAGCCACTCGGGCTATGTGGCCATGGTGGCGCACGTCGCGGTCTCCAAGGATGGCACCCTGCGCGTGCCGCAGGTCACCGCCGTCAGTGATGTCGGGCCCATCATCAACCTCAGCGGGGCGGAAAACCAGGTCGAAGGTTCGGTCATCGACGGCCTCGGCGCGGTCTGGCTCCAGGAAATGACCTACGAGGACGGTCGGGCCGTGCAGAGTAATTTTCACGACTACCCGCTGCTCCGCATCAATGCCGCGCCGGAACGCATCGCGGTCCACTTCATCCAGAGTGACAATCCCCCCACGGGGCTCGGCGAACCACCCTACCCGGTCGTGCCCCCGGCAATCTGCAACGCGATCTTTGCCGCCACCGGCAGGCGCATCCGGCAGTGGCCCCTGACCAAGTCAGACCTCAGCTGGAGCTGAGAGAGGTGACGGTTCGGAAAATGTGGGAGGGGCTATACGCCCCGACTGCATTGAAGAAGACCCCTGTCACGTCGGGGCATAAAGCCCCTCCTACAGCTCGCGCAGGTGCTTCAGCTTGCGCATGTCAATCACCAGATCGTAGGCGCCGGCCTCGGGCGCGGCCCGCCCGAGCGTCAGGGTGTAACTGGAGCCGGCCGGCATTTTTCCGGGGAAGCGCAGGCGCAGGGCGGCCTTGAACATTTCCTGTGACACCGCGTCGGAGATGCTGGACAGCGAACCGAATTCATCGCGATAAATCCGTTCCGTGGACCGGTCATCCTCCGCGGGCGTGATGATAAAGACGCGGGTGGCCTTGGCGAAACTCGCCCGCAAAACCACATTCTTCATCATTTCCCACTCGTTGCCCTGCGGCTCGGCCATCAGCAGCAAACTGTTGCGATGCGCCGTGAAGGCGACGCCGAGGAAAAGGAGTGCAAGTCCGGCATAATGCAGCCGGGGTTTGACCTTCCAATCCTGGAGCAGTGAGCGGACGGCGTAAATCGCGAGCACCAAAACCAGGCCGGCCAGGGCGAAAATCACCCGGTAGCCGGTGGAACGCTCAGCGGCGGCAAGGCTGACCGCCTGGGTCAGGAACGGCAGGGCGATAAGGCAGACCTGCCACTTCCGGCGGGCCACCACATCCGGCAATCTCAGGCTCCGGCGATAGGCCAGCAGCAACAGACTCAGGACCACCAGCAGCATGCCGGCGTAGAAAATCACGCCGGTGTAGTAATCGTCCGCGAGGGCATAGAGCGCCAAGGCGTTGGGCAGGGGATGGGCGAGAAACCATCCCAGCTTGGTCAGGGGATTTGTCTCAAAGTGCATGCGGGCCGAGGCCTCGAAGACACCGTTGCTGAACAAGGACTGAATCAGCAGATAACCGAGCAACAGGCCCGCCAGCATGGTGCCCACATGAATGGCACCCCACTTGAGATCGCCGATGGGTTCACGGCCGGTGCGCACCAGATAGACGGCGGCGAGTGGCACGAGGGCGAACAACACGTTGGATTGGTAGATCAGGCCCGCCACGGTGTAGATCATGCAGCCGCCGAGCAAGGCGATGAGCCGTTTCAGGCCGCCCCGTTCAATCTCGGTCTCAATGGCCGAGAAACCGGCCATCGCCAGCAGCAGCGTCAAGGCGTGCGGCCAGCACGAAGCCGCGCTGACCACGAACTGGGACGAGGGCAGCAGCGCCACGCCCAGTCCGACTGCCGCGGCCTCCACCTCGCTCCAGCCCGACTGATAAAGCTGCCGCCAGAGCACGATGCCCAACAGGGTCAGGAGCAGCACCGTCGCGAGCCGCATCCACGGCAATTCGTCCACCTGGCCCGTGGCCGCATAGGTGCTTTCCAGCAGGGCGCCATAGAGGGGACGGCCGTGTGAGGCGGCGAACTTCACCATCTTGCCCGGCTCCTCATGGGCCTCGCGCAAATAACCGTAATCGTCGCGGAAGCCGTAATCGGTGAAGACCGTCTGCCAGTAAACCGTCAGGGGTAGCAGCAACAGAAGATAGAGACAGATTCGGGTGCGCATTATGAAAGGGACATTTCCTGTTGGTCGATCTGTGGCTTAATACCAAGGAAACGTCCATATCGTTCCAGCCAATCATCAATTTTTCCCAAATAATATACCGGGTCGTAGGGCGCCCGGACCGGATCATAGGCGGCCAGCGGCCGGGCGCGCTGCCAGTCGGAGGTCTGGCCCTTCGCCTTGGCCACAATGTAGTAGCTGACGCGCTCACCCATCCGCGGGCGGGGGTTCATCTGCAACGCCACCTCGGCGGCGGCCCGGCGCGGCTTGCCGCCGCCCGCCACCCATTGCTCATAAGCCTCGGGATTCTGGCCCAGCGTCTCCGCCTTGGCCAGTTCGGTGACCGGCAGCGAGCGGGCCGCGATGGCCTCCCTCAGTCGCGCCAGCCCGGCCGCCGGAGATTCCGGCGACACCCCGAGCAGGTGGGCGATCAACTGGTCGCCCAGCCGCTTCAGGAAAGGCTCGATCCCGCGCGACCGCAGGGCCGAGCCGCGCAGCGTGACCTCGCCGTTTGCGGCCAGGGCGTAGTTCTTCGCCTTGTAGCAGAACATGGCGTCGTAGCTGCCGTCGAATTCGAGCTCGATGCCGGCGGGCAGCGTGTGGCTGACCAGCGCCAGCAGGTCCTCGGGCTGCGCGTGATATTTTTCCGCCGAGAGATAGATGCCGTCGGTGTCGGCCTCGAGGATGATGCAGCCGAGTTTTTCAAACTCGCCGATCAGCCCCTGCAGCAACTCGCGGCCGCGGCGCGTCACCTCGGCGGCCAGCTCGCCATCCCCAAACCGGGCGGCGGAAAATCCCAGGTAACCGTAAAAGGAGTTGATGAGAATCTTGAAGGTCGCCTGCCGCGCCTGCGCCTCGTCGCGCTCGGCGGCGGTCGGGGCGGTCCGGGCGAGCTGCTTGTATTTCAGGCGGTATTCGCGCAGCCGCCGGAGCATCGGAATGAACACCCCGAGCGTGTCGCTGCCGGGATTGCGCCCGATCTGCAGCAGCAGGCTCGGATAAAGCGAGGCCACGTCGAAGTGCAGCACGTGCCGGAACACGCCTTCCTGGAAACTCCGGGTGAAGCCGCCCTCGAACGACGCGATCTCCACCGGAGCCGGACACGCGGCGCGGGCGTGGTAGTATTCCTCCAGGAAAAGCAGGTCGATCTTGCCCGCCGTGCCCCGCAGCGCCGCCTCCTGCAGCAGGAGCGGAAACGCCCTCGCCTGCTCGAAGTACGTCGGCAGCAGGACCTCGGCCAGTCCCCTGGTCTCGCGCAAATCGTCCGCGAGATAGGCCAGGAACTGCTCCCGGTTCTCGCGGAAGGCCTGCTGGATGTGCGCCCCGGCGATGTAGGTGCGACCCTCGCCCGACTCGGGGGTGATTCCGAAGTAAACCGCGGCATCCTTCAAGCCGTAGGCCGTCATCTCGCGGGCGGTGAGGTCGTATTGCTGCACCAGCAGGTAGGTGTCGACGACCGCCCGGCCCGGCATGTCGCAACGGGGAAAATCGATCCACCGCTCCGCGATCTTCAACCGGCTGTTGCGAAACTCCGCCGTGAGACCGAAGCGGCCCCACGCACAGGGCACCTTGTGGCGCTTCGAGCGCTGCCGCAGGTAATCGAGGTCGAATTTGAAGAGGTTGTGTCCCTCGACGACATCAGGATCGAGTTCGCGCAGGAGCTCGGTGAACGCCAGCAGCAACCGTTTTTCGCCCGCGTCGGTCTCCTCCCCGAGTGTCAGCAGCTCGCGTCGTCCGCCGCATTGGAGACCGATGGCCAGCACCCGGTCGCCGGGGTTGCGGGCGTCGCTGAAAGCACCTGTTTCTGTTGCACCGGTCTCGATGTCGAGCTGGCAGCGGCGCAGCTTTGAGAAAGGAAGCCCGTCATACAGGCGCGCGCGCCGTTGCAGGAGCCACTGGCTCTCGTAGGGCTTCAGGACATCCACGGCCGCGCCATCACGCACACTCTTGAAGAAAATCTCGAACGCTTCCAGCGAGGGCGCGTGCGCCAGCCATTGGAAGGCCCCCGCTCCCTTCAGTTGTTCATACTCCATGCCCTCGTGTTCGGTCTTGGTCCCCAGCCAGGCGAACGGCCGGAATTCCTCCACCTGCTCGCGCCGGCCGCCGTCAGCCATGGCATAGCAAGCACGGGCCGTACCGTGATCATCGACCCAGAGACCGCAGAGGGCGTCCGTCATCGGGGCCTTAGAAGGGCCGGAGATAAACCATGCACAGCGCGACGACGATCAGCAGGAGGGCAACGATACTCAACACCCCGCGCAGGTGCGCCTTCCGATAAGCGAAGCCCGCCAGCGCGGACAAACCCAGCCAGCACCCGAATTTCACCAGCACCCAGCCGGTGGTGAACGGAATCTTCAGCAAATGCAGCATCCCGTAGCCGCTGATAAACATCAGGAGGGCCGCGATACCCGTGATCATCATCGTGCGCTTGCGGTTCTCTGGTGCGGGATTGGCGAACGCCATGAAGGTATGCGCCGTCAGCACGATCAGGGAGAGAAGGTGCAGGATTTGATAATAGGGCAGTCGTTCCATGGGGTATTGGGGGAGAGAAAAGAGTGACACCCCGCCTGTGCCGTGCACCTAAAGGCTCATGTCCTTTTTAAGTTAAAGGTGGGCGCCGCCCGCCGCACTTCAGCCTTCCGGTTTACGGCCTGGCATCCACACGGCTGATAGCAGCTCCCAAATGATTACAAAGGCAAAGAGCGTGTATTAAGGCACCTCGAACACTACAGGGTGTCGGCAGAGACCCTACCCCGCCCGCCCCCGCCGTCAAATGCCAATGCTGCGGTTCCAAATCTCACTGGAGCCTTCGCCATGCTCAGGATGACGGTCGATGAGAAATCACTCCGCCACCGCTGGGTTCAGGTGTTCGAGGATGATCTTCTGGATCTGGTCGAGAAACGTGTAGGCGGCAAAGGGCAGCCGCAGCTCATCCGGGATCTCGGAGATCGACGCCTCCTCATCCTCGATGATCTCGGCCGGCACCTCCTGCAGCCAGCGCGCCAGGATGCGGATTCGCACGGCCGCGCACCCGCGGAGCAGCGACCCGCAGTTGTTGGAGTCGATTGAGATCGCCCCCTCGGCGAAGAACCTCGAGTCAAACAATCCCAATAATTCCCGCACGTCGCTGTTCTGCGCCGCCATCAGTTCCTGGGTCCAGGTCTCGGTAAAGTCGGCGTCCTCCTCGGGAAAGGTTGCTTCGATGGCGAGGATCGAGCGCAGGTCATCGGCCGCCTGCTTGATGATATCGAGCAATGGCGCAACCGCGCTGATGTTCAGTTTGATCTCAACCTGTTTCATTTTGCATCGGAAAGTGAATGCCCGCTGGCCTCGGGGGCGAAACTGTCTGCCGGATCATGCTGACTCATCGACCTGGATCACCGCCGTGAGATGCCATTGCTGCAGGGCGAACATGTGGGCCTCGGCCTGCTCCCGCGTGCCCGTCCACACCACCGAGCGCCCGGTCTCATGCACCTCGAGCATGTGCTGGCGGGCGCGGGTCTCCTCGAAGCCCAGCACCCGGCGCAGCACCATGACGACATAAGACATTCGGTTGACCGGATCATTGAGCAACACCACGCGCCAGAGCTCCGATAGTTTCGGCTGAGGCGCCGTCACCGGCGCCGGATTTGGGCGGGGCTTGGATTCGGCCACAATCATGCTTTGCTGGCGGCTCCGCGGACGGCCTGGGTGACCGTGGATTCCGCATCGGCAATGGCTGCTTTGGTCACATCCTTTACGGTGCGCCACTTCATTTCGAAGATGCCTTCCTTCAAACCCCGGCCGCCGACGGTAAGACGCAGCGGCAGGCCGATCAGGTCGGCGTCCTTGAATTTCACGCCCGGCCGCTCGGCCCGGTCGTCGATGAGCACATCGGCCCCGGCCGATTCGGCGATAGTGGCGAGTTTTTGGCAGAGCTCGCTCGCGGCGGCGTCCTGCGGGTCGAGATTGACCACGAGCACCTGCCAGGGAGCAACCGGCCAGGGCCAGATGATGCCGTCGGCGTCGTTGCTCTGCTCGATCACGGCCTGCAACGTGCGGCTGAGCCCGATGCCATAGCAACCCATCACCATCAGATGCGACTGCTTCTGGTCGTCGGTGTAGACCGCGCCGAATTTCTCGGAGTATTTCGTGCCGAGTTTGAAGATGTGGCCGACCTCGATGGCACGGGCGATCTTCAACGGCTGGCCGGATTTCGGGTCGGGCTCGCCGGCCCGCACGGTCCGGAAGTCGCCGAATTTCGTGATCTCCAGGTCGCGGACGACATTCACGTTGCGCAGGTGGAAGCCGTCCTTGTTGGCGCCGGTGGTGCCGTTGCCGACCAGGCGGATGGCGTGGTCGGCGAAGATGCCGGCCAGGGCCGCGGGATTCCTGATCGTACCCTTCACGGTGCCGAGGCTGCCGGGCTTCGCGCCCATGACCGGCTCGATCTCCTCGGGTGTGGCCGGACGACAAAGCTGAAAGCCCAGCGCCCCGAGCTTCGCCTGCTCGAGGTCGTCGCAGCCGCGCAACACCACGAGGAACGGTTTGCCGTCGCCCATGTAGACGAGGGTCTTGAATTGCTTGTCGGCCGGAACCCCGGCCGCCGCGAGCGCGGCGATGGTGACGATGCCGGGCGTGGCGAATTCCTCCAGCGCACCCGCCGGGGCGGCGTCGGCGAGGTCCTGGGGCACGATCCCGCTGGTGGCCTTCTCGCGGTTGGCGCTGTAGCCGCTCTCGTCGCAATAAACGATGTCGTCGTCGCCGACCGGGGCCGGGACCATGAACTCGTGGGAAAAGCTTCCCCCCATCACCCCCGTATCCGCCTCAACGGCGATCGTCTTCAAACCGCAGCGGGAGAAAAACGCCGTGTAGGCGCGCTTCATTTTCTGGTAGCTCCCGGTCGCGCCCGCGTCGGTCGCGTCAAAACTGTAAGCGTCCTTCATCATGAACTCACGGGCGCGCATGAGGCCGTAGCGCGGACGGATCTCATTCCGGAACTTGGTGCCGATCTGGTAGAAATTTCTGGGCAGGTCGCGGTAGCTGGTGATCTCGGCCTTCACCAGCGGAGTGATGACCTCCTCGTGCGTCGGCCCGAGGACGAACTCCGGCTCCTTGGCCCGGCCCTTGCCGGCGCCGGCGTGGTCCACGCGATACATGATCTCGCGCGCGGCGCCCCAGCGCGGGCCGTCCGTCCAGTTGTCCGCCGGGTGGATGAAAGGCATGGACAGCTCGATCGCACCCTCGCGGTCCATCTCCTCGCGGCAGAGCTGGCTGATCTTCTGCATGACGCGCAGCCCCGCCGGCATGAAGGTGTAGAGGCC
>JAYUBB010000189.1:0-4911 GCA_043741015.1 Opitutaceae bacterium
GGCGACCTCGACCTGCAGGCCTACGTGCAGTATTCGTCCCGCCAGCAGATCGACGGCAACGGCTGGGATGCCTCGGGTAACACCCAGAGCGGCGACGGCTGGGAAGCCGGCGGCGGCTGGACCACCCGCGCCGGGCAGGAAGTGATCGAGGCGGGTTACTCCTATCGCGATTGGAGCAACCAGATGCACAATTACGGTTTCACCGGCGTCTATAAGTTCGAGGCTGCCGGCACCAAGAACACCTTCGCCTTTGGCGCCAATGCCTGGGCGGAGAGGTTCGTCTCCCGCTCCTCCACCCAGTCCGGTGCGGCCAACCCGATCCACCTGTTCTTCCCGGTTGCAGCCGGTGTTTCCACGGCGACGAGCTACTCTCCTCCGCCCGATGTCCATCCCGTCACCGATGGCAATGGCTACACCCACGAGAACAACTCCAACGACTACTACTTCGTGAACTGGCAGATGTCGGCCTTCGACAACCGCCTGAACACGAACATCAGCCTCAATCGCACCAACGTGAAGCTGCTGCAGTGGGGCAACGGCCAGTCCACGACGGCCAGCAAGACGGAGCAGTCCAAAACCTCGCCCATGATCGGCGCGATCTACAAGGTCACGGATGCCGTCTCGGTGTTCGCCCTGCACTCCACCTCGCTCTTCCCGGATTCCGGCAAGGACAGCCGCGGCAAGCAGTTCTCGCCGCAAGCGGGCACTGGCCTGGAAATGGGTGTCAAGTTTGAGACCGCCGATGGCAAGCTCAGCGGCACGCTCTCCTACTTCAACATCAAGCGTGACGGTGGCTCCCAGACCGACCCGAACAAAAACAACGTCAACACCGACATCTACGACGCCCTGACCGCCCAAGGGACTCCCGCCGCCCTTGCTTCACGCGACGCCCAGTGGAGCAGCCGCCCGATCGGCGACCTGATCCAGGGTGGCGAACAGAAGGGCAAGGGCCTTGAACTCGACATCGTCTACCAGCCCACCAAGAACTGGCAGATCGTCGGCAGCTACGCGGACGTGGACCACAAGTTCACCAAGTCCGCCGTCGCCGCCACGATCGGTGAGACCTACCCGCAGGCCATCAAGACCCGCTACTCGATCCTCTCGAAGTATACCTTCACCGACGGCGACGCCAAGGGCGCCTTTGTCGGCCTCGGCCTCAGCGGTGGCACCAAGTCCCTGCAAGGCTACGTGAACTGGGGCGGCAAGGACGTGGCCCGTTACGAGCCCGGCCGGATGAATGTCGACCTGTTCGCCGGCTACAAACTCAAGATGCTCGGCCGGGACACCACCCTGCAACTGAACATCAAGAACCTCACCGGCGAGAGCGACTACCAGGGCTGGAAAGCCACTGGCTCGTCGACCATCCTCGCTACCGAGCGCTACACTGTTCCGCTCCCGCGGATCTATCGCCTGAGCATGAGCATCGATCTCTGAGTCGGTTTTTCAGGGGTTCTCATATATATCTGGAGGGCGGGGTAACCCGCCCTCCTTTTTTGTGGGCATCAACCAGCTGCCCAATCACATTTTGACCATGTCACTTGCGCCCGCCTCCCGCGCCCGCCTCCACGCCAGCCTGGCCTGCGGCGGCACCCTTGTCCTCTGGGGCTGGCGCGGCGGTCTGTGGCCGGCGGTCGCCGCCGGCATCGCGGCTGCCCTCGCCCTGCTGGCGTGGACCAGTCCCGCCCTCTATGCTCCGGTGCAACGCGCCCTGGATCGTCTCGCCCTCAGGCTGCTGACCGGGCTCGCCTGGCTGCTCCTCGGCTTGGTTTATCTTCTCGTCTTCACTCCGCTGCGCGCCGCGCGCGCCCTCACCGGCCGTGATCCGCTCCTGCGTTCTTTCGACCGGACCACGGACACCTATCTCCAGTCGCCGCCCGCGGGCAGCTCCGGCCGTTTCGACCGCCAATTCTGATGCGCCTTCTCGGGCTCAGTGCGTTCTACCACGACTCTGCCGCCGTGCTGCTTGAGGACGGGGTCATCACCGCCGCCGCCCAGGAGGAGCGTTTCTCCCGTCGGAAGCACGACGCCTCCTTCCCCCGCCACGCCGCCGCCTGGTGTCTCGCCCAAGCCCGAGGTCCGATCGACGCCGCCGTCTACTACGAAAAGCCCCTGCTGAAGTTCGAGCGCATCCTCAGCACGGCCCTCGCCGTGGCCCCCCGCGGCTTCCGGGCCTTCGCCGCCGCCATGCCGGACTGGCTGCACCAGAAACTCTGGCTGCCCGGCGTGATTGAGGACGAACTGCACGCCCTCGGGTGCGGCCCCGTGCCGGTTTATTTCTCCGGGCACCACGAAGCGCACGCCGCCAGCGCGTTTTTTCCGTCCCCGTTCGTCCGCGCCGCCATCCTCACCCTCGACGGCGTGGGGGAGTGGACCACCACCACGCTGGGGCGGGGAGAGGACAACCGGCTGGAGTTGCTCCGGGAGCAGCGCTTCCCCCACTCCCTCGGCCTGCTCTATTCCGCTTTCACCCATCATGGCGGCTTTCGCGTGAACTCCGGCGAATACAAGCTCATGGGCCTCGCGCCTTACGGCCAACCGCGCTTCGCCGGGAAAATTCGTGAGCACCTCCTCGACCTCAAGGCTGACGGCTCCTTCCGGTTGAATCTCGATTATTTCGGTTTCCTTGAAGGTCAGGCGATGACGAGCGCCCGTTTCGCCACGCTCTTCGGCGCGCCGCGCCGGCCCGACGAACCGATCACGCAACACCACTGCGACCTCGCCGCCTCCATCCAGCAGGTCACCGAGGAGATTATCCTCCGTCTCGGCCGCACGCTGCATGCCCTTACGGGTGAGGGAAATCTCTGCCTCGCCGGCGGCGTAGCCCTCAATTGCGTGGCCAACGCCCGGTTGCTCCGCGAGGGCCCATTCCGTCAAGTCTGGGTTCAGCCTGCCGCCGGGGACGCCGGGGGCGCCCTCGGCGCCGCCCTGGCTTTCCATCACCTGCATCAGCAGGCACCCCGGCTTATGTCCGGTTCCGGCGACGCCATGCGCGGCGCCTTCCTCGGACCCGAATATTCCGAGACCGAAATTGCGGAAGCCCTGACTCTCCGCAGCCTCAGCGCGGAAAAACTCGAACCTGCCGAACTCAACGCCCGCCTTACCGACCGGCTCGTGGCGGGTGAAGTCATCGGCTATTTCCAGGGCCGGGCCGAGTTCGGTCCCCGCGCCTTGGGCGCCCGTTCCATCCTCGCTGATGCGCGTTCACCGGAGATGCAGCGGCGTCTCAACCTGAAGATTAAATTTCGCGAATCCTTCCGGCCCTTCGCTCCGGTCGTGCTCGCCGAGCACGCGACCGCGTGGTTCGACCTGCCGGCCGCTTCGCCCTATATGCTGTTTACCGCGCCTGTCGCCGCCGCCCGCCGATTGCCCGTGAATGAAGCCGCCGACTGGCAGGCGCGCTTGGGCACGGCCCGCTCGGTCATTCCCGCCGTCACCCACGTCGATTTCTCCGCCCGCGTGCAAACCGTCGCGGCTGACGTGAATCCCGCGCTCCACGCCTTGCTCACCACCTTCGCCAACCGCACCGGTTGCCCCGTATTGGTGAACACCTCGTTCAACGTCCGCGGCGAGCCACCGGTCTGCCATCCGCGCGAGGCCATCGAGGGTTTTCTCGCCACCGAGATGGACTGCCTCGCCCTCGGCCCTTATTTCCTGGAAAAACGAAATCTCCCCGCTGGCCTCGCCTCAGCCCAACCCGTCCGCACCTTCGCCCCCGATTAAACCATGCGCGCCCTGAAAAATCTTTCCCGGCTCCTGCGCGAACTCTGGGCCTTCGCCCGCGAGCACAAAGCCTGGTGGATCGTCCCGGTGGTCGTGCTGCTGCTCCTCCTCGCCCTGTTCTTGGTCGGCGTGTCGACCATCTCGCCGTTCATCTACTCGCTTTTCTGACGTGCCCGTCCCCGCCCTCCCTCTTCACCGCAAGCTGCTCTACGCCGCCGCCCTGAGCACCTTCGGGCTCACCCTGCTGCTGGCCGGACTCGAACTCGTGCTGCACTTCGCCGGCTACGGTCACTCGCCGCATTTTTTCCGGAAAGCGAAAACCGCAGACGGCGAAACCGTGTGGCGGGAGAATCGTTGGGCCCTGACCCCGTTTTTCCCCGGCGCCCTCATCCGCCGCCCGCAACCGATCCGACTCCCGGAGAAAAAGGCCCCCGGCACTTGTCGCATCTTCATCCTCGGCAGCTCCGCCGCAATGGGCGACCCCGAGCCGTCGTTCTCCCTCGCCCGCACGCTCGACGTGATGCTCCGCGCCGCCTACCCGCAACAGCGCTTCGAGGTCGTCAACGCCGCCGTCACCGCCATCAACTCGCACCTCGTGCGCGGCATTGCCGAGGATTGCGCCCGGCTTGAGCCCGATGTATTCATTGTCTACGAAGGCAGCAACGAGGTTATCGGCCCCTTCGGCCCGGCCGGAGTGCTCGCCCCGTTCCTGCGCACCGGACGGGGTGTCCGGACCGCCGTATGGCTGAAGGGCACGCGCACTGGGCAGCTGCTTTCCACCCTCGGCCGTCGGAACACGCCGTCCAACTGGGGCGGGATGGAGATGTTCCTGCAGCAGCAAATCGCGGCCGATGACCCGCGGCTTGACGCCGTGCGCGCCCATTTCCGCGCCAACTTGGCGGCCATCGCGGCCACCGCCCACCGCGCTGGTGCCGCCACCCTCCTGTGCACCGTGGCGACCAACCAGCGCGACTTCGCCCCGTTCATGTCAGCCAACGGCGAAGCGGAGAAAATCTACCAGCAGGGCCGGCAGGCGCTCGCGGCCGGACGCGACGCCGAGGCGCGTGAACTTCTCCAACGGGCGCTCGATCTTGATACCCTGCGCTTCCGCACCGATTCCAAACTCAACCAGATCATCCGCGACCTGGCCGCGGCCGGGCTCCCGCAGCTCGAGGTGGTCGACGTCGCGGC
>JAYUBB010000190.1:0-4898 GCA_043741015.1 Opitutaceae bacterium
AACGTTGTTTATGCCACTGGCAGTGGCTCAATCAAATGGGGATTTGATTAGTGGTGAGGGTTTAACCGAAAATCAGGTCCAGTAAAAACGGGACCTGGACCGCAATTTTGCATATTCCGACTGCCGGTTGGCTCATTCAAATTCATAGGGTGTTGCATGCACGGACTTTGGCGAAAATCAGGTCCGGCCCAAACCCGAGCTGCCATTTTTTCATGGAAAGTATTTTTTCCGCCGACTTAATCAATCCTATCTTACTGGGGGCCACCGGTGCATTGCCCCCATGAAATCACGATCAGAGGTACTGAGATTGGTCCAAGCAAAGATCCGCCTGCGCCACTTCGCCTTCAGCACCGAGCAGGCTTACTGCCACTGGACCGGTCGCTATTATGATTTTTGTCTGCGCCTCCCCAAGTCATGGTCGGGCGAACGCAAGACCGAGGCATTTCTGACCGATCTGGCCCTCAAGCAGGGGGTCGCGTCGCGCACCCAAAACCAGGCGCTCTCCGCCCTGTTGTTTCTTTACGGCGAGGTGCTGGGCAAACCACTCGGTGATATCCACGCCCTGCGCGCCAAACAGCCCGTGCATGAGCGCACCGCTCCGTCCCGGGAACAGGTGCGCGCCTTGCGCCAGGCCGTCGTGGACCGGCCTACTATCCCGGCCCGGCTCATCGTCGATCTCTTGTATGGCTGCGGCCTGCGTGTGAGTGAACCCTTGGAACTCCGGATCAAGGATGTCCTGTGGAGCGAACAACAGTTGGTCATCCGCGCCGCCAAAGGAGGGAAGGATCGCCGGGTGCCGATACCCGCCTGTTGTGTCGCCCCTCTGCAGGCGCAGTGCGAGTCGGCGCGGCTCGTTTGGGAATCGGATCGCAAGCATTTCCCTATGGTCGGCGTGACCCTGCCGAATCAACTGGTCAAAAAATACCCGACCGCCGCGCGGTCCTGGCAGTGGTTCTGGATCTTCCCCGCAGCCGGCCATTGTGCCCATCCGCGCACGGGGGCGACGGTGCGCTACCACCTGCTGCACGATCTGATCCAGCGTGCTGTCCGGGAAGCCGCGATCAAGGTGGGGCTGGAAGGACTCGTCACCCCGCATGTGTTGCGACATGCGTATGCCACGCACTCGCGCGAGCCGATTGACGCGTTGCGCCAGTTGCTGGGGCATGTCTCGATTGAAACCACTGCCGGCTATCTGCACCCGGTGGTGGCCAGGGCCAGCAATCCGCTGGACGATTTGCTCACCGGCCCGCTGAACCACTAGCCACCCCGAAGCCTAAGCAGGCTAATAGCCTACTTGAGCCGGGGCCTGATGCTTCGAGGAATTCTACCGGCCGACCAGAATCACGGCGTAGACTTCACCCCTGTTGCCGGTGGAGGGGCCGCCGAGGACGGCGGGCACGCCGGGGCGGAGCACCAGGCCGGTATTCATGAGCGTGCGGCCGCCGGTGATCCAACGGACTTTGACGTGAATGGCTTTGCCGTCGGAACTCTCTGTGGCGATCTCGAGAGAGTGCCCGGCGCCCAGAGACAGGCTGCCCTGCGCGGGTATGTCGAGGCTGGTGCTGTCGTCGCCGAGGTGGCGGTAGCTTTCGAAACGGAGGATTTTCCGGAGAGTGGGTTCGTATTGCTCAAGGCGGCGGTCGGTTTGGCCCGGCTCGTTGGAGGCGGAGATGAGAATGCCCTGGAATGAGGCACGTTCAGCGGCGTGGACCGCAAGGGCGAGTCCGCCGAGGACGGCAAGGAGGAAGGTGAGGCGTAGCGTCTTCATGGTTTGGCTCCTGAATTCAAATTAACCACAGATGGGCACAGATACACCCAGATTTTCCGACAGGGAGGTTAAACCACTAATCCACACTGATTGGTCACTAATCCGGATTAGGGTGATCTTAGTGTTCATTGGTGGTTAACGGTTTTGCCGAGTTTTTCGGCCAGCAGGCGGCGTGCATGATAAAGGCGGGACATGACGGTGCCGACGGGGATGCCGGTGGCTTGGGCGATTTCCTCGTAAGAAAGCCCCTCTACCTCGCGCAAGGCAAGCACGGCGCGGTGCTTGGGGGGCAGGCTGTCGAGGGCCGCGTGGAGTAGCGCCGTGCGTTCACTCCCTTCGGCATGCCCCCGGGCATCGTCGGTGGTGACGGGCTCGGGCACAGCGGCGACGCGATCGTCGCCCGTGGCGATGGGCAGAAAGCGATCGAACCAGCGGCGGCGCTTGCGGAGATGGTCGAGGGCGCGGCGGGTGGCAATGGGGTGAAGCCAGGTCGTGAAACGCGAGTCGCCGCGGAAGGTGGCCAATTGCTGCCAGACCGTCAGCCACACTTCCTGGCAGATGTCGCGGGCGTCGGCCTCGTGGCGCACCATGGCGTAGACCAACCGGAAGGTGCGCTCGTAGTGACTCCGCATGATGACCCCGAAGGCGGCCTCGTCGCCCGTTTGCGCACGGCGGATGAGATCGGGATCGGGTTCTTTGGCGGGGTCGCTCACGAGGTTGGATCAGGCACCATTATTAACCACAGAGACACGGAGAAGCAGGATAAGTTTTCATCGGTCTTACTTTGTGTCTCTGTGTCTTTGCGGTGAACTCAAGTTAAGAAAATTCGACCGTGGAATTCAGCGGCAGGTCGAGGTGGACCTGACTGGAGTTGAGTGCCAAGGGCAGGAGGGCCCGGCTGCAGAAGCGGTAGGCATCGCCCAACGCGATGTGGTTGGCGGCGTTTTCATCAAGCAGGGCGTGGTGGAAAAGGCGACGGGAGGTTTGCCAATTGGAAGGGGCTTTATGCCCCGAGTAGCCGGGAGACAAACTCCCTCCCACACTCCCGACCAGCGCCACTTCGCCGATCCGGCAGGCACCAGCGTCGGTGGCGAGCATCTGTTGGAGAAGATCCTGTCCGGTGGCGGCGCGGGCGGCGACCACCCGGCCCCGAAGGAACTCCAACTCGATCCCTACAATGACCGAGCCGCCATGGGTGACTGACCGGGCGACACGCACTTTGCCGCAGGCGGAGTTCTTGTGCGGGGCGGTGAAGACTTCCTCGGTGGGCAGATTGGCGACGAATGGCACACCGGCTTTGGAAGTGCGCTGGGCCGTGCACCAGGTATGCGAGCGGGGCAGATCGAGCCTGAGGTTCGTGCCGGGGCCGATATAGCGAATGCTGCGGTGGCGGGCGGTGTTCAGCTCGTCGCGGTGGCGGGCGAGGGCGGCGAGGTGAAGCTGCCAGGCGGTGATGCATGAGTCCGTTGTGGGAGAGGCTTTCTTGTCCGCCATAGCCTTGGCGACGGAGGAACGCCCCGAAATTACAGAGTCGGGAGGTAAACTCCCTTCCGCATTAGAATCAGCGACTCTCATGGCCTGAAATACGGTCTGCCACAAGGCGGGCAGGCGTTCGGCGGATGGCAGGTCGATGAAGGCGGCGTTGGCCCATGCGGTGGACGGGGCCGGCGCGATGGTCCACTGGCTGGCACCGCGGATGAGGCGTTGGATGACGGGACCGAGATGCGGCCACTTGATGCGGTCAAAGCGACTGAGTCGCTCGGCCGGCAGGCCGGACATGAGTTGCGGTTGGCTGCCCAGCAGAAAAAGAAAGGCGCCGCGGCGGGCGAGGTGCTGCTGCATCCGCCGCGTGTGGCTGGAAACCAGCGCGTCGTAGCCCGGCATGTCGTTGGCTTCGGCCTGCGCGCGCAACCGGGCGGGAGCTGCCTCAATGACCTCAATTGCGCTGTCAGGGGCTGCGGCTCTTACGGACTCGACAAGCGACGCAGCCTCCGGGTGGACGCCCTGCAATTCGTAGGGCTCGGTGATGAGCAGCGGTTGCCCGGGCTGGAGATTCACCCCGACGCGCACGATAACTTCGGCCATGGCGCGCAGGCGGGAATCGAAGTCCGAGGGCATGAATCTATTCAGGCAGAAATCACGAAAACGCGGAAGGGCGGAATCGCGGTTAACTGGGTTGGCTGGGTTGGGAATGCGTCGCGATCAGCCGGATTGCACTTCCAGCAGGATGGCGTCGTATAGGTGGTTGCTCAAATAACCGTAAGTCACAGTGCCGTAACCGCCCTGTCCCCACTGGGCGCCCCAGGAATTCTTGAAGAGAAACACCGCATCCTCGATCCGCTCCGTCGGACATGTATAGCCGACGATGGTGACGGAATGAAACCTGTTCGGCTGGGGGGTCTGGCCGCTGAGGTAGGCGGTTGGTATGCTGCGATAGTTGGGCCAGGCCAGGCCCACGGGGACCGGCACGCCGTTGTTCAGCGCCTGCACGAGGTTGTTGAGGCGAGTCGCGGCATCGCGGCCAGGCAGGCGGTGCACGAAGACCCGCTGGTGCTTTCGGGCTTCCGCCACGATTGCCGGGGGTGGGTTTTCGATCCCGTTGATCGTGGATCCAAAGGTGTTGGGCATCGAGGACTGCAGGGGGATGCCGTAGGTCCGGAGGGCATCGACTACTTCGGTGAGGGAGAATCCCGTGTCGGCGTCCTCCGCGATATCTGCCGCCTTGCCGCCAGGCGGGGCGACCCGCTGCACGGTCTGGCCCACCGCCCAGATCAGGTATTCCTCGGAGAATTTCTCGGGGCGGCCGGTGCTGTCCGCGTTCAGGAATTCAAGCGCACTGACCACGGCGAAGATCGAGCAACTCGGCCGCCGGCCCTGGTTTTTCACGTCCAGGTCCAGCTGGAGGAATCTCTGCCGCAGGTCGACTGCCGGGCGGACCACAGCGGGCTTGCCGAATTGCTGCAGCACCACCTCTGATTTGGTGGCGGATTTTTTGGCCACGGGCGCAACGGCGGGCCGGGGAGCCACGGCGCGCGGGACTTGGTCGGCAGCCGTCTCGGCCGCGGGGTCGTAGTGGAAGCGCGCCTGCCATTCAGGGGAAAGCTCGCGCAGCGGAATCGACGCCATGCCT
>JAYUBB010000191.1:0-15089 GCA_043741015.1 Opitutaceae bacterium
CGCTCCTGCCGCGGGTCGGATTGAGCCAGCGAAAGGGCGAGGCGCCGCCAGCACCAGGCCCGGTTGAGGTTGAGTCCGATGAGGTGTGCGATCTTGGGGTCAGAGGGGTTGCTGACGCGGACGGGGGTGAAAAGCTTGACCGGCTCGCCGGTGTGGAGGTTCGGCAGGAAGCGGCCCAGCCAGCGGCTGAAATTGTCCGGTGGCAGCACCGCGGCCATCACCTCGGCCTCGGTCAACGCGGGCGACAGAAAATCCTCACCGGAAGGTTCCCAGCGCGCACCGTAGTCGGTGTCGTGACCGAACCAGTAGGCCATGCGGCTGGTGCAGAAAAGCTTCAGCTCCTGGTCATCGGCCGCGCGGGCGTAGTCGAGGGCCAGCTTGACCGCGAAAGCGGTATTGTTGTGCACCCCGTGGCGGACGGGGTGGGAGAGGGCGGGGAGATAGGCGAGCAGACCCTCGCGCACGACGGCGACCAACGGCGCCAGGTTAAGGGCGAGGGCCTTGTCATGACGGAGCATCTCCTCGGCGAGCTTGAGCAGCCAGGCCCAGCCGTAGGGGCGTTCAAAAAACCCCCGGCCTGACTCCCGAAAATAAGCAGTTTCCTCGACGATCTTCGCCGCGGACAAGTTCTCCTGGAGCAGGCGGTCGATCTCGGCCCGCTCCGGTAATTCCGGGAAAAGCCGGGCCAGCCGGGCCAGCATGCAGTGCTGGTGCACACAGGAATGCCAGTCGTAGCTGCCGTAAAATGACGGGTGCAGCTGGCGCGGAGTTCGCACGTCATCCGGCGAATTCACCACATGTTGCAGCAGGTGGGGGTGTTCGCGGCGGACATTGGCCAGGCCCAGCCGGGCGAACTCGGAGGCCTGGCCGGACAGAAGGGAAGGAAAGGTGGTGGGCACGGACGGTCAGACTAAATGAAGTGAAAGTTTAAGTTGAAGAAGAAACCATGCCACATAGGTTGTGCGCACATACAATTTTGCCCACCATGAAGATCAAAGCCTATCTTAAGCCGCAATGCGGTTGGTCCAACGGGGTCCGAGCCATCATGCGCAAGCACGGTCTCGAATTCGAGGACATCGACATCATCAACAACCGCGCCAACTATGAGGAAATGGTGCGCAAGTCGGCCCAGCCCCTCTCGCCCTGCGTCGAGATCGACGGCGTGATGCTCGCCGACATCTCCGGCGAGGAGGTTGAGAACTACATGCTCGCCAATCACCTCGTGAAGGCCAGTGGCGCATCGGTCGCGGTCGCCACCAACGCCGGCTGCTCCGACGAAGAGCACGTCCGCCAGGAGGCCAAGCCCGTGCGGTTCTTCTAAGCGCGCCCCTTCCGCCGATTTCAAGCCGGACCCATGCGGTCCGGCTTTTTCTTTCCGATCACTCAGCCGCCGGTGATCTTGGCCTTCTCGTCGTCGAGGGCGTTGTTGATGTCCGTGCGGCGGACGTTGAACTTGGCGCGCAACTCGTCGAGCGCGGTTTCCAAGGTGCCTTTGGCCCCGTCCCGCACGGCGGAAAGCTTGGCAAATTCCGGATCAGCCATGGGATTATAGACGGCGGCCGCACCCTTGTCCATCTGCTCCACGAGGTGTTTGGTGGTGAGGGCGGCGAGATCACGCTCGGCGGCATTGATCTTGGTCGAATTATTGAAGCGGAGTTTGGCTGACTCGGCTTCTTGCTCCAGATCCAGCTCGTCGAGCTGTTCCTGGTATTTGGCGCTGAGCTCAGCGATTTTCACCGCTTGATTGCGCTGCTTGGCCGCATCTTCACCCTCGATTTGCTGCGCCTCGAGCTTGGCGCGCTCCAGGCTGTATTTGCGATTGATGGCCTTGCGTTCACGATTGAACCGGGTGGCAATTTCCACGCCGAGCTGGTTCTGGATGAGGTTGCTGACCTCGTCCTGGGCAAACTTGTATTGGGCCAGTTTGGCTGTATCGAGTGCGCCCATTTTGCCCGTGGCAACGACCACCGCAGTCGTGGCGCCGGCCGTGGTGGTAATATCTCGCTGGATCTTGGCGAGTTCGTCGCGTTCGCGGGTGCGGAGCTTGATGCGCTCCTGTTCCTCGGCTTGGTCAACCTTTTGCAGCTCGCGGCTCTCTTTGCGTTCCAAGTCCTTTTGCTGACGCTCGATTGCGGCCGGATCAGACTGGGCAAAGCCGGCGGAAGCCAGGAGCAGAAAAACAACGGTGATTATTCGATGGTTCATGGAGGGAAAGGAAAAGCTTTTGCCGTTTGGTTGGCGAGTCTCGTCGCGCTTGCCAGCCGGATAAATCCGCCTTGTCTGGCGGCTGCCATGCCTTCCAAGCCCATTCCGGGTTCATCCGGCGAAGTGCTGACCTGTCTGCCATCGGCCTACACGCCCCATGCGGCCACCGGTCTGCTGCACCTGCCCCGCTTCCTGGCGAAGTGCCATTATGTGAAGGCGCACGGAGCCCTGCCCGCAAGCTACGCCAAGAACTACAAGCGGGGCATGGACCGCTTCCTTTGCCTGCATCTGGGCATCGACCCGGCCGCCGTGGAAAAAATTGTCCTCGAGTCCGCCACCGACGAGGAAATCGACGCCAAGCTAAAGGCCCTCCTGCCGGCTGACGTCCGGGCGGCGAAATGGAACCGCGACTATGTGCAGAAGGGCATGACGCCGAGCGGGCGCGAATTTTTGAAGGAAGCGCTGACCAACATGGGCTGCGCCGACCGAGTGGAGCAGATCGTCAGTGTGGTGGACCTGATCGAGTTCGACGAGGGACGGATCGAGTAACAGGGCCTCAGCGCCGGACGTCGAACGGGGCCACCGTCTGCAACTGCGGCCTCGGCTTCCGCGGCAGCCAGCGGGGGACGGCGCGTTTGTAGTCCTCATACATGGCGCCGAACTTCATGCGCAGAGCGTTTTCTTCGTAACCCAGAACAAAGAGTTGCACGGCACAGGCGAGACAGATCAGGTAAACGAGGATGTGACCCGAGCGGAGAAACAGCGCTTCGCCCGCGACCAAGGCCAGGATGCCGAGATACATCGGGTTGCGCACCCACTTGTAGAGTCCGCGCCAGACGAGTTTCCGCGGTGGGTCGAAGGGCGCGGGCGTGCCGTGACCGCGCAGGGCGAACAGCCAGAGGCAGTGGAGATAAATCATCGAACCAAGGACGAACAACCCGGTGCCGGCACTGTGCCGCCATGACCACGCCGCCGGCCAGTGGGCCCGGCGTTCAAACCACCCCAGCGGCACCCAGCCGGCAACAAAGCCGGGAACCAAGAAAGTGAAGAGCAGGTTCTTGAACAGGAGCCAAAGGATTTTCATGGTACGGGCGGAGCGGGCAGAATCAGATTGGGGCCGAGCGAGCCGAGGCCCACACCGAGGTGGTGCCGGAGCATTTCGATGTTCTCGCGCACCAGCGCCCCCATGCTGGTGCAACGCAGGTAGCGGGCGGACTTGAAGTGCTCGGCCAGGCCCTCCCGCAGGGCATGCACATTTTCCTCCGGCGCGATCGGATCGCGCTCCATGGCGTAGAGCAGCGCACCGAGGCGCGGGGCGGTGATCTCGGCGCGGGCAAGGATCAGGGTCTGTTCCTCCCGCTGATATTGGAGCGCGGTCTGGTGATGAAGGTGCTTGGCGCAGAACTGGGCGAGCAGGGTGTTTTCCTTGAAGAACTGCGGCAGGTAGAAGTTTTTCCGGCCGTGGTGCGACTGCTGGTCAAAGTCCATCGCGCGGATGCGCACCTGCCAGCCTTCGAAGTCCGGCGTGAGCACGACGACATAGTTATAGCTGCGCATATCGCCGAGCAGGCGCACGAAGCAGCGCTCGTTGAATTTCACCAGCTCCTTGGCGATGCGGATGGGCTTCAGCTCGCGGCTGTCCAGCCAGCGGGCGCTGAAGATGTCGCCGGGCACGCCGGCGATGTGCTCCTCGATGAGGGTGTTGCCGTGGGTGATGAAATTGAGGCGGTTGGGGGAGAGCAGGTGCTCGAGCTCCAAGCCGTAGATGCGCGAGGCATCGGCTTTCTTGATATAGAAGTAGTCGGGATTGTCGTTGAAGGCGTTGACGATCCTGATGCGGAACGGAGTCGAGTTGCCGAAACTGCAGAAATCCACGCGGTCGATGTAGAGGTGCTGCATGACGGAGAAATCGCCATCCACGCGCAGCAGCGCGTAGATGCGCTTGAGGTCTTCGTTGAGCGCGGGGATCTCCTCCGCCTGGTAGGCCACGGATTCCCACAGGGTGTTGCGGCCCTCGCTGTCCATCAGCGGGTGGGCCTCGTGGAAGTGCCGCAGCCGCTCGTAGGTAGCGGGCAGATCGCGCTCGCGCCGGAATTTCTGCAGGTAGGCGCGCAGATCGGCGCCGATGGGGTAGCTCGGTTTTTTGCGCGTGCGAGAGGGTGGCTGTGAGGCGGGAGTCTCTTCCATCCGTCGCGCACCATGGGTGGGATGGAGCGCGGTAGCAACACCTGCTGCGTCGGGACTGGGTGCCCCGGCCGGTCCTAAACACGACGCTGCTCGGGTGTTGCGTCCGGGGCGGGCCCGGTTTGTCGTCCGCGTGATGTCAGTGCGCCTGAAAAACCTCCTGCATTCTCCCGTGGCTTGGGGCCGGCTAGTGCGGGTCGCGCTGCTGGCAGTATTCCTCTGGCTGGCCGGCTGTTTCTGGCACCCTTACTATGGGTTTACTCAGTTCCTGCAGATCGATTCCGAGATGGCGGCGGTCATGGTGCCGGCCTTGCGCGACGGCCCGATTTTCATCCAGTCCGAGCCGGGCAGCTACGATGGCGGCTACTACGCGCAGATTGCCACGAGTCCGGGATTGGGTGATCCGGCGCTGAAGACCGCCATCGACGATGCAGGCTATCGTGCGCGGAGAATTCTGCTCGGGACAGTGGCCTGGTGTCTGGGCGGTGGCGAACCCATGGCGGTGGCCCACCTCTACGCAGGCTTGAACGTCGTGCTGTGGTTCGGACTGGCCGCAATCTTGTGGCGGGCGCTGCCGGTGGGGTCGTGGCAGGCAACCCTTGCCTGGGCGGCCCTGCTGTTCAGTGCGGGAGTGCTGTTCAGCGTGCGTCTGGCCCTGACCGATCTGGCAGCGCTGCTGCTCACCACCGGAGTGGTGATGCTGGTCGAACACGGCCGGGGTGGCGCGGCAGCGGGACTGGTCGGCCTGGCGGGACTAACGCGCGAAACCGCCGAGCTGGGCGTGACGGCCCTGTGGCCGGATGTCCGGGGTGCGGCCCGCGATTACAAGCGCACGGCGGGTAAACTGGCGCTGGCGGTGCTGCCTCTCCTGTTGTGGCTCGCTTATGTAAACCACGCCCTCGGCGGATCAAGCGCCGGTCAGCGCAATATAACATGGCCGCTGGCCGGCTGGCTGGGTCGATGGACCGAAATGAAACAGGGGGGGAGGCGCTGGGTAATCCGCGCCTGTTGGTGGAGAGTCTGCTGGAACACGTTGCCCTCACTGTGCAGGTCGCATATCTATTGCTGAGACCAAGGAAGGACTGTCCGTGGTGGCGGGTGGGGGCCGCTTATACCGCCCTGTTGATTTGCCTCGGTCACGCCGTGTGGGGCGGCTTCCCCAATGCGGCCACGCGGGTGTTGCTGCCGCTGACTCTGGCTTTCAACGTGCGGGCCGTGCGCGACCGGGCTTGGTTGGGCTGGCTGTTGCTGGGTAATTTGTCGGTTTTTGCCGGGGTGCATGCGCTCTGGGTTCCGCCCGGATCGCCGCATCAACTGCCGACTCACGGCACGTGGCAGAGCCGGGAACTGCTGGAGACGGATGCGCGCTGGTCAGTGGCGGAGTGGAACGCAAAGTCCCGTTGGGCTTGGTGCGCGGGCGAGGGCGGGTTGACGTTCCGGAGCTGGCCCCCGCGGTCCACCCTGAGGCTGGAACTGCAAGTGCGCGGCGTCACCCCGCGTTCCCTGACCGTGAGGCACGAAGGCCGTGAGGTCTGGAGCGGCATGATCAGCGACCGCCCCCAATGGATCGCCTTGCCGGAACTGGCCGCGCATCAAGGCCGGCTGGAGCTTGAACTTCACAGCGGGGGGCCGGCCACCGGCGAAGGCGTTGATAACACCGCGCGAAACATCAGTTTCGCCTGTTTTGGCGCGCGGCTGGCGGAATGACCGTCAGCTGGCGAGCAGGCGCTCGCAGAGGGCGATGAGCCGGGCGCGCAGCGGCTGGCTGCGTTCGGCGAAGGCACGCTGGTGCGTCTCATATTCGGTGCGGCCGTCGGACGTCTCGATGGCGATGGGCGCGTAACCGAGGGAGCGAAAATCATAGGGGCTGGCGCGCATGTCGATCTCCCGGATGTCCCGGGCCAGAGCGAAGCAGTCGGCCGTGAGTTCGCTGGGCGTGTAGGGCGCGAGTTTGAAGGCCCACTTGTAGAGATCCATGTTGGCGTGCAGGCAGCCGCGCTGCTCGAACTGTGCGGTGGTGGCGCGCTCGGGCTGCAGCTTGTTCAGAGGCCGCGCCGCAGGGGTGAAAAAGCGGAAGGCATCAAAGTGCGAGCAGCGTACCGGCTGCGCCTCGACGATGCGGGCGAGTTCCTCGGATGGAAAGCGCAGCGGCCAGGCGTTGTGCCTGACCTCGTCGGGGGTCTGCCGGTAAACCATCGCCCACTCGTGCAGGCCATAGCAGGCAAACAGGGGCGGACGCTCGGCGGTGCTGCGCAACAGGCCCAGAATCCACGCGAGGCTGTCGCGCCGCTTCGGCTCAAAGGTGGCAGTGTTCAACGTCACCCCCCTGTCGCGCTCGTGGTATTCGGGCCATTGCAGATAATCGTGCGCGGCCGCCCCAAGTAGCACGACATCGGGGCCGGGATGCCAGCGCCGCAGCCAGCTCGCGCGGAAGCGATAGTATTCAAAAAGAAAATCCTCCACCGGATGTTTCTCCCCCCGGGCCTGGCGGGTTTGGTGCGGATCAGTCCACCGCCGCACGCGTTGCTCGTGCGCGGCCCGGCGGGCGAGCCAGTCAGTTTCGCGCAGAAACAGGGAGTCGGCCGCAGAAACCATCATGGCCAGACGATGATCGCGGTCCCGGCGATGATCAGTGCGCAACCGGTCATCGTGCGCAGGCTCAGGTTTTCGCCGAGCACCAACGCGGCCAGCACCAGAGTCAAAACAAGACTCGATTTGTCCACGGCGCTGACGAGCGAGGCCGGGCCCGCCTGGAGGGCCTTGAAGTAGCAAAGCCATGACGCCCCGGTGGCTACGCCGGAGAGGACGAGGAAGCCGAGTGAGGCGTGCGGGATGGCGGTCACGGCACCGAGATTACCTTGCACAGCCACCACCACCCACGCCAGCACGAGCACCACCACAGTGCGGACGGCAGTGGCCAGGTTGGAATCAACACCTTGCACGCCGAGCTTGGCGAGAATGGCGGTAAAAGCGGCAAAAACCGCCGAGAGCAAAGCGTATGTCCACCACATGTCCCGAGTGTGGCCGAAACTCAGCGGTCTGCCAGCAGCAACCGGCGGACGCCCTCGATCGGGGGCGTGGTGATAAAATTAAGCGCGACCGGCCAGTGGTGGGTTGCGACCAGAGCTTTGAGGGCAAAGCCGGCCGGCTCGCTATTAAGGATCGGACCGCTCACGCCGCAGGGCACAGCGGCGCCACCGAACAGCTTTGCGGTGACGAGACGCGCCAGACCGACCAGCTCAGAGAGAACTTCGGTGAGCTGGGTCTGCGCAGGCTGGCAACCCTGTCCTGCCAACTCGACGACACGCGGTGCGAAGGCGGCAATCCGGGCATTGGCCTCTGGGTCGGCATGGAAAAACCGGGTGAGAGCTGAGACGTCAGCAAGTCCAGTGTGGGCTTTCAGCGCTTCGCCAAGTTCAGAAGGCCTGGCCCAGCCCTGGAGCTCCAGCAGGGCTTGGGCGATTCCGCGACGCCCGAGGTCGAAGCCGCTCCCGGCATCGCCCAGCTTCCAGCCGAGTCCACCGGCGTAGTGTATAGAACCATCCGGCGCGCGGGCGGCGACGAACGAACCGGTGCCGGCGTGCAGGACGAGGCCGGCCGCACCGTTCGTAGCCAGTTCGAGAACCGGAACCGAGTCAGCGCCGGTGACCACGCGGCCATAGCCAGTCAGCGTGGAAGCAAATTCACTCCAAAATGACGGTGATCCTGCCATGTAGAGATGGATTGCGCCGATTTTTAATTTTTGATTATCGATTCTCGATTCGCCGAGCAAGGCGGTCAGGCTGGCGAGCAGGAGATCATGAGCCTTGGCGGGCCCGGTTTGGCTGGGATTGCAGCCGGGGGCGGTGTGGGTGGCGACGACCGTGCCGGCGGAATCAACGAGGATGAGTTCCGTCTTGGTGCCGCCGCCGTCCACGCCGATCCGATAATTCATGCCAGTTGGCGGCTGAGGCGGCCCTTGTATTTTTTGCCGAGCTCGCGGTTGTAGGCGATGGCGTCGGGCATGTTCTGGCTGCGGAGAATCGGCAGGTGATGGCCGCCGGCCTTCAGCCACTCGATCACCTCCAGCATCAGCAGATTGAGGAGGGTGGCGCCGATCAGGGTTGAGGTGGGGCCGGCCATGATGCTCTCGGTCACGGGGGCGATCGCGTCGCCCGCCAGACCGAGGTTGTCGAGCGTGTAGTCGGCGATCTCGTGGAGCTTCTTGCCGCCGGGATGGACGGTTACGGCGGTCTTCGCCATCCCGACACTGGTGAGGGCGACCACGTTCATTTGCTTCTGCCTCGCGTAGAGCGCGACCTCGATGGGGGAGGAGTTTTTGCCGGAGTTGGAGATGACAATGATCGTCTCGCCGGCGAGCAGGCCGTGCTGGCGGTCGTAGCGCTCGGCCAGCTTGGTGCCATAGCCGACGAGGTTTTCGATGAACCCGCCGGTCGGGTCGTAGAGTCCGCTGACGCAGACGAGCCCGCCGGCCCGGCCGATGATTTCGCGGCCGATGACTTCGCTGTGGCCGCTGCCAAAGGTATGGATCACACCGCCGTTGGCGACGGACTGGCCGATGACGGGGCCGAGCTTTTTCAACGTGGGGGCGTTCTGTTCCCGGGCGCGGGCCAGCAGGGCGGTGGCCGTGGCATAATAATTTTCGGCGATGGTGGCCATGGGGTCAGTGGGAGAAGGAGAAGCCGACGGAGCCAAACACATCGCGGCGGTCTTGGCCGTAAAATTCTTTCGTCCGGTAGTTCTGGGTGTAGGCGAGTTGGAAACGGGGCCAGTGCAGGACGAAGCCGAGGTTGAGGTCGGCGACGACGGAACGTTTGTCCACCGAGTGGCTGGCCCGCCAGGTGTTGCCGTCGAGGAAGATGTCGCGGGCGACGGCGCGCGCCTCGCCGCTGGCGTAAACGTAGGCGGAAAAACGGTCGGGGCTGCCGTCGTTGGGCATGTTGCCGCCGCCGGGTCGGATCAGGTCGGCTCCGAAGTCGGCGGGCATCCGCCAGCCCACGCGCACGACCGCGCCGCCGGCGAGGTGCATGGCGACATTGCCGAGGGTGACGCGGTGGCGGAGGACGAGATCAACGCCGAGGGGCGACCCGGCGGCTTCCGTCCACTGCCAGGTGCGGTAGCGACGCTCCCAGGAAAGTTGCAGGCCGGGCTCGTCGTGAAGCTGGTTGGCCCAACCCTCGGCGTGCGGGACATGGATGACATCGTGCCAGGCGTTCTGGGTGAACTCGCCGAGGGCCGAGGGGCCGACCACGCCGACGGAAAGTTCGACCAGCCTCAGCTGGTTGTCCAGCTGGGCGTGGAGGAGAATCGAGCCATAGAGCCAGGCGGCGTAGGGCCGGTCGTTGGGTATCAAGGCCGTGGTATCCGTGTCGACGGGCGTGTAGGTGTTCTGGCCGAGGGCGAAGCCGACCTTGTAGTGCCAGTCCACATGCTCGGGGTCCATCCACGGGATGAAACGCGCGGCCTCCTGCACGAAGCGCCGCGACTTGTTCAGGTCGGTTTCGCCGAGCCAGGTGAGCTTGAAGCCGTTGGTGTAGTGGCGGTCGGTGCCGGCGAAATATTTGTCGTTCTCGCTCGAGACCGTGAAGGTGTAGTGGCGGATGTTGAGTTCGGACAAAATTGCGCCCGTTTCCTCGGCGACCCCGTAGGCGCAAGCGGCCAGAAAAAGGAGCAGGAGCTTTCGCACAGGGAGAGGGCGTCAGGCTGACTCCCAGCGACCGTAGATGCCACACGGTAAAATTTTGCCGTCGCGCTGAACCGGGAGGCCGACCTCGCCGCCGTGGATGCGGCCGCCCGCATCGTGCAACAGCCCGTCGAGAAGATTGATGACGACCGAGGGCGAGAGGCGTGCCGTGTAGGCGTTGATCAGGAAAAACAGCGGCCGGTCGCTCAGCACCTGTTTGCACTCGTTCAACAGATCCCACAGATGGTCCTCCAGTTTCCACATCTCGCCGGTGCTGCCGCGCCCGTAGGTCGGCGGGTCCATGATGATGGCGTCGTACTTGCGGCCGCGCTTGATCTCGCGGCGGACGAACTTCAGACAGTCATCCGTGATGTAGCGGACAGGCGCCTCGGCGAGGCCGGAGAGCACGGCATTTTCCTTGCACCACTTTACCATGCCCTCGGCGGCATCCACGTGGCAGACGCTGGCCCCGGCGGCGGCGGCGGCCACCGAGGCGGCCCCGGTGTAGCCGAAGAGATTGAGCACGCTCACTTCCCGGCCGGTCGCACGGGCATCCTTGATTTTCCTGGTGAACCAGTCCCAGTTCACCGCCTGCTCGGGGAAAAGGCCGGTGTGCTTGAAGCTTGTGGGGTGGATCTTGAAGGTCAGCGCGCCATAGCGAACGGTCCAGTGCTCGGGCAGCTTCTGGCGTTGTTCCCACTTGCCGCCCCCCGTTTCACTGCGGTGGTAGAAGCCGTCCCAGCCGGTCCAGGTCTTGCCACCCGATTTGGGCCAGATGATCTGCGGGTCGGGCCGCACGAGGTTGTAGGGGCCCCACTGCTCCTGCTTCATGCCGTCGCCGCAGTCGAGCAGGCGGTAATCCTGCCAGCGGTCGGCGACAATGAGGCCCGGGCGGTCGATGATCATGGATGGGCGCGGAGTGGGTTCAATGTGGGGGTGAGCTGGTTCGCGGCTGATGCAACAAGGGAGTTTTGTTGCGGGCAAGCTCACTCCCACCGGCCTAGGCAGCGTCAGCCTTTGGCCAGTTTCAGCTCGACCTCGGTCATCGTGGTGAAGAATTCCTTTTCAAGGTTCACCTCGTAGAGCTTGGCCAGCACGAGCACGCTCCACAGACAGTCGCTCAACTCGTGGGCCAGCTTCCGGTCCACTTCCTCAATCTGGCGCGCCCCGGCCTTGGCCATGACGAGTTTCATCAGGTCGCCGACATCGCCGACGAAGCCCTGCATGATTTCCTCCCGGGTCCAGGTGCGGCCGGTGCGGCGCTGTTCATGGGCGGCGAAACACTGGCGGATCTGCATGGCGCAGGCGGAGAGTTGGGAAAGTTCCATGGGAGGGATGTAACACGGCGCGGGCGGATTTCACGGCTAGATTTCCGTTGGCGCCCCGGCTTGGGTTGGCTGTATTCAAGGGCGCACTGGTCCTGTATGAAAATGTTACCCCGCCGCGCCTTCCTGAAAACCGCCACTCTGGCCACTGCCGCCACGCTGCTCAGCGCCCGTTCCTGGGGCCAGGTGGTCGGGGCCAACAGCCAGGTGCGGGTGGCGGTCGTCGGCCTCAATGGCCGTGGCCGGAACCATCTCACGAGTTTGCGTGCTGTGCCCGGCGTGCGCATTGCCGCGATCTGCGACGTGGACACGGCCGTCCTCGGCAAGGTCGCGGCCGAACTGGCGAAGGAGGGGCTCACGCCGGAGCAGTTCACCGATGTGCGCACGCTGCTGGCTTCGCCCGATGTGGACGCCATCACCATCGCCACGCCGAACCACTGGCACTCACTCATGGGTATCTGGGCCTGCCAGGCGGGCAAAGATGTGTATGTCGAGAAGCCCGTGTCGCACAACATCTGGGAGGGCCGCCAACTCGTCGCGGCGGCGGCGAAATACAAGCGCGTGGTCCAGGCCGGTGTGCAGATCCGCTCCGGCGAAGGCTTGATCGAGGCGGTGCAGTGGGTGCATTCGGGTCAGCTCGGCCGGATCACCGCGGCGCGCGGCTTCTGCTACAAGCGCCGCAAGAGCATCGGTCTGACCACCGGGCCGCACACCCCGCCGGCTACCGTCAATTATGACCTTTGGCTCGGTCCGGCCAAGGATGAGCCGCCGCACCGCGCACGCTTCCATTACGACTGGCACTGGTTCAACGCCTATGGCAATGGCGACGTCGGCAACCAGGGCATCCACCAGATGGATGTTGCCCGCTGGTTCCTCGGCGAACGCGGCCTGCCCCGCCACACCCTCAGCATCGGTGGGCGGCTCGGTTACACCGACGACGGCGAGACGCCCAACACGCAGGTCATCATCCATGACTACGCGACCGCGCCGCTGATCTTCGAGGTGCGCGGGCTGCCTGCAAAATACGATCCGACGGGCGACCAGCCAGGTGCCACCGGAGCCGAGGCCGCCGCCGCGCTGGCCGGCACCATGGACAAATACCGCGGGGTCAACATCGGCAACGTGATCGATTGCGAGGGGGGCAGCGTGGTGACGAGCAGCTATTTTTCCGCCACAGCTTATGACCGCGACGGCAAGGTCGTGCGGGAATTTGCCGGCGAGGACCGGCACATGCAGAACTTCATCGACATCGTGCGCAGCCGGAAGAGGACCGACCTCTACGGTCCGATCGACCAAGCGCACATTTCCAGCGCGCTGGGCCACCTCGGCGGCATCTCGCACGCCCTTGGCCGCGCCACCTCAGAGGGTGAGACGCGCGAACGCATCAAGGGCGACCCGGCGCTGACCGAAGCTTACGGGCGCATGACGGAACACCTCGCCGCCAACAACGTGAACCTCGACCGGACGCCCGCCATCCTCGGCGCCCCGCTGACGATCGACCCAGCGGCGGAACGTTTTGTCGGCGCCGGAGCCACCGCCGCCAAGGCGCGGCTCACGCGCGAATACCGCGTGCCCTACACCGTGCCACAAGTGACCTGATCACGTCCCGTAGAGCCGGTCGCCGAAGTCGCCGAGGCCGGGCAGAATGTATTTCTTCACGTTGAGCGCGCGGTCGAGCGCGCCGGCATGGATCGGCACGGTCGGGTGGGACTTCTCCATCTTCGCCACGCCCTCGGGTGAAGCGACGATGCAGACGAAAACGAGTTCCTTTGCGCCGGCGGCCTTGACCACATCGAGCGCCTGCGCGGCGGAGCCGCCGGTAGCGAGCATCGGGTCCACGACCACCACGCGTTTGCCATCAAGCGGTGGGAGCTTGCAGTAGTAGCTGCGGGCGATGGCGGTGGTGTGGTCACGCTCCAAGCCGACGTAGCCGATCGAAACATCGGGGAAAATATCCTGGAACGGCTGCACCATGCCGAGGCCGGCGCGCAAAATCGGCACAACCACGAGCTGCCGGGCGAGCACGCGGCCGGTCATCGTTTCCATCGGAGTCTCGATCATCTTCTCCTCGGTGGCCAGGTCGCGCGTGGCCTCCAGGGCGAGCAGCAGCGAGATCTGGTAACTGAGGGTGCGGAAGAGCGCGGGCTTGGTGGTCTTGTCTCGCAGGTGGGTCAGCACATGGGCGCCGAGCGGGTGTTGCAGGACGTGGAGCGGCATGGCGGTTAGGGTTTGAGCACGAGGGTGTGCTGCGTGGAGCCGGGAAGCAAGGGCGTGGGCTCGCCTTTCACCCAGGCGTCGTGACCGGCGCGGTAGTAGGGGGAAAGCGGGTGTCCGCTCTGGCCGCCGGGCATGTGGAAAATTCCCTCGGCCTCGCGGCCGGGTGACACGACCAGGCGCTCGCTCGCGCCGTGGACCGCGCTTTGCACCCGGGGCATGTCAGCCCCGCCGGGCAATTGTTGGGTCGGCATATTGAGAAAGCGGGCGAACAGACCGGGTAGAAAACTGCTGAACGGGTGCCGCATGCGCAGGGTGTTGAGCTGGCCCCAGGTGTAGCGGGCGGGAGCCACACCAGCTTGATCAGTCTCGGCCAGCACGTCGTCTGCCGCCGCGAGCAGGAGTGATTCCCACGAGGGGTGCCCGGGGTTGAGCAGGCGGGCAGGCTGCTCGTGGGTCAGTTGCCACAGGGCGTCATCATACTGGAAATTTTGGTAGCTGAAACCGGGGTAGACCTCGCGGGCCCGTTCAAAAAAAGGAGTCAGAACCCGGTCGGCAACCTTGAGGCGGAAGCTGCGAACCAGGCGATAAGCAGCGGAGTCGGGGCTGGCGTGGCCGTTCCAGTGGCGGACGGCATCGCGCAGTTCGCCGCGGGCGCCTTTTTCTGCGACGGCTTCGTCGGTCAAGATGGCGAGAAGGAACTCCTGCCAGCGGTCGAGGAACAGGGCGCGGTCATCCAGCTGGATGGCGAGCAAATCGACGGGCGCAGCTTTATGGCCGGCGGCGAACCGGCGGAGATCGTCGCGGATCTGCCGGCCGCGCGAACCGTAGGCGTAGCCGCCGTCGCCGAGCCTGGCATAGGCCTCGCCGCCGATCAGGCGCTGGTTGGCCGTCCAGAGCAGGCCTTCGGGCGGGTTGATGATCACAGGAATCTCCTCGGGTTTGAGCCAGCCGTCCCACTTGCGATCGCCATAGGCCCACGAGACGGGGAAGCGTCCGTCGTAACCAAAGCGGCGGGGAATTTTGCCCGTGAGAGTCCAGGCGATGGTGCCGGAGCTGTCGGCGACGAGCAGGTTTTGGTTGGGCATGCCGGTGCGGTGCGCAATCGCCACGGCCTCGGCGGCGTTGGTGGCGGTCTCGAAATCGAGTGCGTCGAGGTTGGTGGCCGCAGGATCGTGGGCGCTCCAGCGCAAGGCGAGATACCGGCCCTTGCCGGGGCTGGAGAAAATTGGCCCCCACTCGGTCCAGCGGGCGGTGAAGGGTACGGGCTGGGCGCCCTTGACCTTGATGGGATCGGGACGGTCCTCGATCTCGCTGTAACCGTGGGACGTGCGAGAAAAAAGCTGCGCGATGGTCTCGGTCTCGACCATGACCACATCAAGGGTGTCGATGTTGGAGTTGGTGTAGCCCCAGGCGATGCGGCCGTTGCTGCCCACGGCCAGCGCGGGGGTGCCGGGCAGGGTGAGGCCGACGAGGCG
>JAYUBB010000192.1:0-4868 GCA_043741015.1 Opitutaceae bacterium
CGCGCGCTGCGCGCCGCCCAGGGCACCGGCGCCACCCCGATCAACAACGACCAGCTGGAGGCGACCGGCTTCTACTGGCCCCCGGGCGCCAACAAGCGCACCTTCAACCTGGGCGGACCCGACACCTACAACAAGCAGCAGCAGGACAACTTCGAACTGACCGGCACCCAGCAGCTACTCGACGAGTCCGACTGGATCCCGCGCGTGGACGTCCTGGCGGGCTACAACCGCTCGACCTTCAACACGCAGACCCGCGACGCCAACGGCGGCATCCAGCAGGTCTCGATCGGCAACCCGGGCTACAACCTGTCGCAGACCATCACCATCACCTCGGTCGACAACGGCCTCGGCGGCAGCACGCCGTCCAACGGCAACCTCCGGTACGGCACCTTTGACCACGAGGTCATCCGCTTCGCCTGGAACCGCAATGATGCCAACACGGTTCGCAAGCAGGAGCGCGTCGAGCTGACCGCCCGGAAATCGCTTTTCCAGGACAAGTGGTTCCAGCTCGAGGACCAGTTGCTCGGCGGCTACTCCGAGATTTCCAACGTGATCAGCTCGGTCAACTGGCAGACCGCGCCCGGCCTCTACAGCTTCAAGGGCCCGCTCGACCTTACACCCATCCGTTTCGCCACCCAAGGCGACGGCAGTCCGGCGCCCGGGCTGTTCCAGAACAACAAGGACAACATCAACAAGGGTTGGGACCGCGCCTACTACCTCAACAACTACCTGAAGTTCGGCAAGCTGGGGGGGCTGGGCGACCGCCTCATCCTCATGACCGGCATACGCAAGGACAAGGCCAACAACTGGTCCACCAACACGCAGGTCACGATCGCCGGGGTGGCGACGACGTCCACCAGCCGCGCGCTGCAGTCGGAAGTCACCTCCAAGCAGCACGGCCTGATGTTCCGGCTCACCAAGTCCCTTTCCGTGTACGCCCTCAAAGCGGATGGATTCCAGCCGAACTTTGGCGGCCTGCATGAGGCGTTGTCCGGCGCGCCGGTCGGCGCGGACACGGCGAAGAGCAAGGAATTCGGCCTCAAGTTCGACTTCATGGACGGCAAGATCTCGGGCACCATTAGCCGCTACAAGATCACGAAGAACGCCTGGATCGCCAGCGGCTTCTCCTCCCCGGCGCCGCTCGGCCACCCGCGCTTCGACCCGACCAAACCGATCATCTACGGTCTCGGCGACGCGAACGGCACGGGCTTCGAGGCGTTCCCGGGCTTTGTCTCCAATGGCCAGACTTACACCCCCAACGCCGCCGAACAGGCCGCCTGGCACGCCGCGGTCCTCGCCGGTGCCGTGACGCTCACCTCGCCGATCAACGGCAAGAGCTTCAGCCCGGGCAGCATCTACCTGAACGCCAGCAAGCCCGAGGGCGCCGCCTGGCTCGACGCCATGTTTGCTGCCGCCGCTCCCGGTTGGGCCGGCTGGCCCTACCAGGGCAACTCGGACAACGATCCCGGCGTCAACAACGCCACGCTCGACGACGCCGCCTTCCAGAACGGCCCGCAGCAGGCCGCGATCCCGGCGATCTCGCAATCCCAAGGCTGGGATGGCTCGATCCTGTTCACGCCCACCAAGCAGCTGCAGATCGTGGTCACCGGCTCGATTGGCACCGAGGTCACGCTGATCGACAAGGGCAAGTGGATCAAGTACCCGTATCCGCAGGACAAGTGGGCCACGTGGTATTTCCCGAACGGCGGTTTCGGCCTCAAGGGCCAGAAACTCAACGAGGCCTATACCGATCCCACCGACACCTCGACGCGCACGAACACCGGCACCTTCCCGGGTGACGACACGCCACGCAACCGCTTCTCGATCTTCGCCAACTACAAGTTCGAGGGCTCCCTCAAGGGCTGGGTGGTTGGCGCGGGCGGCGACTGGCAATCCAGGCGCGCCTACTTCTCCGGCGTCACGCACGGTTCCAACCAGGTCCAGACCGACAGCTCCGGCAAGGTCATCGTGCTCTACACGCAGCCCCAGTGGGTGCTGAACGCCTTCGTCCGCCGGGACTGGAAGACCGACCGGTACAACCAGTCCGTGCAGCTCAACATCGACAACCTCACCAACGACCGGGCGCTCTACGGCACGATCTACGCGCCGGGACTCTCGGCCCGCCTGACGTACTCGATCGGCTTCTGATCCACGCTGAACCCGTGAGGAAAAAATCCGAGCCCAACAGGCTTGTCTAGGGGATCCAACAGCGCGCACCGGTATTTTGGACCGGTGCGCGCTTCCTTTCCCCCCGGGTTTTCCCTTCCGTCCTCCCCCCACGTCGCGCATCGTGCGCCTCACGCGCGGCATTCCGCCGCGTTCATTCCACCCACCTCCCGCCGTGACCACTCCTCCGCCCAGCGCCCGCCTGTCTTTCAAGGAAAAATTCGCCTACGGCCTCGGCGACACCGCCTCGAATTTTTATTTCCAGGCGTTCAACCTGTTTCTGGCGTATTACTACACGGACATTTTCGGCCTGCCGTCCGCCGCCGTCGGCACCCTGATGCTCATCGTGCCGATCGCCGTGGCCGCGCTGAATCCCGTCGTCGGCCTGTTGTCCGACCGCACGAACACCCGCTGGGGCAAGTTCCGACCGTGGATCCTGTGGGGCGCCGTGCCCTACGGCATTTTGGGCTATGTGATGTTCGCCAACCCCGCCCTCGGTGCGGACGGCAAGCTCATCTACGCCTATGTGACCTACTCGCTCGTCCTGGTGGCCTACGTGGCGATCAACACGCCCTACGGCGCGCTGATGGGCGTGATGTCGCCCTCGTCCGAGGACCGCACCTCGCTGTCCTCGTACCGCTTCGCCTGCGCCTTCCTCGGCGCGCTGCTCATCGGCTGGCTTGTGCCCGGCCTGAAGGATTTCCTCACGCCCGCCGGCGGCGCACCCGCGGACGGCTTCCGCAACACCATGACGATCTTCGCCGTCCTTTCGGTCGGCATGTTTGTTTACACCTTCGCCAACACGAAGGAGCGCGTGACCTCGCCCGCGCCGGAGAAAGGCTCGCTCGGCCGCGACCTGGGCGACCTGAAGTCCAACGGCCCGTGGCTCGTGCTGTTCTTCGTCGCGTTCCTCAATCTCACCAACACCGGCATGCGCAACGGCGCCGGCATTTACTACTTCAAGTATGTCGTCGGGCAGGAATCGGCCATCGGCACCTTCAACCTGGTCGGCTTCCTCTGCTTCATCGGCGGCGCGCTCGCGACGAAGCTGTTCACGGCCCGCTGGTCGCGCCGGTCGCTTATGATCTGGCTGACGATCATCAACGCGCTTGGCATCGGGGCCTGCTACTTCGTCGACCCGCACAACCTGCCGGTGCTGTACGCGCTCAACATCATCGCGTGCTTCGCCGCCGGCCCGACCCCCGCCATCGTGTGGTCGCTCTACGCCGACACCGCCGACTACGGCGAGTGGAAGTTCGGCCGCCGCGCCACCGGCCTGATCTTTTCCGCGACGGTCTTCGTCCAGAAGGTCGGTCTGGCGATCGGTGCCGCGACCATCGGCTGGCTGCTCAGCTACTACGGTTTCGTGGCCAATGCCACCCAGACGCCCGGCGTGATCCACGGCATCACGCTCCTCTTCAGCCTGCTGCCCGGCGTCTTCGCCCTCCTCGCGGGCTTGGCCATCTTTTTCTACCCGCTCGACGAACCGCAGGTGAAACAGATCGAGCGCGAGCTTGCCGAGCGCAAGGGAAACCCCGTCACCGCCTAGGCCATGAAGCGGTTCATCGCCGTGCTGGCCGCACCATTCCTCACCATGACCTCTTTCGCCTCGACCCCGATCTGGCAGGATGAATTCGACCAGCCCGTCGGCACCGGTCCGGATCCCGCCAAATGGGTCCACGACCTCGGCGACAACGGCTGGGGCAACAAGGAACTGCAGGTGTACACGGCCTCGCGGGAGAATTCTTTCGTGGTGGCCGATCCTGAAGCCACCGACGGCCGGGCGCTCGTACTCAAGGCCGTGCGCACGGTCCAGGGCGGCTACACTTCGGCCCGCCTGAAGACGCACGGGAAATTCGCGATCCGTCACGGCCGCATCGAGGCGCGTTTGAAGCTGCCGCGCGGGCAGGGGATCTGGCCCGCCTTCTGGATGCTCGGCGACAAAATCGACTCCGTGCCGTGGCCCGCCTGCGGTGAGATCGACGTGATGGAACTCATCGGACACAAGCCCGGCACGCTCTATGGCACGCTGCACGGTCCGGGTTACTCGGGCCAGCACGGTCTGACCAAATCCACGATGCTGCCCAACGGCGCGACCTTCAACGAAGGTTATCATGTCTTCGCGGTCGACTGGCGGCCGGGCCGCATCGACTGGCTCCTCGACGGGAAAATCTACCACACGCAAACCGCGGCGGAAGTGCCGGCCGGGGCCAAGTGGGTATTCGACGACATTTCCTGTTTCCTTCTGCTCAACCTGGCCGTCGGCGGTCTGTGGCCGGGTTACCCGGACGACACGACGCAGTTCCCGCAGGAATACCGCATCGACTACGTGCGGGTCTACCGGCACGAATAGTCGCCAGCCCGCCGGCGCAACTTACACTCGCCAACCGTGGGGTGGGACGTAGATTCGCTGTGCTCACTCATGACTGCTCCCGCCGAAGCCGCCGCGTCGCGCAAGTGGTATCACCTCTCCCTCACGCAACAGATCATGCTCGGCCTCGTCGTGGGCGTGCTGCTCGGCTGGTGGATGAGCCGGCTGCCCGACGGTCAGGCCAAGAGCTGGGATGAGGCGCTGGTGGTGGTGCGCGATGTTTTCCTACACCTGATCAAGGTGATGATTGCCCCGCTGATCTTCGCCAGTGTGGTGCAGGGCTTTGCCGGCACCGGCGACATGAAAAAAGCCCAGCGCATCGGCTGGAAGG
>JAYUBB010000193.1:0-15069 GCA_043741015.1 Opitutaceae bacterium
CATCGACGAGGTCCGGCCGGAGATCGAGAAGGCACTCGTCCAGCAGGGTTCCCGCAAAGCCACTGAGCGCTGGCTTGAGAAACTCCGACGCAACGCCTATGTGAAGCACTTCTAAGTGCGCAGCTCGCGGGCCAGCGGGCATAAGCACCCGGCCCGATGAGCACCCCGCACTACCCGACTCCGCGCGTCAAGGACCTTGCCGCCGGCGAGCGCCCGCAGGAACGCCTTGAAAAGCACGGCGCCGGCGCCCTGAGCGACAGCGAGTTGCTGGCCATGTTGCTCCGCAGCGGACAGAAAGGCCTGAGCGTCGTCGGCATGAGCCAGCAGCTGATCACCGAGGCAGGCTCGCTCGCCGGTCTCACCCGTTGGCGCGAGGCAGACTTTCGCAAAATCAAGGGCATTGGGCGCATCAAGGCACTCCAGTTGATCACCGTCATGGAAATCGCCCGGCGGGTGCTCGGCACGGCCGCCGAGCCCAACCCCGTGCTCAACCGCCCGGAGCTTGTCTACGACCATTTCCGTTCGCTGATCACCGGGCTCGCCGTGGAAAAATTCTGGGTGCTCTGCCTCAACCGGAAGAACCGTCTCATCCGGCAGGTTGAAATCACCTCCGGCACCGCCACCAGCAGCCTGGCTCATCCTCGAGAGGTTTTTCGCGAGGCCATCCATCACGGCGCGACTGCTGTCGTCTGCGTGCACAACCACCCGAGTGGCGACCCCGCCCCCAGTGCGGCCGATGTGCAGGTCACCCGGCAGTTGCGCGAGGCCGCCAAGACCGTCGATATCGACCTGCAGGACCACGTGATCGTCGGCCAGACTGCCGCCGATCCGCGCGGGACCGGCTATTACAGTTTTCGCGAAGCGGGCGTGCTGTAAGTTCGTCCGGTGGATTTGCAAAAAACCGCTTGGCAAAGCTCGAAACGCCCCCATACCTTCACCGCTCATTTTGGTTTGGTGGAGTATCCAAGTGGCTAAAGGGCGTTGACTGTAAATCAATTCTGCACTGCAGTTCGCTGGTTCGAATCCGGCCTCCACCACCAATTTTGCCTTCGCCCGGCAAAGGTAGAAATTGCCCTCCCTGGCTTTCGCGACGGCGGGCTTTTCCTTGCCGTCAAGGAGGGTAGAATCCTCGCCATCAGGTGTTTCAACCACCTCTTGCCAACCTTCCCTGTTCTCGCGAGTCTAAGCTGTGATGGAAACGCTTCGGCAGGTCTATGAATCGGTGCGGGAGCACCCGATTACCAGCGCCCTCCTGCCCCACTTGTTGACCGTGGCAGGCTTCCTCCTGGCTTTCCTCGCCATCGCGCGCCTCATGAGCGAACGCAAGCAACCGGGCAACACCTTCGCGTGGCTGTTCGCCATCGCCTTCATTCCCTGGCTCGGCGTGCCTATCTACCTGATGTTCGGTGGCCGGAAGGTCAAAAAACTCGCGGCCAGCAAGGCCCGGCTCTGCCCGGTCGTTCCCAGCGCCGCCGTCGGCCCCTCCGCCGACACCTTTGCGGCCCGCGTACTCACGCTGAACGGCGCCTGCCCGCCACTCGGCGGCAACCGCGTGCATTTCCTCGCCTCGGGCGAGGATGCCTTCGCCCGGCTCGAACACCACATCCGCGAGGCGCGACACACCATTCATCTCATGACCTTCATTCTCGGCCGCGACGCCGTGGGCAAACGGATCATCAAGCTCCTCGCCCAGCGCGCGAAGGAAGGCGTCAAGGTCCGTCTGCTCCTCGACTCGCTCGGCTGCTTTATGAGCAGTGGCGGTTTTTGCGACCCGCTCCGCCGGGCCGGCGGCGAGGTCGCAAAATTCATGCCGGTCATGCCGCTCCAAACCCGGGGCTCGGCCAACCTGCGCAATCACCGCAAAATCGCCGTCTTCGACCACCGCATCGCCGCGCTCGGCGGCCGTAACCTCGCGCTCGAATACATGGGCCCCACCCCGCTCAAGCGCCGCTGGCGCGACTTCGGCGCCGGCCTCGAGGGCCCGGCGGTCAGCGTGCTCAACGAGATTTTTTTGTCCGACTGGGCCTACGCCAGCGGCCAGTCCCTGGTGGAGCTGCGAAAGGAACTGCCGGCTGAAATTCCTGCGCCGGTTGGCGACAGCGAGATCCAGATCGTCGCCAGCGGCCCTGACGTGCAGGGCGACCCTCTCTACGAAGGCATCCTCTCCCTCGTGCAACAGGCGGAGCGCAGCGTGTGGATCGTCACGCCCTACTTCATTCCCGACGAAGTGCTGCAGCGCTCACTCATGGTGCAGGCGCGCGCCGGGATCGACATCCGGCTCGTCGTGCCCGTCCGCTCCAACCACCCCATCACCGATCTTGCCCGCCGCCACCACCTGCGCGACCTGCAGGCAGCTGGCGTCAAGGTGCTGTTCTACGGCCCGGGCATGAACCACGCCAAACTCATCCTTATCGACGAGTCCGTCGGCCTCTGGGGCTCGGCCAACATGGACATGCGGAGCCTCTTTGTGAACTTCGAGGTTGGCGCGCTCACCTACTCCAGTGCGGATGCCCGCAAACTGGCGCGATGGATGCACGAGGTCTTCGCGGAGTCGAAGCCCATGCCAGCCCCGAAAAAGCAGCCGCGCCTGCTGCCCACCATTGGCGAGGAAATCGCCCGCTTGCTCGCTCCGATGCTGTGAACGGGGCGCTTAAGCGGCCGCGGCCGCACGCTCCAGCAAGCGGAGCGCCTGTCGCACCTCACGTCGCATCTCGGCCAGCGCCTCGCGGGCCTCGTCGATCTGCGCCATGGCCCGTTCGGTATATTCGATTTTGAGCGCACCTGCTTTAACCGCATATTGCGCCTTCAAGTCCGCCCAGCGCACTCCCAGCTCGTGCAGCTTGGCGTCCGAGGTCCGCAATAGTTCGTGCAACCGGGCGTTGCGCCCTACTTTCGGGCAGGCCAGCTTCTCATTGAGCCGGCGGCGGGTATCGGCCAGTTGTGCGAGCAGCACCTTTTCCTCAGGCACGCGGCGCAGGCCGCGCACGAGGCGGACTTTCTCCAGCGTCCAGATCGTCCATTTGGTGGGATCCCAGTGCCACCATTTCACGCCGTTGCGGTAGTCGTGCTGAAACTCGTGGTGATAGTTGTGGTAGCCCTCGCCAAAGGTGAAGAGCGCCATGATCCAACTGTCGCGCGCGCTGCACTTGTTCGAGTAGGGCTGGCTGCCAATCGTGTGACAGAGCGAATTGATGAAGAAGGTCATGTGCTGCACCGCCGTCACCCGCGCCACGCCGGCGAGCAAAAAACCGCCCAAGGCGCCGAGCCAGCCATTGTGCCAGAAGCCCAGCAACGCGGGTAGCGCAAAGCCCACACTCACTGCGATCGGCACATAGAAGCGCTGCTGCCAGAGGACCAGGCGGTCCTTGCTCAAGTCGGCGACATTGTCCCACGGCGGTGCAGGATTTAGCTTGAACAGGATCCAGCCGATATGCGCGTGCCAGAATCCCTTCGAGATGTCGTAGGGATCCTCATCGTGATCGACATGCTTGTGGTGCCGGCGATGGTCGGAAACCCAGGCCAGCGCGCAATTCTCGAAGGCCGCCGCACCGAACACCAGTGTGGCCAGCCGCACCGGCCAGCGGGCCTGAAAGGCGACGTGCGCAAACAGGCGGTGATAACCGAGCGTGATGCTCAGGCCGGTTGCACTGAAAAAGGCGAAAAACATCGCGAGCTGAAAGGCGTCCACGCCGTAATGCCAAAGATAGAGCGGCACAGCGGTGCAGGTGACCACCGCAGTTCCAATGAGGAACGAGCTGTTGGTCCAGTTGATGCGATCGAAGGGAATGCGGAGCTTCATTACGCCGGCGAGAGTGAGCGGACCGCGGCCCGGGGCGAGCCCAATTCCGGGGGAAATTTACCCACCCACCCTGCTATTTTTGAACGCGCCCGAGACCCGTGTGGGAGCGGCTTAAAGCCGCGACAGGAAACAGGCCGTGCCAAGCAGTCGGGCGTAAAGTCCCTCCCACCCTCAAATTCACTACACCGCGTGCTGCGCGATAAAGGCCTTGATCGCAGCCGCGTCGGCGGGCAGCCGGTGCTTGATGATCGGCCGCGACTTGAGTTCTTCCAAGGCCGGTGCGGTTGGCGCCTGGCCGAGGGCGGCCTGGATGGCGTCGGGGAATTTCGCCGGATGCGCCGTGGCCAGCACGATGCTCACCCGCTGCAGGTTGAGGTCCTTGAAGGCGCAGGCCGTGTGCGGATCGACGATATAGCGGTATCGCTCATGCACCCGGCGGATCAGGCCCGTAATCTCCGCGTCAGTGGCCGAGGATGAACTGAAGATGGATTTATTGAGCAAATCGAACCGGTAGGAACCGGTTGCCTTGATCTGCGCCATGACCGTGCAAACCCGGGTCGGATTTTTATCCAAGGCATAGTAGAGGAAGCGCTCAAAGTTCGACGCCACCTGGATGTCCATCGAGGGCGCGAGACTCGCCTGCACCTCGCCGCTGCGATACTCGGCGGTGGTGAACAGCCGGTGGAGGATGTCGTTGCGGTTGGTAGCCACCTTGAAACCTGCGATCGGCACGCCCATCTGCTGCAGCAGCCAGCCCGCGAAGACATTGCCGAAATTTCCGGTCGGCACGACAAACTCCACGTTCAGTCGCTCGGCGTCCGGCAAACGCAGCCATGCATAAAGATAATAGACCGATTGGGCCAGCACGCGGGCGATGTTGATCGAGTTCACCGCGGACAGCCGGTGCTCCGACGCAAAGGTCTTGTTGGCGAAGATGTCCTTCAGCACGCGCTGCGCGTCGTCAAAACTGCCGTCGAAGGCGAGGGCATGGACATTGGCCGCGCCGGTGCAGGTCATCTGTCGCTCTTGCAACGGCGAGATCCGGCCGTCGGGATACAGGATGAAGATGGCGGTGCGCGGCTTGCCCAGCAGTCCATGAATGGCGGCGGCCCCGGTGTCTCCTGAGGTGGCGCCCAGCACATTGATGCTGTTGCCGCTTTGCTCGCATTGCCAGCCGTAGAAGTTGCCGAGCAGTTGCAGGGCAAAATCCTTGAAGGCCAGCGTCGGTCCGTGGAAAAGCTCCAGCACATGCAACCGGTCGTCGAGCTTCCGCAGTGGAGCAATGTCGGGATGCGTGAAGGTCCCATACGACCGGTGGATCAACCGCTCCAGCACGTCATCGGGCACATCGGTGGCGAATAGTGCTAGATACGCGTGGCATAGCTCGGCATAGCTCAGGTTCTTCCAGGCTGCGAGCCGGGGGGAGATGTCGGGCAGGCTCTCCGGCTGGAACAGTCCGCCGTCGGGTGCGAGCCCGATGGCCACCGCCTCGCCAAAGCTCACGGGGTCGGTCTGGCCTCTGGTGGAGATGTATTTCATCATTCGACTGCTGTCATTCTGAGCGAAGCGAAGAATCCATCCGATGGCCAACGGAAAGTCATGGATCCTTTGCTGCGCTCAGGATGACAGGAAGCCGCCGGTCTGGTCACTTGTCCAAGCCAAACACGGCGTGCGCAGCGCGCATCGCCTCGTCGGCCTTGGCGCGGTCGACCGCCACGGTGATCTTGATCTCCGAGGTGCCGATGAGCTGGATGTTGATGCCGGCTTCGCCCAGGGCGGTGAAGAGCGTGGCGGCGACACCGGCGTGCGTGCGCATACCGACGCCGACCACGGAAAGCTTGGCGATGTTGTCGAAGGCCTTCACCTCGCCGCCACCCAGTTTCTTCAGGACCGCGGGCAGCACCTTGACGGCGCTCTGCGCGTCGTCGCGCTGCACGGTGAAGGTCAGGTCCACGCCGCCCGTGTGGGCGACGTTCTGGACGATCATGTCCACGTTGATGCTGGCGTCGGCCAGCGCCGTGAAGATGGTGGCGGCAGAAGCGGGTTTGTCCGGCAGGTTGCTGATGACGACCTTGGCCTGGTCCTTGTCGACCGCGACGCCGCGGACGACGACTTTCTCCATATAGGCTACTTCTTCTTTCACGATAGTTCCTGGGTTTTGGTTAAAGCTGCTTCGGACCTCGAAAACGACCCCGTATTTCTTGGCAAACTCCACGGAACGGGACTGCATGACCTTGGAGCCGAGGCTGGCCAGCTCAAGCATCTCATCGTAGCTGATCTCGTCAATCTTGCGGGCGGTTTTCACAATGCGCGGGTCAGCGGTATAGACGCCGTCGACATCGGTGTAGATCTCGCACTTGTCGGCCTTGCAGGCGGCAGCGAGCGCGATCGCCGTGAGGTCGGAGCCTCCGCGGCCTAACGTGGTGATCTGGCCTTCCTCGTTGATGCCCTGGAAGCCGGCGACAATGACGACCTTGCCCTCCTTGAGGTCCTTGAGGATGGGCTTGGGATTGATCTTCTTGATCTTGGCCTTGGTGAATACCTGGTCGGTGAAAATGCCGGCCTGCGCGCCGGTATAGGAGACAGCCCGCACACCGACGGCGTGGAGCGCCATGGCCGTGAGGGCGATCGTTTCCTGCTCTCCGATGGCGAGGAGCACGTCCATCTCGCGGGTGTCGGGCCGGTCGGTGATGGCCTTGGCCTTGGCGATCAGCTCGTTAGTAACGCCCGAACGGGCCGACACCACCACGACGAGACTGTGCCCTTCGGCTTGGGAGGCTTTGATGCGCAGCGCAACGTTCTTGATCCGGTCAGTGTCGCCGACCGAGGTGCCGCCGTATTTCTGGACGATAAGAGCCATGGAATTAACCTTTTGTTACTGGCCCGCCGGGGCGCGACTTGGCAAGGCGCGATTGGCCACCTTGCGTCATATCGCAACCCCCGAACCACTTGCGTGATTCAGGGTTGCGCAGTCGGTTTCTTGGCGAACCGACTCTCGGTCCCGGCGATCAGGCGCTTGATGTTCTCGCGATGGCGCACGATCACGAACAGGCCGATGAGCGTGACCGCGATGTTCAGTGGAAGCGGATTCCCCTGCACCCAGCCCGCGGCAGGAACCACGACGGCCGCGAGAATCGAACCCAAGGACACGTAGCGCGTAGTGAAAAACGTCAGGACCCACACGACCACGCCGATCAGACACGGGATGGGCATGAGCACGACCATCCCGCCGGCAGCCGTGGCCACACCCTTGCCGCCCTTGAACTGGGTAAAAACCGAGAACGAATGCCCGAGCACCGCGGCGATGACCCCGACCAGACCGAGCAACCGGGACTCCGGGGCATGCAGGAACGGCAGCATCGGCCACGACGCCGCCAGCGCACCCTTAACCGCATCGAGCGCAAAGACCAGGTTGCCCGCGCGACGCCCCTTGTCGCCGAAACGCCCGCCGAGCACGCGTTTGACGTTGGTCGCGCCGGGATTGCCGCTGCCCTCCTTGAAAATATCAACGCCGTGCGCCCGGGCCACAACATAGCCGATGGGCAATGACCCAAGCAAATAACCGATGATGGAAGCTGCGAGTGACCAGGCGGGGGACATCAGAGGTTGACCACCTGAGCCTGCTTGATGGCGCGATGGCTGGTCAATGCCTTAAGGGCCGGCTCCGAGGGAGTGCTGTCGAGATTCAGGACGCACAGGGCGATGCCGCCGGCGTTGTTGCGGCTCAGGGACATGGCGGCGATGTTCACCTTGTCCCGGCCGAGCAGCGTGCCGACCATGCCGATGATGCCGGGCTCGTCGTGGTTCTCGTAAACCATCAACACACCCTTGGGTTCGGCTTCCACCTCGCGGCCGTTGAGGGCGACAAGGCGCGGGCTGCCCGACTTGCCGAGCAGCGTACCGGTGGCGGAGAAAATCTCGCCCTTGGCCGTGACCGCCTCGACCTGCATCAGCTCGGTGTAGTCGGTTTCCACATTGGACTTCACGATCTCCACCTGCACACCGAGGCGTTCCAGGACGACGGGGGCGTTGATGTAGTTGAGGGTCTCGCTGCTGATGCGGCTGAGGAACCCGCGCTGGATGGCGCGGGTGACAGGATTGGCGTCCAGCTCGACGAGCTTGCCCCAATAAGCGATGCGCAGCTTTTCCACGCGATCGGTGGCCAGCTGCTGGACGAGCGTGCCGAGCTTGGAGCCGAGTTCGAGGTAGGGTCCGATGACCTTGAGGGTGGCGGCGTCAAGCGAGGGCATGTTGACGGCGTTACGGATGACGCCGCCGCTGAGAACGTCGGCGATCTGCTCGGCGACCTCCACGCCCACGGCGTCCTGCGCCTCGGCCGTCGAGGCGCCGAGGTGCGGCGTGAGCGTGACGTTGGGAAACTTGCGCAGTTCGCTGTCGGCGGCGAGCGGCTCCTCCTCGAACACGTCGAGGCCGACGGCGGCCACGTGGCCCGACTTGAGGGCGGCGATGAGGGCCGCCTCCTTGATGATGCCACCGCGGGCACAGTTGAACAGGCGGACGCCCTTCTTGCACTTCGCGAGGGCGGCCTCATCGATCATGTACTGGGTCTGCTCGGTCAGCGGCATGTGGACGGTGATGTAGTCTGACTTGGCCAGAAGATCATCGAGGGGCAGGGCCTCGATCTGCATGGCCTTGGCGCGACTGGGCGCGAGGTAGGGATCGTAGGCCACGACATTCATGCCGAAGGCCTGGGCGCGCTTCGCCACTTCGGTGCCGATGCGACCGAGACCAACGATGCCGAGGGTCTTCTTGAAAAGCTCGATGCCCGAGAAGCTCTTGCGATCCCACTTGCCGTCGCGCATCGAACCGGCAGCCTGCGGCACAGGGCGGGCACCGCAGAGGATGTGCGTGAAGGTGAGTTCCGCCGTGGCAATGGTGTTGCCCGAAGGGGTGTTCATCACGATGACACCGCGCTCGGTGGCGGCATCCACATCAACATTATCCACGCCCACACCGGCGCGGCCCACGACCTTGAGCAGGGGCGCGGCGGCGAAGACCTCCGCGGTGATCTTGGTTTCCGAGCGCACTGCGATGGCGTGCACGTCCTTCACCAGCTCCAGGATTCTGGCCGGAGACGAGCCGTAAGCCTCGACTACTTCAAAGCCCTTCTGCGCGCGCAGGTGGGCTACTCCCTTGGGTGAGATCTTGTCGGCGACTAGGATTTTCATGGGAATCGTCAAAAAGCAGTTCCCGGGCCGAAAAGGCAATCCCGCAGGCAATAATTCCGGCACGCCCGGGGCTAGATTTATGACTCAGGCCGCCAGAGAGGGATAATCGGTGTAACCTCGGCCATCACCACCGTAGAACGTCTCGGGCACCGGGGTATTTAGCGGAGCGCCGATTTGCAGCCGGCGCGGCAGGTCCGGATTGGCGATGAAGAGCTTGCCCCAGGCGACCGCGTCAACCTCGCCCGTGGCCAGGGCGGCCTGCGCCGTCTCGGCGGTAAAGCCATCGTTGGCGATGTACACGCCGCCAAAGGCGCGCTTCAGCTCCGGCCCGAGCCACGCTACGTCCCTGGCCTCGCGGGCACAGAGAAAAGCGATCTTCCGCCGGCCCAGTTCGGCGGCCAGATAACCAAAGGTCGCCGCCGGATCACTGTCGTTGATGCCGTGCGAGCTGCCGCGCGGGGCCATATGGTAGCCCACCCGATCGGCGCCCCAGACCGCAATCGCGGCATCAGTGACCTCGAGGGCCAGACGCGCGCGGTTCGCGATGGAACCGCCGTATTCATCCGGGCGCACGTTTGACCCGTCCTGCAGAAACTGGTCGAGCAGGTAACCATTGGCCCCGTGCACCTCGACGCCGTCAAACCCGGCGCGCAGGGCGTTCTCTGCCCCTCGCCGGTAGGCGGCGACCACGCCGGAAATCTCGTCGAGTTCCAGCGCTCGCGGCACGACAAACGGCCGCACCGGACGCAACCCGCTGACGTGACCGGTCGCGGCGATCGCGCTGGATGAAACGGGCAGCGCGCCGTTGAGAAAATGTGGATCCGAGATCCGGCCCACGTGCCAGAGCTGGAGCATCATCCGGCCGCCCACGGCGTGAACGGCCGCGGTGATTTTCTTCCAGCCGGCCACCTGCTCTTCCGACCAGATGCCCGGCGTGTCGGGATAACCCACGCCCATCGGGTCGACCGCAGTCGCCTCGGAAAGGATCAGTCCCGCCGAGGCCCGCTGCACGTAATACTCGGCCATGAGGTCGGTCGGGACGCGGCCGGTGCCGGCGCGGCACCGGGTGAGCGGGGCCATGATGATGCGGTTCGGCAGCGTGAGCGCGCCGACCCGGAGCGGAGTGTGCAAAGAGGACATGGCCAAGCGATATAGTCATCTCCTCACGCTTCGCAAATCCCCGCCCCAGCGATTTCGTCCTCCCGGGTTGCGCTTTTTATTTTCCATGTTTTCCATGTGTTCCGTGGGCTTATCCTCTCCCCTTTCCTCTGCTGAGCGGCTCCGCCGCCAGATCGCGTTCATCGTCGAGGTGGACAAGCTGAAGGAGATCTTTCGCCAGACGGTCCTCATCCAGAGCCGCCGCGCCGAGAACAGCGCCGAGCATTCCTGGCATTTCGCCCTCATGATCGTAGTGCTCGCCGAGCACTCGAACCACCAGCCGCTCGACGTCCTCCGCATCCTCAAGATGGTGCTGATCCACGATCTCGTCGAGATCGACGCCGGCGACACCTTTGCCTACGACACCAAGCTCATGGCCGACCAGCATGAGCGCGAGGCGAAGGCCGCCACCCGCATCTTCGGCCTGCTGCCACCCGATCAGACCGCCGAGTTCCGCGCATTGTGGGACGAGTTCGAGACGGGCGCGACCCCCGAGGCCCGGTTCGCCGCCGCCTGCGACCGCTTCCATCCCATGCTGCTCAACTGCCTCACCGATGGGCACGCCTGGCAGAAGCACGGTGTCACCCTCGACCGCGTCCTCGCCCGCAACGCCCATGTCGCCCAAGGCTCGCAGACCATCTGGGAATACGCCGTCCGCATGATCGACGACGCCGTGACCAAGGGCCACCTGTTGCCCAAGCCCTGATCCTCCTCCCATGCTCCGCACCGCCACCCGTGCCGATGCCGCTGCGATCTCCGGTATCTACAATCACTATGTGCTGCGCACTGTCATCACTTTCGAGGAGGAAACCGTGCCGGAGGCCGAGATGGCGCAGCGCATCACGGAAGTCCTCGCCGCCGGTCTGCCCTGGTTCGTCTGGGAGGAGAACGGCCGGGTGCTGGGTTACAGCTACGCCAGCAAATGGAAGTCACGCTGCTCCTACCGTTATACCGTGGAGGCCACGGTCTATCTCGACAAGGACGCCACCGGCCGCGGGCTCGGCACCACGCTTTATTCGGCCCTGATCGACACCCTCCGACCCATCCGCATCCACGCTGTCATCGGCGGCGTGGCCCTGCCCAACGAAGCCAGCACGGCGTTGCACGAAACACTTGGTTTCAAAAAAATCGCCCACTTCAAGGAAGTCGGCTGGAAATTCGACCAGTGGATCGACGTCGGCTATTGGGAACTGCTTCTCTGACTTCACCTCCTCAGCCCAGACCCGGACTCATGACCTCAAAGCAACTCGTGCCCGCCCTCATCGTCCCGCTCGTCGCCTGGAGGGTCTACTCCCGTGTCCGCCGCAACATCGGCCGGCAGCCTTTCCGACCCGCCCGGTTGAAAGTAAGCATCGCGATCTTCAGCGTCATCTCCGCTCTCTTTGCCTTCGCCGCCCTGACCTACCCTCCGGTGCTGGCCGCGCTGGGCGGCGGACTTCTGCTCAGTGTGCTGCTGGCGTGGCTGGGGCTGCGTCTCACGAAGTTCGAAACGACGCCGGAGGGGAAATTCTACACGCCCAACACCGCCCTCGGTGTCGCAGTCATTGTGCTCTTCGTGGGCCGGCTCGTCTACCGGGTGTTCGCGCTCTATGGCGCACCTGATCCCCAGTCGCCGCCCATGCCCCAGCCTTTCCAAGCCCGCTGACCTTCTTCCTGTTCGGCCTGACGGCGGGTTACTGCACCGCCTATTACACCGGCGTGCTCCTCCGCAGCCACCGGCGGGTGGCCTGACCGGACCAACCAAACAGCTTCAGTTCAAGTCGCGGAAAGAACCGAACTCGGGATCGAACAGGCGCCGGTAGGTGCGGACCACCATGCCGTCGGTCTGCCCCGCGAGGAAATCGCAGATGCGACGGGCCTTCCCATCCTGGGTCTTCTCCGCTTCGATCAACCGGCTGACGTTGGCCGGCAAAATGCGGATGACGCGCTCGTTGCGCTCGGCGTAATTCTCCCAGATCGCGTTGTAGAGTGCGTTGAGAATGGTACGTGCCTTGTATTCGAGCTGCTCGAGCTGCGGGCTCTCAAAGATGATATCATTGGCCATCTTCTTGAAGAACGCGGCCTCACCGAGTGCCGCGGGGTCGACGATGAGATCGTAGCTGTAGCGGTTGGTTCTCTCCGCCATGAAACAGTCGCGCCCCTTCAACCGGCAGGCCTGGATGAACGCGCCGATCTTCTTCGAGAAGGTGTTTTCCAGCCGGTCGCGCTTCAGGGCGTCGAAGAGAGTGTCGAGGTGCCGCTGCTCCGCGGCGCCGATGGTCTCGCCGTCGGCCCAGCGTTCGACGCGCTCGACGGTCAGGAAACCGGCCCTTACGCCGTCCACGATGTCGTTGAGGGAGTAGGCCGCATCGTCGGCCCAGTCCATGATCTGGCATTCCACGCTCTTGAAATCATTGAGCGCCTCGCCCCGCATCAAGGCGCCCGGGATCTTCGCCCCGCCAAACACCCAGTCACGCACGGGGGATTGCGTGTCGTAGATGAAGTGATTGAGCGGTGGCGTTGCGAACTCCGTGTAGACTTTTTTGTATTTGAGCACGCCGTCGAGAAGCGCACGGGTGGGCTGCATGCCCTTCACGCCGGACTCGTTCTGGTAGATCGTCTCGCAGAGCAGGTGCAGCGTCTGCGCGTTCCCCTCGAACCCGCCCCGCCGTTTCATGAGCTCCTGCAATGTGCGTTCGCCGGAATGACCGAAAGGCGGGTGACCCATGTCGTGCGCCAGGCTGCAAGCCTCGACCAGGTCGGAATCGATGTAGAAGTCATCCTTCAGCGGATCGCCGCGGCTGAGCAGGAAGGCGCAGATGGAGCGCCCGATCTGCGCCACCTCCATGGAATGCGTGAGCCGCGTGCGGTAGAAATCGTATTCGCCACTGAGAAACACCTGGGTCTTTGACTGGAGCTTGCGGAAGGCGTGGGCGTGGATGATCCGGTCGCGATCGATCTGGAACGGGCTGCGGTAATCGGGCTTCCGCGCGGTGCCCCACTCCTGCATGTCAAAGGCGTTGTAGAATCGGTTTTGTGGCATGGCGAAAGGGCGGACAAAAGCAGGTGTCGCGCCGCTAGGCCAGCCTTATGCCGCCGCTGTGAATTGGACGACGGATTTACGCCTTCACCGGCCAGCCCGTCGTGTGAGAACGAGTGATCTCGCAATAATTTTGAATCGCGTGCCAGCACGCGTCCCCAACACTACGCGTCATGCCGCACACCCTTTTTCCCACGGCCTTCGGCACCTGTGGCATCGCCTGGAACGACGCCGGCCTCACCGGCTTTCAGTTTCCTGGGGAATCTGATGTGCTGACCGAACAGCATCTCGCTACGAAGGCCCGCAGTCAGTCTGCGCCGGGTTCCGTCCCTGAATGGGTGCAGCAGGTAATTGCCCGGGTGCAGCAGCATTTCCTGGGCAGGGTGCAGGATTTTTCCGACACGAAACTCGACTGGTCGCGCGTCAGCGATTTCCAGCAGGCGGTCTACCTGCACGCGCAAGGCATCAAACCCGGCTACAAGAAAAGTTACGGGGATATTGCCAGGCTCATGGCCCTGGGCAACGAAGCCGCACGCGCTGTCGGCATGGCGCTGGCCACCAATCCCTGGCCGCTGATCGTACCCTGCCACCGCGTGGTCTCAGCCAGTGACAAGATGACGGGCTTCTCCGCCCCCGGCGGTGTTCGCACCAAGACTTGGCTCCTGACGTTGGAGGGCGCCGAATTATTGTCCGAATGAAACCCCGGTTCGCCTACGATACGGCAGCGGCTGTCGCCCACCTCCGCGCCGCCGATCCGGCCCTCGCCGGACTCATCAAACAAGTCGGTCCTTTCACCTTGGAGCTATCCCCGTCGAAAAGCCTGTTCGAGGCGCTGCTGCGCTCAATTGTCTACCAGCAGCTTCATGGCAAGGCCGCGGCCACCATCTTGGGCCGCGTGCTCGTCGTGCTGGCCCGGCACGGCGGCACCACCCCCGAGGCGACCGAGCTGGCATCCGACGCTGACCTGCGCGGCGCGGGGCTGTCGCACAACAAGCTCCTCGCGATCCGCGATCTCGCCGCCAAGTGCCGGGCGGGCACGGTGCCTTTGCTGGGCGAGGCCAGAAAACTTGGTGACGACGAACTGGTCGCCCGCCTGACCGAGGTGCGCGGCATCGGTCCGTGGACGGTGCACATGCTGCTGATCTTCACCTTGGGCCGGCCGGATGTGATGCCGACCGGTGACTTTGCCGTCCGGCTCGCCTTCCAGAAACTCTACCGCAAGCGCCAGAGCCCTTCACCCGAGGCCATGCTCAAACATACGCGGCCTTGGCAACCCTACCGCTCCGTCGCCAGTTGGTATCTCTGGCGTTCGCTCGACCCGGTTTGAGCCAAGCGACTATTCTCGTGCGTTCACTATTGTGTCATAAGCAGCCGCACCTAACCTTCCGCTAACCCATTCCCCATGCCTTCAACCATGCGTGCCATCGTCAAGCCCACCGCCGCCCCCGGCCTCATCATGACCGAGGTGCCGGTGCCCCGGCCCGGCCTCAACGACGTGCTCATCAAGATCAGGAAAACCTCCATCTGCGGCACCGACGTGCACATCAACAAATGGGACGCCTGGGCCCAGCGCACCATCAAGCCACCCCTCGTGATCGGCCATGAATATGTCGGCACCGTCAATGAGGTCGGTGCAGGTGTCACCGGTTTCACCAAAGGCCAGATCGTCACTGGCGAGGGCCATATCGTGTGCGGTCATTGCCGTAACTGTCTCGCCGGGCGTCGCCATCTCTGCCCCAACACCATCGGCGTCGGCGTGAACCGTGACGGGGCCTTTGCCGACTATGTCTCTATTCCCGCCACCAACGTCTGGAAGGTGCCCGCTGGCATGGACCTCGACGCCGTGTCCTGCTTTGATCCGCTCGGCAACGCCGTGCACACCACCCTGTCCTTCGACATGGTCG
>JAYUBB010000194.1:0-4854 GCA_043741015.1 Opitutaceae bacterium
CAGGGTATACCAGTGCAGTGACAGGCCGTCCATCTGCTTGCCGGCGTAGGCCATGAGCGCCTCGGTCCAGGCGAGGTCGTCGCCGTTGGAGCCGCCGGCGACGCGGTAGATTTTGCTGCCGGGATAATTTTTAATGAAGGTGTTATAGCGGCGGAATTCGTCGGCGTAGTATTCGGGCCGCATGTTGCCGCCGCAGCCCCAGCTTTCATTGCCGACGGCGACATACTTGATCTTCCACGGCTCGGCGCGGCCGTTGGCGCGGCGGAGATTGGCCATCGGGGACTTGGCGTCGGAGGTCATGTATTCGACCCACTCCATCGCCTCCTGCACGGTGCCGCTGCCGACGTTGACGCAGACGTAGGGCGCGGTGCCGATGAGCTCGCAGAAGTCGAGGAACTCATGCGTGCCGAAGCTGTTGTTTTCCACGACGCCACCCCAGTGGGTGTTGATCATGGACGGGCGCTTCTCGGCGGGGCCGATGCCGTCCTTCCAGTGGTATTCGTCGGCGAAGCAGCCGCCCGGCCAGCGGAGCACGGGGACCTGCAGCTGCTTGAGCGCCGCGATGACGTCGTTGCGCATGCCCCGGGTGTTGGGGATGGGCGAATCCGGGCCGACCCAGATGCCGCCATAGATGCAGGTGCCGAGGTGCTCGGCGAATTGTCCGTAGATATTCTTGTTGATGACGGGACCGGGTTGGTCGGCGTGCAACGTGAGGGTGGCGGCTGGCTCGGCGGCGGCACGGGCGAGCAGGGCGGCGCCGAGGAAGGCGAGCGCGCGAAGAAGGCGAAGGGTGGGGGTATTCATGAGGGGGGAGGTGAGTTCAGTTTTTGAGCGCGAGCAGGTCTTTCATGACGCGTGAGAGGTCGGCGGATTTGTTCAGGCCGCCGAAGGAGTCGTGCACCTGCCGGTAAAGGGCGTAGAGTTGGTTGTAGGTTTTTTGTGCGGTGGGCTTGGGTTTGTAGGAAATCTTTTTCAGCGAGGTCATCTTGCGCTGCGCCGTCGGGAAATCCGGGTGCGCGCCGGCGAGCACGGCGGCGGAGACGGCGGAGCCGAGTGCGCAGGCCTGGCTGGAGCCGGAGACGAGCATGGTGCAGCCGGTGACGTCGGCGTAGATCTGCATGAGCAGGGGGTTTTTCTCCGCGATGCCACCCGCGCAGACGACCCGGTCGATCGGCACGCCGTATTCGCGGATGCGCTCGATGATGGCCCGCGCGCCGAAAGCCGTGGCCTCGATGAGCGCGCGGTAGATCTCGGCCTGCGTCGTGTGCAGGGTGCAGCCGAGGATAAGGCCGGTGAGCAACGGATCGACGAGGATGGTGCGGTTGCCGTTCTGCCAGTCGAGCGCGAGCAGGCCGCTCTGGCCGGGCTTTTGCGCCGCGGCTTGCTTCGTGAGGCGCGCATGCGTGCCGGCGTCGCCCTCGCAGGCGACCTCGACCCACCATTTGAAAATGTCGCCGACGGCGGACTGGCCGGCTTCGATGCCGTAGAAGCCGGGGAGAATCGCGCCGGGCACGATGCCGCAGATGCCGGGGATGTCGGGCACGGTTTTTTGCGCGGAAACGACGCCGCAATCGCAGGTGGAGGTGCCGATAACCTTGACCAGGGTGCCCTCCGCCACGCCGCACGCGATGGCACCATAATGAACATCGAATTCACCGATCGCGATCGGGATGCCGGCGGGCAGGCCGAGTTTCGCCGCCCACTCGGGGCAGAGCGCACCGGCGGGCTCGGTGGCGTCATAGGCTTTCACATAGAGCCGGTCGCGCAGATCGGCGAGGGCCGGGTCGAGCAGCGCGAGAAACTCCTTGTCGGGCAGGCCGCCCCAGTCGGCGGAGTAGAGCGCCTTGTGGCCGGCGGCGCAGATGCCGCGCTTCACTTGCCGCGGATCGGTGACCCCGGCGAGCACGGCCGGCACCCAGTCGCATAATTCCACCCAGGAATAGGCGGCGGAGAAAACGGCGGGGGCGACGTTGCGGCAGTGCCAGAGCTTGGACCAGAACCACTCGGAGGAATAGGTGTTGCCGCACTTGGCGATGAACTGCGGGCGGTGCAGCGCGGCGAGTTCGGTGATCTTGGCGGCCTCGCGCCAGCTGGTATGGTCCTTCCAGAGCCAGCACTGGGCGGGGAGGTTCTTCCGCCACTTTTTCGAGGAGGCGAGCGGGACGTTCTGCGCGTCCACCGGAATGGGGCTGGAGCCGGTGGTGTCGACGCCGAGGCCGATCACCTTGGCCGGGGAGAACCCGCGGGTTTTCTTCGCGGCGGCCAGGGCGCCTTTGACGCTCTTCGCGAGGCCGAAGAGGTAGTCGCCGGGATGCTGGCGGGCGAGGTGATGGTCGCGCGGGTCGAGCAGCACGCCTTCCTTGCCGCTGGGATAGGGGACGACGCAGCTGCCGAGCTCCGCGCCGTCGGCGCAGCGGACCACGAGGGCGCGCACGGAGTTGGTGCCGTAATCAAGGCCAAGGGTAAACACGGGCGATGACTAGAGGATGCGGGGTTGCAGAGGAACGTCCAAATTGCTTTACAGTCACATTCCCCGAGCTTTGCCGCGCAAACCGGAAGAATCTCTAACTTGTCCGGTATCACCCAACCCCGACCCCGTCGCATGAAAATCACCCCCTTGTTCAAATTTCTCGTGGCGATCGCCAGCCTCGCTGCGACCACCTTGGCCCCGGCCGCCCTCAAGATCGGCTTCGCCCAGACCGGCGCGGAGAGCGCCTGGCGCACCGCCAACTCCGAGTCGATGAAGGCTGAAGCCGCCAAGCGCGGCATCGACCTCAAGTTTTCCGACGGGCAGGGCAAGCAGGAGAACCAGATCCGCGCGCTCCGCTCCTTCATCGCGCAGAAAGTCGATGCCATCGTGCTCGCGCCGCTCGTCGAAACCGGCTGGGACCCGGTGCTCCGCGATGCCAAGCGTGCCGGCATCCCGGTGATCATCACCGACCGCACCATCCTCACCACGGACGAGTCGCTCTATGCCTGCTTCATTGGCTCCGATTTCCTTGAGGAAGGCCGGATGGCCGCCGAGTGGCTGGCCAAGAAGACCGGCGGCACGGGCCGCATCGTGGAATTGCAGGGCACGCCGGGTTCCGCCCCGGCCAACGACCGTCGCAAGGCCTTTGCCGAGGGCATCGCCAAGTATCCCGGTCTGAAGATCACCGACTCGCAGAGCGGCGATTTTCGCCGCACCGGGGGCAAGGAGGTCATGGAGGCCTTCATCAAGAAGCACGGCAAGACCATCGACATCCTCTACGCGCACAATGACGACATGGCGCTCGGGGCCATCCAGGCCATTGAGGAAGCCGGCCTGAAGCCCGGCAAGGACATCGTCATCGTCTCGATCGACGCGGTGCGCGAGGGCGTGCAGGCGGTCGTGGCCGGCAAGATCAATTGCACCGTCGAGTGCAACCCGCTCTTCGGCCCCAAGGTTTACGACACGGTCAAGCGCGTGCTGGCGGGCGAGAAGGTCGAGCGCAAGTCCTTCAACAAGGACGAACTCTTCGACGCGACCAACGCGGCTGCCGCTCTGCCGACCCGGCAATACTGAGGCCGGCGATGCCTGAGCTGCTCGAACTCCGCGGCATCGGGAAACACTTTCCCGGGGTTGTGGCGTTGGCCGGCGTGGACTTCACCGTCCGCGCGGGTGAGATCCACGCTCTCCTCGGCGAGAACGGTGCGGGCAAATCCACCCTGATCAAGGTGCTGACCGGAGTGCACCCGGCCGACGCCGGTGAACTCCGCCTGGCCGGCCAGGTCATCCGGCCCGCCGCGCCCAAGGAGGCTGAGCGGCTCGGCATCAGCACGGTTTACCAGGAGGTGAACCTCGTGCCGTCGCTTTCCGTCGCGGAGAACATCACGCTCGGGCGTCAGCCCGGCCGGTTGGGCTTTCTCAACTGGCGCGCCATCCGCCGCCGTGCCACCGCGGCGCTCGCCCGCCTCGAGGTCGAGTGCGACGTGGACGCCGAGCTCGGGTCGCTCTCCGTTGCCATGCAGCAGATGGTCGCCATTGCCCGGGCGCTCGACACGTCGGCACGGTTGCTCGTGCTCGACGAGCCGACGGCCAGCCTCGACGAACACGAGGTGGCCGAGCTGTTCGGCATCATGCGCAAGCTGCGCACTGATGGTCTGGGCATTGTCTTCGTCACCCACTTCCTCGACCAAGTCTATGCGGTCAGCGACCGGCTGACGGTGTTGCGCAACGGCCAGTTGGTCGGCGAATACGCCACGGCAGACCTGTCGCGACTTGAACTGGTGGGCAGGATGCTGGGGCGCGAGGTCAGTGCAGCCGATTTCACCAGTCACGCGACGCCTTCCTCGGCCACGACTCAGCCGGTGCTGGCGGCCCGCGGGCTCAGCCGGCGCGGCGCCATTGCACCGGTGGACCTGGCCCTGCATGCCGGCGAGGTCGTCGGGCTGGGCGGTCTGCTTGGCTCGGGCCGCACCGAGACGGCGCGACTGTTGTTCGGCGTCGACGCCTGCGATGGTGGCGAAATCAGCGTCAAGGGTGCGCCCGTGCGGATTGCGTCGCCGCGAGACGCCGTGCGGCTGGGGCTGGCCTTTTGCTCGGAGGACCGCAAAGCCGAGGGCATTCTGCCGAACCTGTCGGTGCGCGAGAACCTCATCGTTGCGTTGCAGGGCAAACGCGGCGCGTTGCGGGCGCTCAGCCGCGGCGAACAGCAGCAACTTTGCGAGCACTATATCCGCGCTTTGCGGATCAAAACGGACGATGCGGAGACCCCGATCAGGAATCTCTCCGGGGGCAACCAGCAGAAGGTGCTGCTGGCTCGCTGGCTCGCGACGCAGCCGGCGGTGATCATCCTCGATGAACCGACGCGCGGCATCGACATCGGCGCGAAG
>JAYUBB010000195.1:0-4850 GCA_043741015.1 Opitutaceae bacterium
CGTCGGCGAGACGCGGTCCTTGAACCAAACGATCAGCCAAGGTCAGTTGGCCGTGGCGAACAGTACTTCGACGCGACGGTCGCGACGGGTTTGTGAGTCGCCGAACGAACCGGTTTTAATCCGGTAGGACGGCACCCCCGCCTCAATCAAGGCGGAGCGCACGGCTTCAATCCGGCGGTCGCGCAGATCCTGGTCCTTCGGGTCGGCCCCGTTCATGTCCATCGTGCCATCGAGCCCGAGCTGCAGCGAGGGGTTCTCCCTCATGTAGGCGGCAATGCCGGCGGTCTTGGAGGCATCCGAGTTTGCGACCCGCGCGTCATTGTAAGCGAAGGTATAATCCCGGTAGGAGGTCCACTGACCGACGATGCCGGCCACGCCCTTGTCGCCTTTCGACCCGGTGTCGCCTTGTGCGCCGGTTGAACCGGTGGCGCCGGTGGCGCCGGCTACACCCGCGGTCGTGCGGCCTTTCGAGCCTTCATCGCCGGTGACGCCTTGTGCACCCGTTCCGCCCGTGCGGCCTTGCGCGCCGGTGGGGCCGTAGGTGGTGGCACCCTGGGCACCGGTGGCACCCGTGGCGCCGGTGGCACCCGTGGCACCCGTGGCGCCTTGCGCGCCAGCATAACCCGCCGTGCTCGCGCCCTGCGCGCCGGTCTCACCGACGGCACCTTGGGCACCGGTGGCACCCGTGGCGCCGGCCTTGCCGGCGGCACCGCGACGGAGTTCACCCGAAGCGCCGGTGGCACCCGTGGCACCTTGGGCGCCGGTGGCGCCCGTGGCACCATCAGCACCGCGTGCGCCAGCCATGGCGACACCCGGGGCGCCCGTGGCACCGGTGGCACCGGTGGCGCCGGTGGCGCCGGTGGCGCCATCGGGTCCGCGCGGACCGACGAGGCTGTCGGAAGTGGCAATGGGAGCGGGGGCGGGGGCGGCGGCAGTATTTGCAGCGGGTTGCGTAGCACAACCGGCGACCAGCATCGCGGTAACCGCGATTGTTATGAGTTCACGTTTCATGATTTTAATTTTTGCAAGGGGGATGGGGGTCGCTGTTTCGATGCGGATTGATTTCCCGCAGTTACGGGTCGGCATCGCCGGTGACCATTGAGTCCCTTGAATGTTCTATCCTAGTGCAGGCGCCCCCCCCGTCTCAATGGGGTGAAACCCGCCGCGCCCTTTCTGCAAAAACCTGCAACGTTAATCCGCCCCGGTGCACCGAGGATTTCCCGGAGGCCTGGACGTAAAGAGCCTCGGGGCAATTCGCCCCGCGAGACATAGGACCCGCGGAAAATAAAAAAGGGCGCCGCGCGTGCGCCCCCTCGCTCGGCCCGGTTCTCAAGTCGTCGTGCTGGCCTTGACCTTGGCGTAGGCGTCTTGCGTTCGCACCCAGGCGAGGCCGACCTTGTCCTTCTGCTGATCCCAGGTCTCGCGTGAAGCCTTGGCCATTTCATCGCTCGTGGACCTGAGGTTGGTCCGGGCGTTGCCCATTTCTTTCATGGCGAAATCCCAATCCTTGGTGCTGATGTTGCTTGCCGCCATCGCGGCGCGTTTGGCAACCAGCTCGCTGATCTGTCCATCCACCCGGGTTTCCAATCCCTTGAGGCCGGCTAAAAATGAGACACGCTGTTCGTAGGTGAAATCCTTGAGATCCATCCAATTGGCGGGAGGAACGTCGGGATTGGCCGGGGCGGCAACCGGAGCAGCGGCAAGAGAGGTGGGGGCGGCGGCGGGAGCCACGGCTTTAACCGGCGGCAAAACGGTTTCGGCCGGCTTCGCCTTTTCGGCGCACCCGGCGGTGGAGAAAGCAACCAGACTGAATGCAGCGACCAGGGGAGCGAGGAGGTTTGTTTTCATGGGAAGGATGATTCCGGCGGGCGATTGCCCCTCCAGTGGGGAGGGAGATTTTATTGACCGGCCACCATTATAGCTGACCCGTAGCGTCGGGCCATGGGGCATTACCCGACTGGGGCGGCAGTCCGCTGGCTCTTTCCGCGGGCAGGGCAATACCCCATGGCACCAGCCGGGTGCCGGTTGTAATCTATCGCCATGGCCCATCTCTTTCTCGCGCTCTTCCTGCTCGTCTTCGGCCTGAACCTCCTGGTCGGGCTTTCCATCCCTACCTGGGTCACGGGGCTGCTGGCGGTCGTCGCCGGTGTCCTGCTCGTGATGGACCACTTCCGAGTCCGCGTGGACCGGAAGTAGACGTCCGGGCCACGGCGCACCGATTTCGTAATCCGGCCGGGCCGCAGAGTGAGGGCTTATCCCGCGGGCGCGGCATTCAGGGGAGCACTTTACCGGGCTTTGCCAGTTCTTTTATCCGAAGGCGGCAGCGGGAGAGGCACGTTGATGCCCAGCGCGGCGCTCAGATCAATTTCATGCTCCTGCTCCTGCACGATGATGGCGCGCAAGATCTCGCTCAAAGCAAATTCGCCCATCGCCTCCGCCTGGCGGATACGCTCGCGATAACGGCCCACCGTGGCCCGTTCGTTCTCGAGATCCGCGCGCAGCATGGTGACCGGGTCGGTTGAGGTTTTGACCGGCTTGGGCATCACTCCCGGCATGCCGCCCAGGTAATCAATCTGTCTGGCAATCATGATGGCGTGCTGCAATTCCTCGGCCGCATGCGCCTCCAGTTCCCGCGCAATGTCGGTGTATTCCGGGCCCTTGATGACCTGGCTGTAGACGGTGTAGGCAATGATTGCCTGGTATTCCCCTGCCAGATCCTCGTTCAGCAGTTGGATCATCTGCGCGCGGGTGATATTCAATCCGGCGGTCGTGTTTGATTTTGTCATAATATTATTGGGTTTGATCGGCCGGCTTTCATCTCCGGTTGCGCTCGCGCCCGGGTGAATTCCATTCCGGGCGGTTCAGCTTTCCAGGGTGAAGCCCACCTTAAGGGTCACCTGCCAGTGCTGCACCTTGCCCTTGGCGATGCTGCCGCGCGTCTCCACCACCTGGAACCAGCACAGATTCTTGACGGTTTGGTGGGCGCGCGCGATGGCCCGCTCAATGGCATCCTCGATGGAAGCGGTCGAGGTGCCGGTGATTTCGATGAGTTTATAGACGTGGTCATGCATGTTGGTTGATGGGCACTTTGGGGCGCCCGGTAAATTTCCACCTCAATCGTTGCAGGATTCCCTCAGGGACTTTTCGACCGCTTCCCGGGTTGCGCCGGTGCGCTTCTGCATCCGGCCCAGCAATTCATCGAGCTTGCCGTGGGCATATTGGAGATCGTCATCCGTCAGCTGGGCCCACCTCTGCTTCAACTTGCCTTTGGTGATGTTCCAGTCGGCCGTCATTTCGGGGGAAGTCATGAGGGTTGGTTCTGATTTATTGTTGGTTTTCAATCGACGTCAGGATGACGGCAAAAGGGTGTAGGCGGAGGCCGGGCTGGATGAAACCGGGTGCCCGGCCTGGATGCGGGCGTGGATGAAACCGGTCAGGCTGGCGATGCTGGCCAGGGCGTGGAACGACTCCTCCCGGCTGGCGATCGTGATGCCGAACTCCTCCTCAATGCACATGGCGAGCTCGATCGCGTCCAGGGAGTCGAGGCCGAGACTGCCGCCGATGAGCGGCGCATGGTCGCCGATATTGTCCGGCTTGGCCAGGCCGAGCCGGAACCGGCCTGCGACGAGATGCTTCAGGCGCGACGGCAGCGGGTCTTCGTCATGTTTTTTCACCGGGCGAGCATAGCAGCAGAACCGGCCGCCGGGTATGGGGTGATGTGCTGCCGGAGACCACGGAGGGATTGCCGCTGGCGTCCGCCGGAGCCGGAAGGAGATTTATACCGTGAACACCCCATGGTGCCGGGAGGGGGAGGGGCCGTATGATGCCGCCATGAACTCATCGCTCAAACGCCTCGCGCTCCTTCTCCTCACGGCAACGGCCATCGCCCTCGCCACCGGTTGCCAGACCTCCAAGGGTTTTGGCAAGGACGTGGAGAAGCTTGGCGACAAGATTCAGGAAAAGTCCAAGTAACCCCGGCCACGGGGTCTCGTGTCGTCCCTCACTTCGGTCGCTGGCCGGATTTCTTGTCGTCGTCCTTTTGATCGCCCTTCTTCTCGTCGTGTTTGTCGGCACGATGGCCTGCTGTAAATCGGTTCAGCGTGCGTTTCCAGGGGCGGCGTAGTGGGACGCCACGTCATCAAGGACGAGCACCCAGTCGGGGCCGTAGGCGGGACTGGTGAATTCCCTTTTGCCCCGGCCATCAAGCGTGCCGATCGGGTGGGCGAAGCCGGTGCGGGGATCGAACCACCACGCGTTCAGTTTGGCCGCGGGGAGTTTGCTGAGATCGACGCTGGCGGTCTGATCGCTGGTCGGAAAATAGATCAGCGCGCAGGTGCCGTCACGATCCCGGCTGGCGGTGATATGCTGCGCCCCGTCGGTGGCAGGCTGGCTGACCAGGCTGTCGTCCGGGATGCGGTTGAAGAACGGCCGCGATTCGATGAGCTGGCGCAGGAAAATCATCTGGCCGGCCGCGGGCCGGTGCAGGGCGTCGATCCAGTCGCGGTCGGGGAAATTGATCACGCCATTGCGCGCGGAGGCGAACTGCCAGACGGCATGATGGCCGTAGGTGACCCCGCAGGCACCGGCGAGGACGGAGCGGTAGCACTGCTTGCGCACGTCGTGATCGCGAAAATAACCTGTGGCGGGATCCCATTTGGGCCAGGGGTTGAACGGGTGGTCCTCGTAGTTGGGTTCGAGGTCGAGGGTGGGTTTGGCCGGGCTGAGCGCGTAATCGCGGGCGATCAGGTTCCAGACGGGGACGTCGTGGCCGCCGCCGTGGCCGCTTTGCAGGCCGTGGATGGAAAGCCAGGGTTCGTCCGGCAGCATGATGGAGGTCGTGCGTTCGCCGC
>JAYUBB010000196.1:0-4821 GCA_043741015.1 Opitutaceae bacterium
TATCACCATCACCAACAAAATCCTCCAATACCTGAACGCCGGTCTGGCGGTAATCGCCACCGACACCGCCGGGCAAAAGGAGATCATGCAAGCGGCACCCGGTGCGGGGGTGCTCATCACTCCCCATGAGACCACGGAATATGCCGGCAAACTCGACGCGTTGATCGGCGACCATGCCCGGCTGCGCGCCACCCAGTCCGCCGCGCGCGCCGCCGCCGAACGGGAATTCTGCTGGGAACGCGAAACCCCCCGCCTGCTCGCCACCGTCGAACGTGCCCTCGGCTAAATCGCCCATGCCCGCCCTCCTCACCTCCCGGAGAAAGGACGCCAAACTGTTTCTGCGGCAACTCGCCATCCGCGGATGTGGCGGTCTGCTCCGCCTGGGCAGCAGGCCTTTCCGCTCGCGAGATGAACCGACAGTGGTCATCGCCCCGCATCAGGACGATGAATCCCTGGGCTGCGGCGGGATCATCGCCCGCAAGCGCAACGAAGGAGTGCCCGTGCACGTGATCTTCATCACCGACGGCTCGGCCTCCCATCCCCAGCATCCCCGCATCACCCCGCGCGAACTTTCGAACCTGCGTCGTCAGGAGGCCATGCAGGCCATGGGCTGTCTCGGCGTGGAACGCATCGCGGTGCATTTCCTTGAAGAACCCGACGGCACACTCAACGCCATCACCCCGGAGCGCCGCTCGGCGCTTGTCGCCCGTCTCTCGGGACTGCTCTCCGGCATATCGCCGGCCGAGATTTTCCTGCCCTGTCATCCCGATGGCAGCAGCGAGCACGACGCCACTTTCGGGTTTGTCGTGGAGGCAATCCTGCACACCCGTTGCCGCCCCGATGTGTGGGAATATCCGGTGTGGTCCTGGTGGAATCCACTTCTCCTGTTACGCCGGTGGCTGAGTGCGAAGGAATGCCGGCGGCTGCCCCTGGAGGATTATCGTCAGGGCAAGCTGCAGGCCATCAATTGCTATCAGACCCAGATCCGGCCGCTCGCCCCGGATCCACTGCCGGCCCTGCCGGTCGAGCTGGTGGACATTTTCCTGAACGACACCGAGTTCTTTTTCCGCTACGAATTGCCCACCAAAATCGCGTGATCAGGCGCGTTCTCATCGTCAGCCCGCACTTTCCGCCGGTCAACGCCCCCGACATGCAACGCGTGCGGATGAGCCTGCCGTATTTCGTCGCGGCCGGCTGGGAGGTCACCGTGCTCACCGTCGCCGACCCCACGCCCACGGCGCCGGTCGAGGACGAACTCTCCACGACGGTGCCCGCGGGGATCCGCGTTGCGCGGGCTCATTGTTGCTCCCGCTCCTGGACTCAATGGCTCGGCGTCAACAACGTGGCGCTGCGCTCCCTGCCCTTCCTGTTTCTGGCCGGTTGCCGGCTGCTCGCCGGCCGGCGCTACGACGTCGTTTATTTTTCCACCACCATGTTCATCGTGCTGCCGTTCGGCCGGGTCTGGCGCTGGCTCAGCGGCGTGCCTTATGTGATCGATTTGCAGGATCCCTGGGTCACCGACTACTACTCCCGGCCCGGCGCACCGCGGGCCCCCGGCGGTTGGAAATACCGGATCGCGCGGGGACTCGGCCTGCTGCTGGAGGGCTGGAGCCTGCGCGGTGTCTCCCACCTCGTCACGGTCTCGTCTGGCTATTGCGAAACCCTGCGCGCCCGCTATCCGTGGCTGCAACACGTGCCGTTCACTGAATTACCCTTCGGCTCCCCTGAGCCCGACCTGCAGCACCTGCGCGCTACGCTCGCCCGCCGGTCGTCGATTCTCCCCGCCGGTCGCTTTCGTATCGTCTTTGCCGGCGCACTCGGCCCGGGTATGTTGACCGCCGTGGAGGTGCTCTTCGCCGCTCTGGCGGAACTGAAAAAGTCGGGCGCCCCCGTCTCGGCGTATTTCTATGGCACGACTTATTCGCATCTGGGCCGCCCCGAGCCGGGCACGCTCGCCCTCGCCGTGAAATACGGCCTGCAGGATTGCGTCCACGAGCAGCCCGACCGCTTGCGCTATTTCGAAGCCCTCCAGGTCGTGCTCGAGGCCGATGTCAACCTGTTGCTCGGCTCCACCGACCTCACTTTCACTCCCTCCAAGATCCTTACCCTGCTCGCCGCGGGTCGCCCGCTGCTCTCCATTGCGCATGCCGGCAGTGCCCTGGCTGACCGACTGACCGCCCTCGGCCAGCCCTGCGTGTTGGTCGAGGGCGAGCGGCCAACCCCGGCCAGCATCCTGGCCACGCTCGCCCGCCTGCAGGCGATCCGGCAGGCCCCGGGGCCCGGACCGGCTGCGCCCGTGTCTTTCAGTGCCCGCGCCGTGGCCGCGCGGCAATTGGAGATTTTCGCCTCGGTTTCAACCGTGCAACCCTAGCCCGCATCTCGCATGGAATACGTCAGCCGCAACGCCCAGGCCAACGAGACCGTGATGGACTACTCTCTCCTCGGCGGTGAACACATCGAGCGTGGCCGCAAGCTTTTCACTACCGGACTGGTGCTGCTGACTGCGGCCCTCGTCGTTCTGGCCTATACGGCCAATGTGAACGATCCGATCGTCCTCTTCCAGGGACTTTTGATCTTTGTGCTGTCGGTGCTGCCCTCATTGCTCTGGGCCAAGACCGGAGGCAGCCGGTTTCCCGCCTTTGAAACCATCATGCTGCTGTGCGCCAACGCCTATGCCATGCCTCTGCTCAATGCCCGTGAGCAACTGGCCGCCTACAGCAACGAGGTGATCGGCCGGGCCGGGTGGACCGTGATTCTTTATTTGATCACCGCCAACGTGGTCTACCGGACCACCACCGGCCTGCCCGGCCGGAGCGCGTTCTGGCGCGAGTCCCTCATCACGCGCTCAGTCGAGAAATTGATCGTCTACGGGATGATCCTTTCGACGGCTTACGTCTACATCAGCGAGTTCACCCCCTGGGTCCCGCGTGACCTCGTGAGCCCCCTGCGGGCGATTTTCTACGGCATTGGCATTCTCTGCACTTTTGTCAGCTGCCAGCGCTGGGGCCGCGGGGAAATGACCCAGACAGAAAGGACCGTTCTGCTCTGCACCCTGATTCCCCAGCTCATTATCATGAGTGTCGGGCTGATCCTGATCAGTTCCATCGGGTTGATCGGCATCGCGTTTTTGGGCTACCTCTCGGGGGGCAAGCGCATCCCGTGGGTCGTCATCGCCTTCACCTTTGCCATCACCGCGGTCCTGCACACCGGCAAGACCAGGATGCGGGAAATCTACTGGGATGGTCATCATCCGTCGCCCACCATTACGGAGTTGCCCACCTATTTTACCGAATGGGTCGGCTACGGGCTGCAACCGACCGGCGGCGACAAATCCGTCAGCCAGAAAATACTCGAGCGCACGTCGCTCATGCATCTGCTCTGCCTGATCATCGACTGCTCCCCCGAGCGGCAGGATTATCTCTATGGCGCGACCTACCGGCATGTGCTGCCCCAGTTGATCCCGCGTTTCTTTTGGGCGGCCAAACCCCGTTCCCACATCGCGACCTATGAGCTGGGCATCTATTATGGCCTGCAACGCGAAGAGGACACGGCCACCACCACCATCGCCTTCGGCCTCCTGACCGAGGCGTATGCCAACTTCGGTCTCATTGGCGCAATCCTCCTCGGGGCCTTCTGGGGGTATACGCTTAAAAAACTGCAGATCTGGTCGATCTTCAGCCCGATGTTTTCCTTTGCCGGTCTGTTTATGATTTTGCTGACCGCCTGGTCGTTCAATGCCGAGCTGACGATGGCGGCCTGGGTCTCCTCTTTTCAGCAGGCCGTGTTGATGGTGCTCGGCCTGCCACTGCTGCTGCGCAGCCTGGTGGGAATCTGAAGCCATGCGCCGTCTCGCCATCGTCCTCTCCCATCCGGTGCAGTATTACAGCCCGTGGTTCCGCTGGCTGCGGGCCAACTCCCCGCTGGAGTTCAAGGTTTTCTACCTCTGGAACTTTGGCGTCACCGCGCAACGCGACCCGCAGTTTGGGGCCACCTTCCAGTGGGATGTCGATCTCCTTGCCGGCTACGACTCGGAGTTTGTGCCCAATACCGCCCGCGATCCCGGCACCCATCATTTCCGTGGTCTCGACAATCCTGCGCTCACGCCCCGTCTGGCGGCGTGGCGGCCGGGTGCCATCCTGCTCTTCGGCTACAACTGGCTCTCCCACCTGCGGGTCATTTGGTGGGCGCGGCGACGCGGTGTGCCGCTGATCTTTCGCGGTGATTCCCACCTGCTCGGCCGCGCGGTGCTGCCCTTGGGCCGACACCTCCTGCTCAAGGTTCTCTACCGCCAGTTCGCCGCCATTACCTATGTCGGCGCGGCCAACCGCGATTATTTCCGCGCTCTGGGCGTGCCCGACGCGCGACTGTTCTTCGTCCCGCATTCCGTGAATGCCTCGCATTTCAACCCGGACGATCCGGCCGCCCGCGCGCAAGCTGAGACCTTGCGCGGCAAGCTCGGACTAGCGGGCAAGCGCGTCGTGCTCTTCGCCGGCAAATTCAGCAAACCCAAGCAGCCCGTCGAGCTGCTGCAGGCCTTCCTGCAAGTCGCCACGCCGGCCGACGCGCTCGTCTTCGTCGGCGATGGCGCGGAGAAGGCCCGGCTCACTGCGCTGGCCGCCAGCCAGCCCGGCGCGTGTGTGCGTTTCCTGCCCTTTGCCAACCAGAGCGAGATGCCCGCCCGCTATCTCCTGGCCGATATTTTCACCCTGCCGGCCCGCGGCAGCTACGAAACATGGGGCCTGGCCGTGAACGAGGCCATGCATCTGGGTGTGCCCTGCCTGGTCTCCGATCTCGTCGGCTGCCAGCGCGACCTCGTGCACC
>JAYUBB010000197.1:0-4802 GCA_043741015.1 Opitutaceae bacterium
GGTGAAAGTGTCCACCTGCCGGTCGCCGCCCAACTGCCGCTCGGCCTCGAGCCAGGTTTCCGTGTCAATGCCATTGGGACATCCCCGATCCTGCCAGAGATGTTGGGCGTGCAGGGCGATTTCGTCGTGGGTGGGTGTATTCATATAAATGTGGGCATCAGTACGTGAACACCGCCGCTGGCGCATGGTTCCCGGCATTCCATCGGGAATTAACCGAGGGGGTAAACGGGCTCCGGTTCTCCCTGGCCCGTGGGAAGGCTGCCTTGATTTCCCCGCCACTGTCTGCCGTTCCAGCTGTCCTAACCCCGGGTCCGCATCGGGCTCACAGCTCCATTTCCTAAAACACCGTTCCGGCTCCTACTTTTCATTTCCCCATGTTGCCCTACCTGTTGATGTTCTTTGCAGCCCTCGTCACCGACCTTATTCCGGTGATCGGGCCTCCGGTCTGGACGGTCATGGTGTTCATGCTGGTGAAGTTTGACCTGAACCCGTGGCTGGTGCTCGCTGTGGGCGTGCCCGGGTCAGTGTTGGGCCGCTACGGTTTGAGCCTTTATGTCCCGAGGTTCTTCGGGAAAGTGATGAAGCAGACCAAGAGCGACGAACTGAAGTTCGCCGGCAGCAAACTGAACGGCAGTCTCTGGCGCAGCTGGCTCTTCGTGCTGGTCTATTCGCTGCTGCCGATCTCCACGACGGCCCTGTTCTCGGCCGCCGGTCTGGCCCGGATCAAGCCGATCCAGATTCTCCCGCCTTTCTTTGTCGGCAAGTTCGTGAGCGATGCGATCATGCTCTTCACCGGCAGCTATGCCATCCACAACTCCGTCGATGTGGTGTATGGCACCTTTTCCTGGAAAGGCATCACCACCATCGTGGTCGGCCTCGTGGTGCTCGCGGCTTTTCTCTTCCTCGACTGGCGGTTGCTGCTGGAGCAGAGGAAGCTCCGGATGAATTTCCGCATCTGGAAGTGAAGGTAAAAGGGGCCTCGGAGGACAGTAGACGGAGGCCAGGGGCAGAGCGCCAAGGCATTTCTCACGCAAAGCGGTGAAGAGGACTGACGGAGTGGAGGCCGAGAGCGTGCTCGCTCTCACCGGTCACACCGACGAGACTCTGGAACCAAAGCCAGCCATGGCTGTTGGGAGTGGATGCGGGTATCCACGCCCTCACCGCCAGCCGGCTTCCGCCTCCCATGACCTCCCGCGCCCTCGTAGCCAAGAACAGCAAGTTTTATGATGCTTTCTGGTCCAAGACCTACCTGACCCGGCCGGAACGGTTCAACACCTGGCCATTGATTTCCGCCCTGTTGCCGGCGGCCCCGCAGCGACTGGAGATCGGTCCGGGTCTGCGCCCGCGCCTGCCGGTCGCCGGCACGCATTTTCTCGACCTGAGCCCGCCGGTGGTCGCGCGGTTGAAGGAGCACGGCGGTCTCGCCCGGACCGGCGAAATCACCGCACTGCCGTATCACCAGGACAGTTTCGATCTCGTGACCGCTTTCGATGTGATCGAGCACGTGGAGGATGACCGGCAGGTTTTTGACGAGCTGACCCGGGTGCTGAAGCCGGGCGGGCGGTTGATCTTTTCCGTGCCGCTGCATCCCGGCTACTGGACCACCTTCGATGACTACGTGGGGCATGCGCGCCGTTATGAGCCGGCGGCGCTGCAGGCGTTGCTCGACGGCCACGGTCTGGCGGTCGAAAAAAGCGCCGTTTTCGGAATGCAATCCAACAATCCTCGACTGCTGCACTATGCGGTCCAGGGGCTCACCCGGCATCCGGTCGCGGCCCTCCGCTGCTACAACTGGCTGTTCTTTCCGCTCGGCCTGCTGTTCCAGCAGCCGTTGAAATTTTCGGACGGCTTGATGGACCTGAAGAAGATCCACGAAGTCCTGCTGGTGTGCCGGCGGGCTGGGGAGCCGATAAGTTTTAAGCAGTAAGCCAACAGCGTCAGGCTCCGGCTGGAGCGCGGGCGACCCCCGCCCGCGAAAATATTCCGCAGCCGGGTCGCTGCGGCTCCAGGTTGACCACTGATCCCCAGCTCATTCCTCGTCTTTCCGGCGGCGGTCCACTTTCTCGACCTTGAATTCGTCCTTGGGGAGGATGTTGTCCGTGACGACGACAGCGACGGGCGTCTTGGTCTTCACCCAGAGTTCGGATTCCTTGAAATACTTGGCGCTGCCGCTCTCAAGGGCCTCGCCGACGGACTTCACGGGGAGCAACTGGCCGCGCTTCGAGGCGTTGAAATCGTAGGCACCCTTGAAGATGCGGTCGGTGGTGGAGTGGGGGCTGGCGCTCTCGGGAATCTGCACGACCCAGCCGGTGAGATCCTTGCCCGGCAGCTTGCCCGACGGGTCGGAGAGCAGCACGACGAACTGCTTCTTGGGCGCGGGAGGCTTGATGTCCTCGTCCGCGGCGGGCTGGGCGGCTTCGTTCATCGCCTGCACGATCTCGCGGAGGAGGGACGGCTCGATTTTATGTTTCTTGAGGATAGCAGCGACTTCACTGACTTCGATTTTGGCCATGGGAAAGGAGGGAAGGGAGGATGGAGCAGGGAGCAAGGAGCAAGAAGCAGGGAGAGGTAAGCATATGCTGGATGCTGCAGGCAGAAATCCACCGGAGTGACGCGGGGACTGAGGGCCTGTCGCTTGAAGCTTATGGTTTGCCGCTCCCCTGCCCATGTTTCCACTTGCCGTGGCGTGTTGGGTGGGCTCAGTTGGGCGCACCCCGTTTCCCGGCCCACCCCATGCCGCTCATTACCCCCAGCCAGGTCAAACCCGACTACGATGTGATCGTCGTTGGCTCCGGTGCCGCCGGTGGCCAGACCGCCTACACCCTCACCATGGAGGGGGCGAAGGTCCTTATGCTCGAGGCGGGCCGCGATTACGACCCGGTGAAGGAGACGCCGATGTTCCAGACCAACGCTCAGGCGCCGTTGCGCGGGGTGGCGACGCCGGACAAGCCCTTTGGTTTCCACGACGCCACCGTGGATGGCGGCTGGGAGGTGCCGGGCGAGCCCTACACGCAGGTTTCGGAGGATCCGGCGAAGCAGTTCGAATGGTGGCGCTCGCGCATGCTGGGCGGCCGCACCAACCACTGGGCCCGCCACTCGTTGCGCAACGGTCCCTATGATTTCAAGGCCCGCAGCCGCGACGGGCACGGCTTCGACTGGCCCTTCACCTACGAGGAGCTGGCGCCGTATTACGACAAGGTCGAGATGCTCATCGGCGTCTATGGCGACAACGACGGCCTGGAGAACACGCCCGACTCTTCGCCCGGCGTGCTGCAGCCGCCGCCCGCCGCCCGCGCCAGCGAGCGCTACGCCAAGAAGCACATGAACACATTGGGCGTGCCCGTCGTGGCCATCCACCGGGCCGTGCTGACGAAGCGGCAGGATCCCGCGGTGCTGCCGCAAAAAATCCACCCCGGCAACGCCAAGGCCCAGCGCATCCTCGCCGAGGCCATGAGCCAGCGCGCGGCGTGCTTCTTCGCCACGCCGTGCGGCCGCGGTTGCTCGATCCGCGCCACCTACCAGTCCACCACGGTCCACCTGCCGCCGGCCTTGGCGACAGGCAACCTCGACATCGTGACCAACGCGATGGTGCGAGAGGTCACGCTGAACGCGCAGGGTCGCGCCGAAGGCGTCCTCTACATCGACAAGACCACCGGCCGCGAATGCCGGGCCCGGGCCCGCGTCGTCGTGCTCGCCGCCAGCGGCATGGAGACGGTGCGCCTGTTGCTCAATTCCAAGTCCGCCCAATTTCCCCAGGGCCTGGCCAACACCAGCGGCCTCGTGGGCAAATACATCATGGACACCGTCGGGGCTAGCCTCAGCGCGCAGGTACCGGCGCTGGAAGGCCTGCCGCCGCACAATGAGGACGGCGCCGGCGGCGCGCACGTCTATACACCGTGGTGGCTCTACCAGGAGCAGCTCGCCGGCAAACTCGGCTTCGCCCGCGGCTACCACATCGAGTTTGGCGGCGGCCGCGGCATGCCGGGCATGGGCGCCGGCGGGGGCCTCGAACGCTATACGCGCGGTAGCTACGGCCTGAAACTCAAGGAGGACGCCCGTCGCTACTACGGCTCGTTCATGTATTTCTCCGGCCGCGGCGAGATGATCCCCAACGAGCAGTCCTATTGCGAACTCGACCCGGTGGTGAAGGACAGGTTCGGCATCCCGGTGCTGCGGTTTTCGTGGCAGTGGTCCGAGCACGAGATGAAGCAGGCCGAGCACATGGAAAAGACCTTCACCGCCATCGTGGCCGCGATGGGCGGCAAGGTCCTCGGCCGCAACGCCAATCGCAAGCGCATCAATGACAAGGCCGTGATCGAGAAGGGCGGCCGCGTGATCCACGAGGTGGGCGGCGCCATCATGGGCGCCGAGGCGAAAAAATCCGTGACCAACCAGTGGTGCCAGACCTGGGACGTGCCCAACCTTTACCTGACCGACGGTGCGCCCTTTCCGGGCAACGCCGACAAGAATCCCACGCTGACCATCATGGCCGTAGCCTGGCGCGCCAGCGAACACATCCTCGCCGAGATGAAAAAGGGGACTTTCTGAGATGAAGAATTTCAAAAGCACCTCGAAGCTGGCTGGCTCGAATGGGGGAGGGGCTTTATGCCCCGGCATTGACGGTTTGGCTGATATCCCGGCGCGGCATAAAGCCGCTCCCACAAAAAACCGGAGACGCTTCCACCCATGAGCCGCAACTATCCACGCCTCGACCGCCGCACCGCCATCAAGTGGCTGCTCACCGCCAGCGCGGCGGTCGCCATCACCGACCGGCAGATGTTCGCCGCCCCGCCGCAGGCCGC
>JAYUBB010000198.1:0-14841 GCA_043741015.1 Opitutaceae bacterium
GATCATGTTTTCTTGATCGGAAATCGTCAGTGCTTTCATTGAACCGACGATAAACCCACCCAACGCTATAGGCAATTACTTATGACGTTGTGTTTAAAAGCCAGCCGGCCGGCGCAAATTGGGCGACTCGGGCCCAACAAGACATCACCGCCATGGATTTTCTACGCCCGCTGATCCGCCTCCTGTCATTGTCGCTGCTGGCCACTCTTTTGTCCGCCGGTGAAGAGCCGGCAGCGGTGCACGAATTAAAAGACGGAGGCGTTCCACCCAAGGCCATCAAGCGGGAGGCGCCGGAATACCCCTACAATATGCGTCGCGCCGGTCTCGCCGGGCGGGTCGTGGTGGAATTTATCATCGATAAGCAAGGAGTGGTTCGGAATCCCATCGTGATAGGTTCCAACAACCCTTGGTTTGAACGACCCGCGATCGAAGCTATCTTGAAGTGGAAATTTACTCCAGCCGAGGTCGGCGGGGCCAAGGTGAACATCAGGGCCAACCAGATATTGGAGTTTAGCATGGATGACGCCTCCGGAGGCGGGGCCGGACTCTGGTTTGTGTCCAGACTCAAGAATCCGGGGGAGCTTCCCCCGGAGCTTTGTTGGGACGTCGCGCCCCAGCCGGTGAGCACGGCGTTTCCGGTTTATCCCTTCACCGCCCTGCAGGCCGGACAATCGGGCTGGACCGAGATCAAGTTCATCGTCGGACCTGGGAGCAAAATAACCGCGAGTCAATTGCTGCAGGCCAGTAATCCCGAGATGGGCCTCGCCGCGCTCGCCATGATCGACACATGGGAATTCACCCCGCCAAAGAAAAAAAACGGCACCCCGTGTTTCGCCGCCCTGAGCATGAAGCATGAGTTCAAAGCGCACGGTTCAGGGGATGCACCCATCCCCGACGAGGCGAAACAGATCCTGAGAATGCTCGAAAAAAAGCCCGAGGGAATCGCCAACCTGAGTGAACTCGACCGGACACCAAAGCCGCTTTCCCGCCGTCCGCCGATCTATCCCACAAAATTACGCCAGGCTGGCCAGGCCGGGCAGGTGATGATCGAGTTTTTCATCGACAGGAACGGCGACGCCCAGCTGCCGCACATTATCTCGAATACGGAACCGGAATTCGGCTACGCGGCGGCACAGGCGGTCGCCACCTGGCGCTTTGAGCCACCGTTGAAAGCCGGCAAGCCCGTGGTGGCGCGCGTGCGGATTCCCCTGGAGTTCACCCAAATCAAACCCGCGGCCACCTCAGAAGAGAAGAAGCGAACGAATTGCAGGCAAACACCCCCATGAAAACGGCTCGTTTTATAATGCTGGCCCCGACCGGACGGCGCATGCTGCTGACCGGCGCGATCTGGTTGTCTGCCGTCGCGTTGCAAGCCCAGACGCCGCTGGTGATGCCGGACTTCGGCACCCCGATCCTGCGCGATTGGGTCCAGCCCGTATATCCGGCCGAAGCGAGAAAAACAAAAAGCGAAGGACGCGTGATCGTGGAATTTGTGGTGGAGGCAGACGGCCGTGTCTCGCGAGAAAAGGTACAGAAAAGCAGTGATGGGCAGTTTGACGATGCGGCGCTGACCGCGGTACGGCAGTGGAAGTTTGGTCCGGGGGTGGAGGAGGGGCAGCCGGCCGCCATGGCTATGGTGGTGCCGGTGATGTTCACGCTCGCGCAGTTGACGCAGAAGCAGGTGCCTTTGCAGCCACCGGACGCCGACCTGCCAAGGCCCATGATAGTGGAGCCGGCGCAAGCGATGAGCGGGATCGATCCCGACTATCCGGCAGAGCTGGAGGAGAGACGGCTCCCGGGAGAAGTGAACATCGAGTTCACCGTCGATCAAGAAGGTCGCGCCCGCCAGCCGCGAGTGCTCTGGGCCTCACATCCCGCGTTTGTTGAAACCGCCTTGCGGGCCTTGGAAAAGGCCGAGTTTATGCCCGCTCATCAAGGACCACTGCCGAAGGTCTCGAAGATGCAATATCCGGTGGCCTTCGATAGCACGGGGGCGAAGCCCGAGGATATTCTCCTGGCCAATCACCTGGAAATAGCCTCCGACGAACCACCAAGGATTCTTCCCCAGCCCCTGATGCTGATGCAGCCGGTTTACCCGCGGGACCGGCTCCTGGCTGGCGAGGGTGGGACCGTGACGGCAGGGTTTATGGTCAGCCCCGAGGGAAAAACGGAAGAAATAAGCATCGTGTCCGCCTCGGCCCCGGAATTTGGCGCGGCGATGACTGCGGCCATCGAGACCTGGGTGTTCAAGCCCGCACAGTCGGCTCGGGGGCCGATCGCGATCCGGATCAAAATGGTCCATGAATTTTCTCCCGTATCAGCGGGTTCCGAGGCCCGGTTGACCAGCCAATTGCGTCCGGGCGGGATGGGAGTTGGGGGTGCGGCGGGGCTGGACAATAAACTGAAACCACTCTGGCGGGGATTTCCAGTTTATCCGCAAGGATTGGTGGAGCGACAACTAACCGGGGAGGCGCAGATAGAATTTATCATTGATCGCGACGGGCGGGCCCGGCTGCCGAAGATAGTGTCGGCCACGGATGACGCCTTTGGCTGGGCAGCGGCCACCGCGATCAGCCAGTGGGTTTTCGAGCGGCCGACCAAAGCCGGTGAACCGGTGGATGTGACCGTCCGCATCCCGGTCGGGTTCAAGCCGCCCAAGAAATGAACCGGTCGGTCATCCACCCACCGGTCTACATTATATGAACTCGTTCCATAAAATAAGTCGGATGCTGTTGCTTCTGGCCGGCGCAGTAATGCTGTTAGGTGCTGAACCCAACAAATCAGCCGAGGAATTATGGCAACGCGGCACACCGCCCAAGGCGCTGAAACAGAGCGAGCCCATCTACCCTTATCGTATGCAACAGGCCGGATTGACCGGGCAGGTGTGGGTGGAATTTATCGTGGACACCAACGGTGACGTGCAAAACCCGTATGTAGTCAGCTCCAACAATCCTTGGTTCGAGCGATCGGCTCTGGACGCCATCCTCAAGTGGAAATTTGCGCCGGGAATCATGGATGGACACGCCGTGAAGACCCGGGCGCGGCAGCAGATCACCTTCGATATGGACTCCACCGGCAGCAAGGCGACCGGTCTTTGGCAGGTGGCCAAACCCAACAAGAAAGAGGGACTTCCACCGGAGCTGCAGTGGGACAAGCCGCCTGTCCCGGTCAACACCGCCTTCCCGGTTTATCCCTGGGAGACCTTGAGGGCGGAGAAGTCCGGTCGAACGAAGCTGAAATTTCTCATTGGGCCCGACGGCCGGGTGACATCGGCTAAATTGTTGGAATCAACCACACCGGAGATGGGCCAGGCCGCGCTGGCGATGATCGATGTCTGGGAGTTTACGCCCGCCGCCAAAAAGGACGGCACCGCTTGTTATGCCGCGCTGATCATAGAGCATGATTTTAAAACGTGGACCGGGGGCGATGTGCCCGTGACCCCGGAAGCCAAGAGCATATTGCGGTTGGTGGAGAAGAGTCCCGGTAAAATTGTGTCTCTGGCCGAGCTGGATGGTGCGCCCAAGGCGCTCTCCCGTCGTCCGCCCGTATATCCCAGTGCCTTGCGCAAGGTCGGGCAGGCGGGCGAGGCCGTCATAGAATTTTTCATCGACGAAAAGGGTGATGCCCAGTTGCCGCATATCATTTCCAGCTCGGCGCCGGAATTCGGCTACGCGGCCGTGCAAGCCGTGGCAACCTGGCGGTTTGAACCGGCGCGCAAGGGCGGCAAGACCGTCGTCGCGCGCGTCCTGATCCCCATCGAATTCAAGCCGGACTAACCCTAGGCGCCCACTTCGCGCTTGCGGGGTGGCCGAGCCGGGCAAGGGTGGCGGGTCATGAAAGTTTCGTTCACCGCGAAGGAATACCGCCAGCTCCTGGAGCTGGTGCATTTGGGCATGTGGACCGTCACCGGTTACCAGGGCGAGGAGACGGCGGTCGCCAAGCGCTATTTCGCCCTCGACCAGCGCCTGCTGGGGCTGGCAACAGACCTGGGCTGCGCGGACCTCGTCGAGGAGCGCGACGATGGCTCGCTCCAGCCTGCCGCCAAACTGGCGGAGGACGACCGCGTGCGCGATCTCCAGAGCGAGTTTCAGAACGACGTCTTCTGGCATGAACTGGTGGCCCGGCTGGCCGACCGGGATTTCGCCAGCGAACAGGCGAAACGCACCATGGACACGCCCGGGGTCGAACCACCACCTTCCCGCGATGAACAGCTCAAAAAGATCGAGGACCGTTACTGGAAGGATTTTGAGAAAAACGACCTGGCGCACATTATCATGCTGCGCGGCGGCCGGGGTTGAGGGACGGCTTCAGTATTTCAGCCCGATCTTCTTATAGACGAAGTGCAGCAGCCACGCGGGGCCGATCAGCAGGAACACCACATCGTGGAAGAACGAGGGTTTCTTCCCCTCGATCTTGTGGCCGATGAACTGCCCGATCCACGCGAGCCCAAAGAGGAGGAGGCTGCTCTGCCACACGGCGAACGGGCAAGCGGCGGCATGCCACTCGATCAGGCCGTAGCAGGTGCTGATCAACAGGAGGATGCCCACGGCCAGGGGCACGGAGAGGCGCAGGTAAAACAGCAGAACGGCGAGGGCGACAGGTTGGACCCAGTTGAACCAAGGGGCCGGTCCGACCAGCAGGGCGGGCACGGGGATGGACCAGATCAGGCCGAGCACGCTGCAAAAGATGACGGGCACACAGATCCAGTGGATCAGTTCGTTGGTATCATCCTGGTGGCTCTCGCCATACTCGGCGAACCAGTGGTCGGCGGTCTTCCGGGGCGCGCTCATCGGGGTGGGGTGGCACCAAAATGTGAATTTGCAGTCAGGTAGGCGAGTCCTCATTAATCCCAGCCATGAAAAGACTCCGTGTACTCGCCCTCCTTGTTCTGCTGCCTCTCGCGCTGTCTGCGGCCGACCGCACCCTGAAGATTGATCCGACCCGTTCCTATGTGGACGTGGACGTCAAATCCACGGTCGATTCCTTCACCGCGCACCTCGATGCCTACGCGCTCCGCGCCAACGTGGACGAGAAGGGCCGCATCCGGACGGCGTCGCTCACCTTCAGGTTTGCCGACCTCAAGACCGGCAAGCCCGACCGCGACAAGAAGATGCTGGAGTGGCTGGGAGGAGACGAACCCGCGGGCAAGTTCGAGCTCGGCATCCTCGCCCTGGCGCCCGACGGCCAAGGCCAGGCCAACGGCAATCTCACTTTCCATGAGGCCACCGGGCTGGTGGAATTCCCCGTCAATGTCAGCAAGACCGGTGACACCTACACGATCACCGGCGAAGCCACGGTCGACTATCGCAACTGGAAGTTGAAGGTCATCAAGATGGCGTTCGTCCTCAAGGTGGATCCCCTCGTAAAAATCCGCTTCAAGTTCACCGGCGAGCCAAACGAGAGGCCGGGCGGGAAATAAACGCCCCGGTGGAGGGAGTCCGGGTCAACTGGCCCGCGCGGCATTGCAGGCTTGCAATATTTTCCGGCCAGACTGGTGTTCATCCAATGAGCGCAACAAAATATTCTGCCGGCCTTGCCCTTACGTTGGTTATGATGACGGCGAGCATGTTCGCAGCGGACGCGCCGGTCCCTCCGGCCGCACCAGCGAAGGCCATCAAGTATTTCGATAGCGCCACCCTGCCGCCCGGACCCGGACCCAGACCCGATGGCACGATCTATACTTTCGTGGACAGTGCGGACCCGGCAGTGGTCGAAATAGCCCAATACGGCTTCAAAGCCATTGAGCAGATCGGCGGCATGCTGGTCCAGGAAACCAGCCGGGAGCTGGCCACGAAGGAAACCCACGAAGCCGTGGGCATCCTGCATCTCAAGGGCATGGAATTGCCCAAGCCGGTAGCCGGCAAACCGACGGTCACCGCTGTCAGACGCACCAGTCTGATGCTGCGCGACCCGCGGAACGCCCCCGACGGCGCCGATACGGCCGCGCTTGAAAAAATCCACACCCAATTGATGGACGGCGAGTCACCGGACAAGATGCTCGTAATGAAAACCGAGCCGCCGGGCCAGCCGGTGGAGTGGCGCGTGTACCGCCCCATCGCCGCCTCCAAAGCCTGTTTGTCATGCCATGGCGACCCCAGTAAATTTCGTCCCGGAGTAAAGGAGGCGCTGGACCGCCTGTTTCCGGAAGACAAGGCGGTGTCCTATTCCGCCCAGGAATGGCGCGGGGTTATCCGGGTCAGCCTCGCCCCGGCGACGCCGGTGGCGAAAAAATAATCTCCGCAAACCGGCACACGGCGCCGGGCTAGGCATCAAGCACGAGGTCACCCTTGGGTTGTGCAATGCAGGTCAGGCAGGTGCGCGCCTCCGGCGGGGTGCCCGGCGGCTGGATGTAGGTGACTTCGCCCTCCTGCAGGGCCACGACGCAGGTCCCGCAGTTCCCCGCCCGGCAGCCGGAGGCAATGACGACGCCGGCCTGCTCGGCCAGGTCCAGAAGGGTGGCTTGTGAACCGTCCCACGGCAGGGCCGTGCCGCTCTTGCGAAAAGTGACATAGTGTTGCTTGGCTGCGAGGGGCGGCGCGCCCGTGATGGCCTTGTTGACGCGTTTAACGCTGAGCGGACCGAAGGCCTCGAAGTGCAGGTGAGAATCGGGGACCCCCCAGTCCTTCAGGCCGCTGGTCAGGGATTCCATCATCTGCCCCGGGCCGCAGTAGTAGAAAAGGAAATTGTTCGACGGCAGTTCGCGCCGCAGCAGGTCCACCGATACCCTGGTGTGGACCTGGTAGTCTTCGCCCAAACGGTCGTCGGGACCCGGTTGAGAGTAACAAATGCGGACGTGAATCTGCGGTTGTTCGCGCGCCATGGCGGCCAATTCCTCCTTGAAAAGGTGTTCGCTGCCGTTGCGCACCCCGTAGAAAAACCACACCGTCCGGCGGCTCTTCAAATGGACGAGGGTGGCCAGCATGCTGTAAATCGGCGTCAGGCCGATGCCACAGCCGATGAGCACCACGGGGTCGGGATCAGTGGGATCAATGAAAAAATTTCCCGCGGGTGAGCGCAGATCCAGGATGTCATTCACCTTGATCTGGTCATGGAAAATACCGGAACCGAGCCCGGAGGTCACCGCGGCGTTTCCCGCGGGAGACAGGGCGCGCTTGATCGTGACCCGATAGTGCGCTTGGCGCGGATAGTCGCTGAGACTGTAGCAGCGAATGAGCTGGCCGTTACGATGGACGCCCGGCAGGCGAAAGGTCAGATACTGGCCGGGTTTGAAGGCGGGCAGCGGTTTGGTGTCATGGGGCTCCAGATAGAAAGAACACACCAGCGTGCTTTCCTCCACCTTGCGCCGGACAACAAATTTTCGAAATCCGTTCCACGGTACCGGATCCTGGGCCAGCGTCCGGCGGGAATCGCGCACGGCGGCCAGCTCCTCGGTGAAACGGGCAATCTCAAGTTTCTGGCGCTCGGACTCCACCCGGTTCCGCCTGAGCGCGACCAGCAGGCCCAGGCCCAGCCGGCTGATAACCAGCAGAATGATGGCGAGACCCAGGTAGGTCCAAAGCATGAGGGTGGGGGAAGGAAGGCGCGACCGGAGTCAGCGCCCGCCGAGGGCGGGGTTGGGAAAAATTCCGATCATCGCTGGAGAATCGTCAGCGCGACCGTTCCAAGTCCAGACCAGAGCCGCCGTAAATTCGGGTGACAAAACGATCCGGCGGAATTTCCGATCACGGGACTGATTGATTAACTTGGAGTTTCAGCTTGCGCTGACTTTTCGTGACACAATCCTCGCCCTGAGGCGACGGAAAAAAATCATCCCACATCACGGCGTATTCATGCCAATCAGGTCTCGTCCATGCGGCTCCCGCCTCACCCTCGCCACCTTGCTGGTGGCACTGCTCCTGCCGGTTTCACCCGCCGGAGCCGCGCCGCGCGCCGACAAGGTGGGCGGGCCCGAGTCTTGCGCCGAATGCCATATCCAGGAAATCGAGGCGTGGAAGATGAGTGCCCATTTCAAGACGTTCAACAAGCTGCACCAGCGTCCGGAAACCTCGGTTATGCTTGAACGGCTCGGCCTCGGCCCGATCAAGCACGAGCGGCAGTGCATGGACTGCCACTATCTGGGCAAGCAGGCTGAGAATGAAACCCAGGCCGTAGCGGGCATCTCCTGCGAATCGTGCCATGGGGCGGGCCAGGATTGGGTCCAGACCCACGGCGATTACGGCAAGGGGTTCACCAAGGCCACGGAATCCGCCGAGCACCGCCGGGCCCGCTTGGCCCAGGCCGCCAACGCCGGCATGATCACCCCCGGCAACCTTTATGTCCTCGGGGCGAACTGCTACAGCTGCCATGTGATGAACGATGAAAAACTGGTCAACCTCGGGGGCCATTCACCGGCCAGCGAGGGATTCAACCTGCTCACGTGGTCACAAGGAGAGGTCCGGCACACCATTTTGCATACAGGCAACCTGACGAACCCCGAGGCGTCACCCGCCCACCGGCGCCAGCTCTATGTTCTCGGGGTTATCCTGGAGACCGAGTATGGCTTCCGTGCCGTGGCCCGCGCGACGGCGAAAGCCAGCTTTGGCCTGACCCTCGCCCGCCGGACCGACGCCGCGCGCAAGCTTCTGGAAAAAATTCAGGCCCTGGCCCCCACGCCCGAACTGGCGGCGATTGTCACCATCGCGCAGGCGACCGGCCTCCGCCTGAACAATGCGATCGAACTCAACGCCGCGGCCGAAAAAATATCCGGGCTTGGGCGCGAGTTCGCCGCCAGAGTGACCGGCGAACAACTCGCGGGCATCGAGGCCTTGCTGCCGGCCGCCTCGCAATACCGGGGCAAACCCTACGTGGTGACTGGCGCGCCTTAGCCCGGATCCGTCCCGCCATGGCCAAGACCACCAGCCGTCCCCCGATCCGTCCGGGATCCCAAGCGCCCTACACCCAGGCCACGAAACAGGCGGGACCGGAGCGATGGGACAAACCCTTCAGCCCGGAAATGAAGGAGGTCGATGTTGACCTCATGCTGGCCCATCCAATCTTTTATACAACTTCGCCCGAACGGTTCCCTCCCTCGATACCCCTCCGCGGCATCCTGAGGAATGACGCGCGTCTCCACCAGTACATGGCGGGAGAGATCATCGTCCGACGGGGGGATTATGGCCACTCGGCTTTCGTCATCATGGACGGGGCGGTGAAGGTCTTGAACAAGGAACCTCCGGCGGAGTTGCTCGGCCGCCGGCCGCCGTTGCGACCATCAGTCTGGGGAAGCTTAAAGCGCTGGCTGAACCGGCCGCATTATGCTGAGCAAACCACCCGCCGGGGACCACCGCCGGGCCTGCGGGTTGGCCGGAGTGGAGAAACCAGCATCTTTCTGCAGGATGTGCCTGGCGTGCTCGATCCCGACCGCACCATCACCCTCCGGGAGGGGGAGTTGTTTGGCGAGATTGCCGCACTCGGTCGTACTCCCCGCACCGCCACGGTCGTGGCCGAAGGGGAGGTGCTGTTGCTCGAAATCCGCTGGCAGGGTCTGCGCGAAATCCGCAAATATTCGCCTGCCTGGAAGGAGCGGGTCGACGGGCGGTATCGTGAGCGCAGCCTCAAGCGCCATCTGGCCGAAACCCCGTTGATGTGGAACCTGTCCGAAGCGACCCTGCAGTTGATCGCGGATGCCACCCGGTTTGAGACTTTCGGCGAATTTGACTGGCACAGCTCCTACCAGCGGATGCGCGAGGCCGGTGCGCGCGAACTCACGGAAAAAGAGCCGCTGATCGCCCGCGAGGGCGACTACCCCAACGGACTGCTCCTGGTGCGCAGCGGATTTGCCCGGGTCAGCAGCCGGTATAACCACGGTGAACGCACCGAAAGCTACCTCGGCAAGGGCCAGGTGTTCGGTCTCCAGGAAATTGTCACCGGCTGGCGGGGGCAGCATGTGCCTTTGCGCCGCAGCCTGCGCGCTCTCGGCTACGTGGACCTGCTCTTCATTCCCACGGCGGTGATCGAGGCGCACGTCCTGCCCACGCTTCCGCCCGATCAACTGGCGGCCCTCACCCTGCCACCCACCCCGGGCGCGCCGGCCGGGAGGGCGGCGGATGAACTCCTGGAGTTCATGGTCGCCCAGCGCTTCATCAACGGCCGCGCGACCATGCTGATCGACCTGGATCGTTGTACCCGCTGCGATGACTGCGTCCGGGCCTGTGCCGCCACCCACGACAACAACCCGCGCTTCATCCGCCAGGGCCCCGAGGCCAGCGGCGTGATGGTGGCCAGTGCGTGTATGCACTGCGTCGATCCCGTCTGCATGATCGGTTGTCCCACGGGAGCGATTTTCCGGGAGAATATCGAGGGGCTGGTCGGCATCGATGCCGACACCTGCATCGGCTGCGGCATCTGCGCCAACAGTTGTCCGTATGGCACGATCCAGATGGTGGCGCTGCACGACGAGGAAGGTTTGCCCGTCGTGACCGAAGAGACGGGGGCGCCCATCCGTCGCGCCACCAAATGCGACCTGTGCATCGACCAGCCGGGTGGTCCGGCCTGCGTGAGCGCCTGCCCCCATGATGCCCTCCTGCGGGCCGACATGAGGGAGGGCGATGAACTGGCCGCCTGGCTGCAGCGATGAAATCGTTCCGCGCCCGCCGCTGGGTCCTCTCCCTCACCACCGTGGCCTTGGGTCTCGGGCTGGCCCTGGTCTGGCAGTTGGGCCGGATCGCGCTGCTGCCGGTGGCGGTTTATTCCGGCTGGCTGTTGCTGGCCCTGTTGCTGTTGCTGACCTTTTTCAATGCCCGAAAAAAACTGCCGTTTCTCCCGTTGCTGAGCGCGAGCACCTGGATGCAAGCCCACATCTACCTGGGCTGGCTGGCCTGTTTTGTCTTCGTGCTGCACACCGGGATTCGGATCCCGGACGGACGGCTGGAGGTCCTGCTCGCGGCCACCTTTGGTTTCGTGGCGGCCAGCGGAGCTTTCGGTCTCTGGCTGAGCCGCTGGCTGCCGCCGCGCCTGGTCCGCTCGGGCGAAAGCCTGGTGTATGAGCGCATCCCGGTGTTGCGCCACCGGCTGGCGGAGGAAGTGCGGGAGCTGGTGCGCCGAGCCGAGACCGAGACCCAATCCTCCACCCTGGCTGATTTATACCTGCAGGTGCTAAATCCCTATTTTCTGCGGGTGCCGCCGCTGCTGGCGCCCCTGACCGGCGATGATCGCGAATTCCATCGCGTCAAACAGGAGCTCGAATCCGCGCGCCGCTATCTCAACGAGGCCGAGAAGAATTTCGCCGATCTGCTGGCGGACTTGATCGAGGCGAAGCGCAATCTGGATTTGCAACTGGCCGGCCAGCGACTGCTGAAGCTCTGGCTTTTCATCCACATCCCGCTGACCTACGGAATGCTCGTGCTGGTCGCGGCCCATGTGTGGCTCGCCCTGCATTATTCGCACCGGTTGTAACCCGGAACTGACGCCATGCGCCGCCTGCTCCAAAGCATCATCCACAACCGCAAGCTCTACGACCGGCCGCAGGACGAGTGGGTCTGCGGGCGGGCGGCCGAGGGCTGTCCCTGTGTGTTTGGCCCGGGGAACAAGGGCGAATGCCGGGCCACCAGCCAGTGTCTGCCGGCGAAAAAAGGAGACCGGTGGGTTTGCACCCGGGCCATTTCCCTCGGTGGCGCCTGCAAACCCGGACCGCAACCCGACGGTGCCTGTGGCTGTCCCGTGCCGCCCTGCACGCCGTTGCAAAGTCTGCGGGCCCGGCGGCGCCGGCTGTCGTGGCTCACGGCCTGCCTCGCGGCGGGAGTCGTGGTGCTGGCCTTGTGGGGGTGGGACCGCACGGCCTGGTCCAGCCCGGGACCTTTGACCGCCCAGCACGCCATGTCGGCGCAACGTTGTGCCGATTGCCACGTCGAATCCGGATTGATTCTTCTCACCGCCGGCGAACGCGCACACCGGACGCAGGAACACAACCAGCTCTGTCTCAAATGCCACGATCTCGGCGCACATAGCCAATCACCGCACGGGGCGACGGCGGCCGAACTGGGGAAACTCGCCCAGCGGAGACCGGCCGGGGCCATTCCGCCATCCATGGGGCAGAGGGCGGCGCATGCGCTGGCCTCCGGTGGTACGGCCGAACTCGCCTGCGCCACCTGCCATCAGGAGCACCACGGGCGTGATGCGGATATGCAACGCCTGAGCGACCAGCAATGCCAGGTCTGCCATCAGGCGCCGTTTAAAAATTTCACCACCGGGCATCCGGGGTTTACTGATTACCCGTCCACGCGTCGAACCCGTCTGCAATTCGACCATGTGACCCACTGGCAGCAATATTTTCCCGATCCGCGTCTGGCCACCACCGCGCCGACTTCCTGCGCGCAGTGTCATGAACCCGCCGCGGACGGCCGCAAGATGCTGGTCCGCAGTTTTGAGCAAACCTGTGCGCAGTGTCATGCCGGGCAAATCGAGGGCGACGGCCGTGCCGGCGCCAAAGGGCTTGTTTTTATCCGCCTGCCCGAGGTTGATGTCGCCGCTTTAGAAGCGGCGGGCGAGCCGGTGGGAGAATGGCCGGACTTCTGCGAGGGCGAAATAACCCCCTTCATGCGCTGGATGCTCGAGGGAGATCCCGCCGCCCGGAAAGCCCTGACCGACCTGGGTCCGGTCAAACTGGCCCTGCTCACCCACGCCACCCCGGGGCAAAAAATTGCCGCCGCCCGGCTGGTCTGGAGCATAAAAGGACTTTTGGCTGATCTGGTCACGCAGGGCCAGCAGGTGATGATGCGGCGGCTCGACCCCTATGCGGGAGCGCAAGGTTCCTCGCGGCACACGGGCAATTTTTCCGCCGACAGTTTGCAGGCGGCCCAGCAAATCTGGCTGCCCAATCTGCTGGTAGAGGTCGCCGCCTATCGCCACGGCGATAAACCCGCGCCTCGGCCGGCCAAGAAAAGCGCCATCGCGGGAAAAGCTGGCGGCCCCGCTCCGGCGCCGACAACGCTGGTCGCGGCCTCCGACGATCTCCTTGCCGATCCGGCACCCCCGTCTCAGTCCGCCAAAGAGGATTTGCTCCTGCCCGAGGCCCCCGCCGTCATGGCGGCTGCGTCGGTTCCGGCCGCGCCCCCGGCGCTCGAATATGATGATGCGGAGGCGCGCGTGGCCGAGGGTGGTTGGTATCGCCGGGATGAAACCCATGCCCTTTACTACCGGCCCAGCGGGCACGCGGATAAATTTCTCACCGCCTGGCTTGAAACTTCCGCGAACGACACCCTGCCTGCCGCTCAAGCCATCTATTCCCAGCTTTCCTCCCCGCCGGCCCCCGGAGTCTGTATGAAATGCCACACCGCGGATCGCACGGGGAATACCACCGTCATCAATTGGCTGACGGCCCGCCCGCAGCCGCACCAGCGCCCGTTCACGACTTTCAAACATGCGCCACACTTCAGTCTCATGGGCGTGCAGGGTTGCCGCACCTGCCATGTCTTCGACGTCAAGGCCGACTATGCCGGAGCCTTTGGCGCAAATCGCGACAGCACGATATTTCGCAGTAATTTTGCCCCGCTCGACAGGAATTCCTGTGTGGTCTGCCATCAGCCTGCCATGGCCGGTGCCAGTTGCCAGCAGTGTCACAATTATCACACAGGTGAACTCAAAGGGCTGCAGTTGAAAACAGCCGAGTTCACCAGAACCGCCGCTCCGGAAACGCCTCCCGGCAGGAAGAAACAGCCAGCGAGGCAGTAGCTGCTTCCGCCCGGGCCTGGCCGGATCTAGCGGCACGGGCTTGCAGCCTGCCGGATCAAGCCAACACTGCGGCGGCATGCGTTTCCTCGCGCTGATCTTCATCAATCTCCGGCGGCATCGGCTGCGTGCACTGATCGGCGTGGCCGGGATTGGCTTCGGCGTGGCGGCGATGCTCACGATCCTCTCCATTGTCAACGGGGCCATCGGCATGTTCGAGCGGATCCTCGCGGTGGATTCCCACTATCTGGTCTTCGAGAAGAACGTCTCCGACATGTTTTTCAGCAGCGTGACGGACGAACAGGTCGCCGCCGTGCGTGGAATGCCGCAGGTGGAGGCCGCGCACCCGTTGCTGTTCGGTCTCGTCTCCTCGGGCGACCGGCCGGTCATCACGTGCTTTGGCCTCGGGGCCGACAACCCCCGGCTGGCCAGGGCCCGGTGGATCCACGGCCGCCTGGCGGAATTCGGCCATGTGCCGGGCGGCATCTGGTTCGGCGCGCGCGCGGCGGAATTTCTTCAGGCCAAACCTGGCGACAAGATTGAGGTCGGGCACGGTGAATTCACCGTCGCCGGGATTTTCCAGACGGAAAACGGGTTTGAGGACGGGGGCGTGTTCCTGCCGTTGAAGGAAGCGCAGGCATTTTTCTCGCGCGAGGGCATCTCATCGATCGTGGCGATCAAGCTGCGCGACGAAACACAGGGCGCGGCCTTCAAGGCGGCGGTGGCGGCGGCGCACCCGAAGCTCATCGCGTTGGAGAACCGCGAGTTCAACCAGAGTTACACCCAGTTCAAGATCCTCAACCTCACCGCCTGGGCTGTCGGGCTCTGCGCCTTCCTGCTCGGCGGACTCGGTGTGGCCAACACGATGCTGCTCTCGGTGTTCAGCCGTATCCGCGAGATCGCCGTGCTGCGGGTTTGCGGCTTTTCCCAGCGACAAGTGGCTGCGCTGATCTTTGGTGAGGCGGCGGCGATCGCCACGCTGGGGTTGGTGGCCGGGCTCACGCTGGGCTACGGGGCCCTGTTCGCCCTCGAGCAGACGCCGTTGCTCCAAGGCTACGTTCAGGCCATCGTGAAACCCGGCATGCTGGTGGGGATTGTTGCGACCGCGTTGTTCACCGCCGTGGCCGGGGCAATCTATCCCGCGCAGTTTGCCGCGCGCATCCAACCAGCGGAGGC
>JAYUBB010000199.1:0-4780 GCA_043741015.1 Opitutaceae bacterium
GGCAATCTCTACGTGTCCGACACCACGAACAACACGATCCGCAAGGTCACCTCGGCCGGTGTCGTGACCACGCTGGCAGGCGTGGCCGGCATCAGCGGCGTGAGCGATGGCACGGGTTCGGCGGCGCTCTTCAATCTGCCGAGCGGACTGGCTGTGGATAGCAGCGGAAATATTTATGTGGCCGACACCGGCAACAGCGTCATCCGGAAGATCACTCCCGCTGGAGTCGTGACCACGCTCGCGGGTCTGGCCACCGTCGCGGGATTGCAGGATGGCACCGGCACCAGTGCCTGGCTCAACCAGCCCAAGGCCCTGACGGTGGACAGCAGCGGGAATGTTTATGTGGCGGATACGGGCAATGCCAGTATCCGGAAAATCACCCCGGCGGGGATTGTGACGACCTTGGCGCTTTCCGTTGAGGCAACCCCTGCACCGACGCCAACGCCTACTCCCACGCCAACGCCCACTCCCACGCCGACACCGGCCCCCAGCGGGGGTGGCGGCGGAGGTGGCGGTGCGCCCAGCGTGTGGTTCCTTGGGGTGCTTATCGCGCTGGGCCTCGCCCGGCGGCTTGGACTTCACGCCAAAAGCTGAGGCCGGGGACAGACTTCAAGCATTGCACTGGGCGGACCGCTGATACTTCGCGCGTCCGCCCATTCGTTTTGCTTGAGGGAGAAATGCTGCCTTTACCGCAGCAGCGGCTTTGCTAACAAGAGGCGCACAGTCTGGGCCTATAGCTCAATGGTTAGAGCAGGGGACTCATAATCCCTTGGTTCTCGGTTCGAATCCGAGTGGGCCCACCATCCTCCGCCGAAGTGCAACGAGGGTGTTGTGTCGACGGAAGCAGTCGTTGGCCTTTCTGGACCGCTCATGCGGCCTATTGACGGACAGGGATTCCGGCAACCAGCCATTCACAGGCTTTTAGCACCACGGCTATTTCTCTCTTTCTGGGCTGCGCCAGCAGCACGCGAATGCTCCTCTGGATTCGCGATGGATACGCAAGTGCTTGCCGGTAAGGCGACCTTCCTCCGCATGATCCAATCGTCCGTCGAGTTCTGACCGCGAGTTCATACGTCTGCATGGTGGCAAAGCGTCCTTCGCCTGCGTGCTAGTAGGTCTACACCCCATATTTGTTGAGACGCAAGGGGCGCACTCTCCGCCCGAAATGAAAAACAAAAAACTGATTCGATTGCCTCTTATCGCAGGGCTCGTCGCCCTGCTTTGCGCTCCGGTTTTCGGGTCACTAGCGCCAGTCGATCTTAGATCGGCAGGCAATTTCGTGATTCTATCAAAATCAGGAATCACCAACGTCCCTACATCAGTTATTGTTGGAAATATTGGAACCAGTCCAATCACCGGTGCAGCGATTACGGGTCTAGGTTGTGTGGAAGTGACTGGGCTCATCTACACAGTCGATGCGGCTGGTCCTGCCTGTCGGGTGACATACCCAGTCTTATTGACTGCGGCTATCAGCGACATGGAGACCGCTTACACCGACGCCGCGGGACGGGTATTGCCTAATTTTACTGAACTGGGGGCAGGAAATATTGACGGGATGACACTCAATCCTGGCCTCTACAAATGGGGTTCCCCGGTTCTCATCCCCACCGGGGTCACGCTCGATGCCCAAGGGGACCCAAACGCGGTTTGGATCTTCCAGATAGCGCAGACGTTCAACGTGGGCAACGGCGCCATTGTTACTCTGAGGGGCGGCGCACAGGCCAAGAACATTTTCTGGCAGGTCGCCGGCCAAACGACCTTGGGGACGACGGCTGACTTCAAGGGAATTATTTTGTGTGCAACCGCGATTGCGATGCAAACCGGCGCCACGCTGGACGGCAGAGCACTGGCACAGACGGCGGTTACATTACAGATGAATGACGTAATACAGCCGGCTAACTAAGGCCGCTCGGGCGCTGCCCAAACTGAGCAGCGCCCGAGCCTTGGTGGCAGTCCGCCATCACGCTCGACAACAATAGCATAGTTTCCCGGGGAGTCTCCGGTGACAGCGACTGGACCGGTGGCTTGATGCATGATCCCAGCTGCAATGGTTGGTCCCATCGGCCGTGGCGCAAATCCGGGTCACTTCTCTGTCATCTGGTAAGCGCCGTTCCAGTCGGGTGGGGGCGGCTGGCGGGAATAGTTTTCCACGAGGCCGAGGTAGACGAGGGATGGGTTGCTGGTGATCCCCGGGGTGCGGTCCGGAATGTTCGGTTCGAGGGCGGCGCTGCGCGTGAAGAACTCCCGGGCCCCGGTCCAGTCGCGGGCGTGGTAGCGCTCGAGTCCCTGCGCAAAGAGGTCGAGGCATTCGCGCAGGCCGGCGCCGACGTTTTCCTTCAGGCCCACGATCTCGTGGATGGGCACGGGCTGCGTCCGCCCCTTGACCACGATTCGGCCGAGCGGACGGAACACGATGCGGTCGCCGCCGTGCTGTTTGAACGCCGTGCGGGTCGCCTCGCTGCACATCGTGTAGACGCCCCAGTGTTTCGCGCCCGATTCCAGCCGCGCCGCGACATTAACGTCGTCGCCCATCATCGTGTAGTTGAACCGCATGCGGCTGCCCATGTTGCCGACGACACAGCGGCCGGTGTTGAGGCCGATGCGCGACTGCATCTCGCCCACGACCGGCGGCCACTTCCCGCCCTCGGCCCGCCATTTGGACCGCAGCTCGCCGAGCTTGAGTTGCACCCGGAGCGCCGCGAGGCAGGCCCGGCTGGCGTGGTCGGGGAAGGGGACCGGCGCGCCGAACATCACCACGATCGCATCGCCGGCGTATTGGTTCAGGGTGCCGCCTTCCTCCTGGACGATCTCGGTGCACGCCGTGAAGTATTCGTTCATCAATTCCACCAGACGGGTGGGCGGCAGCGCTTCGGAAAAACTGGAGAAACCCTGGATGTCACTGAAATAGGCCGTGATCTCTTCCTCGTGCCCGCCCAGCTGCGGCGGCTGGCCGGACTTGATCAGGCGGTCGATCAGCTGGGGCGACACGTAGGTGCCGAACATGGCCTTGATTTCCTGCCGGGCCCTCTGCTCCTCACGGATGCGCCGGCCGATGATGGTGAACTGCAGCCCGGTGAATCCCAGCAACGGGCCCACGACGGGCAGCCACCAGCTGCCATAAGCCCAAAGCCAGATAGCCAGGGCCACGAAGCTCAGCGCACCCAGAACCACACCACCGCACAGCATGATGACCGAGCGATGGGCCAGTCCCACGATACCGCCATAAGAGAGGAGGAACACCAGACCCCAGACCAACCAGTCTGGTACGCGCCGGGCGTAGTCGCCGGCCAGCATGTTGTTCAGGATATTCGCGTGGACCAAGACCAGCGGGCTTAAAGCGCCCCGAGGCGTGGGGCCGACATCGGCTTTGCCCGTGACGGTCTGCCCGATCAAGACGATCTTCCCCGCCAGATCGGGTGGTTTGAGGGCACCGGGTTTTTGTTCTACACGATAGTCGTTAATCTTCAGGAGCAGCTCGGCATAAGTGTGCGTCGGGAAATCGGGGCGTCTTTGGGGAGGTTGATCGTAGCGGTAGTTCAGCAGGAACCAGCCCCGGTGATCGATGGGAATCCGCCAGGTCCGATCCTTGGCCGGGAGGTAAATCGCCTCACCCAGCTTCACCTTCACGGCGGCGGGCTGCACCTGCAGATATACCATGAGGGTCTGCAAAGTGAGGGCGGGATAATATTTCTCACCCACGCGGACGATCAGCGGGATTTCCCGGATGATGCCGTCGGCCCCGCGGGGCGCGTCGGCGGCCCCCCACCAGCTGGCTTCCCGCAATTCTGGAAACGGGAGCAGCGCGTAATCTGCCCCATGAATACTCCGGGAGTCGCCCTCGATGCTGGTCAGCGGTTGGGTGGGGTCCTCCGGCCCGGGTTTGGTTTCCGCGGGACCATGACTGGTCGACGCCCCCATCACGACCTTGGTGCCGGCCGAGATGGCGAGGCGGGTGTCGCGGACCATCGCACGGTCGCCTCCACCGGTGCGGCTGGCGTCGAGGATCACATCCCAAGTGACGACCGCGGCCTTTTCCGCCGCGAGAAACTTGTTCAGCGTGCCATGCCATGCCCGGTCCACCGGCCATTGGGCCACGGCTGCCTCCGTGCCGTCTTCAAACAACGCGATGACAATCCGGGGATCGGGTGGGGACTGGAAAGACGAGCGAATCCTGGTGCGCCAGTCGAGGGTGCGCGCCTCGGCCAGCTGGAGGGTCTCCGTGCGCGACAACCACAGTGCCAGACCATAACACAGCAGAGGCACCCACCAGGTTTTCCGGAGTGTATTGCCCGCGGTCAGCGCCATGGCCGCGCATCCTGTCGGGCAGCCGGGGGACTACCAAGATATTTCCGCACCACGGAGTGGCAGAACAGACTAGACCATTGGGCCAAGCTGCCTAGAACTTAGCCCATGCACCTTTCCCCCGGCAGGTTGATTCTAGGCGTGCTCCTCGGGCTGACTGGTGGCGTGGGCGCACTTCGGGCGGCGAAAGATCAGCCGATCACGGTGATTGCCGTCCAGGTCCAGGGCACCGTGGAGGTGCAGCACGGACAATCGGGCGGAACTGAAACGGTAGCCGAAGGTGCCCAGCTTGGAGTGGACGACATCGTTACCACCGCCGCGCAGTCCAGCGTCATGCTCGTGATCCCCAATGGTTCGATCGTTGCGTTGAAGGAAAAGAGCCGGCTCAAGATCGCCATGGCCCTGCAATCGCCACTGGTGGGCGAGGCCCTGGCCGCCACCGGGACCGAGCCGCGGGAACCAGGCGTTTCCCAGACGA
>JAYUBB010000200.1:0-4777 GCA_043741015.1 Opitutaceae bacterium
TAGATCCAGGCGTTGGGCACGGCGCCCTCGCTTTTCACGCCCATCGGCGCGGCGACCACGCGCACCTTGGCCAGCTGGCTGAGCGGCACCTGGGCCATCAGGCCGGAGACACCGCCGCCGCCCATTGCAGGGGAAGCGCCGGCGGATTTCACGGGAATCACGATGTCGCGCAGCGCCTCGAGGTTTTCCCGGTAGTCGCGGTCGTAACGAAGGATGACGCCGTAGCGTTCGAGGCCTTCGACGGTGGTGGTGAGCGGCATGCCGCCGAGAGCGACCTGGAGGACTTCCTGAACGTCGCCGATCGTCAGTCCGTAACGGGCGATGGCGTCACGATCGATGTCGAACTCGACGTAATTGCCCCCCATGACGCGCTCGGCAAAAACGCTGCCGGTGCCGGGCACGCGGTGGATGAGCGCCTCGATCTGGCCGGCGATGCGTTCCAACTCGGCCAGGTTGGGTCCGGCGACCTTGATGCCGACGGGGGTCTTGATGCCGGTGGCCAGCATGTCGATGCGGGTCTTGATGGGCATCGTCCAGGCGTTGGTGAGGCCGGGGATCTGCACGGCGGTGTTCAGCGCGGCGACCAGTTCGTCGAGTGTGCGGCGGCGGCGGGCGACGACCTTACCTTCCATGTTCTTGATATCAACCACGGGCCACTCGCCCTCGGGTTTGAGCATGATGGTCGTCTCAATCATGTCCATCGGGGCCGGGTCGGTGGCGGTCTCGGCGCGGCCCATCTTACCGAAGACGTGGTGGACCTCGGGGAAGGCGCGGATCATCTGGTCGGTCTGTTGGAGAACCTCGCGGGCCTTGGTGGGCGAGATGCCGGGGAAAGTCGTCGGCATGTAGAGCAGGTCACCTTCGTAGAGCGGCGGCATGAACTCCGAGCCGAGATTCTGATAGGGAAAGATCCGGCCGAGTTTCGCGGCAAAGGCCTTCACCCCGCCCTCGGGGAGCGGTGCGACCACGAGGGCGTTCCACGGAAAAAAGACCCAGGCGACGATCGCCGCGGCGCCAATGATGACAGCCCAGCGGAACTTGATGACGAGGTCGATCAGCGGGTGGTAGAGCCAGATCAGGAAACGGTTTATCGGGTTTTTCTCCTCGGCCGGAATGCGGCCGCGGATGAAGAAACCCATGAGAACGGGCGCCAGCGTGACGGAGAGCAGCGCGGCGGCACCCATCGAGTAGGTCTTGGTGAACGCCAGCGGCTTGAACATCCGGCCCTCCTGCGCCTGGAGAGTGAACACGGGCAGGAACGAGACCGTGATGACCAGCAGCGAGTAGAACAGCGTGGGCCCGACCTCGATGGAGGCGTCGCGGATGATTTCCCAATGCGGTTTCTTTCCACCGTCTCGCTCCATGTGCTTGTGGGCGTTCTCGATCATGATGATCACGGCGTCCACCATCGCCCCGATGGCGATGGCGATGCCGCCGAGCGACATGATGTTCGAGCTGAGACCCTGCGCGTTCATGATGATGAAGGACATCAGCACGGCGACCGGCAGGATGATGATCGCGACCAGGGCGCTGCGGAAATGCAGCAGGAAAAGCAGGCAGATGAGCGCCACCACAATGCTCTCCTCGATGAGCTTGGTCTGGAGCGTCTCGACGGCGCGGTCGATCAGGGCGGTGCGGTCATAAACAATGGTGTATTCCACTCCTTCCGGCAGGCTTTTCATCGCCTGATCGAGCCGGGCCTTCACCCCCTGGATGACCTGGCGCGTGTCCACGCCGTAGCGCACCACCACGATGCCGCCGACGGTTTCGCCCTCGCCATTGAGCTCCGCGATACCGCGGCGCATGTCAGGGCCGACCTGGACGTTGGCCACCTCGCCCAACTGGATGGGTGTGCCGCCCGGTCCTCGACCGACGGCGATTTTGCGAAAATCCTCCACCTTCTGCGCGTATCCGCGCACGCGCAGGATGAATTCCTTTTCGCCCATCTCGACGGAGCGGCCGCCGACCTCGGCGTTGCTCTTCTGCACGGCCATGGCGACGTCGCTGATCGAGAGATTGTAGGCGTGCAGGCGGTGCGGATCGACGGTGATCTGGTATTGCTTCACGTGCCCGCCGACCGAGGCCACCTCCGCCACGCCCTCGACACTGGAGAGCTGGTAGCGCAGGAACCAGTCCTGCATCGAGCGCAGCTCGGCGAGGTCATGTTTCTTCGAGTTGAGCGAATACATGAACGCCCAGCCCACGCCCGTGGCGTCCGGGCCAAGCCGCGGGGCCACACTGGCCGGCAGGCTGCCCTGGAGGCCATTCAGGTATTCGAGGACGCGGCTGCGCGCCCAGTAGGGGTCAGTGCCGTCCTCAAAAATAACATAGACGAACGAAAAGCCGTAGAACGAATAGCCGCGCACAACCTTGGCCGCCGGCACGGAGAGCATCTTCGTGGTGATGGGGTAGGTGACCTGATCCTGCACGATCTGCGGTGCCTGGCCCGGCCATTCGGTGTAGACGATGACCTGCGTATCGGACAGGTCGGGAATCGCATCAAGGGGGATCTTCTTCAGGGCATAAACACCGCCCAGCACCAGCGCCGCGGTGGCGGCGAGGACAAGAAACTTGTTCTTCAGCGAGAAATCGATGAGGCGCGTGAGCATGATTACTTGAGCTCCTCGCCGCACTCGGGCATGGCGGAACCGTAGAAGGGATTTTTGAGTTCGCCGGAGCGCTGGAGCCAGCGGCCGGTGCCGATGCCGGGAGCCATCGGGCATTGGAAGACGTGCAAACCGGCCGGATGAAACAGGTGGTTCTCGCGGACGAGGTCAGCCACGGCGGTGCTGAAGGGGGCGAAGTCGCGCCGTGCGGCCTTGATGTCGGCACGGTCAGGCAGGGCATCCTTGAATTTTCCGAGCGGCCCGTGGGCCGCGTGTTCATAACTTTCAAAAAAAGCTGCCAGTGCCAGCCGCATGGCCGGGAGGTTTTTTTGATAGCGGGCCAGATCATCCGCCGCGAGGGCCTCACCGCCGTCAATGGTCGCGAGAGCGAGAACGCTCAGCGCAGTACGGGCATCGGCGGGCAGCATCGACATCTCGTCCCCTCCGACGGCGGCGTTTCCCGCAGGGCGCGGCTTCAGCCCGTCCTCTTCGCCGTTGGCCACGGGCTGAAGCACCGCGCTATTTGACGCCGCAGTGCCGGCGTCCGCCTCGGATGACTTGAGCATCTTCTGGATGGCGTCGCGCAACTGGCTTTCGGAATCGAGCATGAACTGGCCCGAAATGACCACGCGCTCGTCGGCGGCGAGACCGGAGAGCACCTCGTAGAAATTGCCCTGCGAACGGACCCCGAGTTTGACCACGCGCGGCTCGAACGTGCCGTTGTCGCGGACAATGAACACAGTATTGTGTTCGCCACTGCGCAACACCGCCAGATCGGGCACGAGCACGGCGTCATCCGCCAGTTTGGCCACGAAACGCACATCGACAAACATGCCGGGCCGCAAGCTGGCGTCAGGATTGGGCAGTACGATGCGCGCGGTGGCGGTGCGGGTCTGTTCCTCGACCTGCGGCAGCAGCAGGTCGATCCGGCCGTCGATCATCCTTTCGGGGCCGTAGGTCACGCGAACCGTGGCATCCTGCCCGGCGCGGATAAAGGGCAGATCCTGTTCGTAAATTTGCGCGAGCACCCAGACTGACGACAGATCGGCCAGCCGGTAAAGGCGCTCGCCGGGTTTCATCATCTGTCCGGCGATGGCCATCTTTTCGATGACCGTGCCATCTGCCGGGGCGCGGTAGACATAGGTGCGCGGCGCCTCGTCCTTACGGGCGAGTTCAGCGAGGAAGTCGGCCGACAGATCGAAAAGCTGCAGGCGGGCGAGCGAGGCCCGGGTGAGCGGCCCGCCGGCAGCGCCCTCGGAGCGGAGGGCGACAAGGTAGTTGAGTTCCGCATTATAGAGATCGGGCGAATAAATCTCGAAGAGAGGATCACCGGCCTTCACCGTAGCCCAGGTGGTGTTGACGAAGAGCTTCTCGATCCAGCCCTCATATTTCAGCGTGATGTCCCGCCAGCCCGACTCATTGTAGGCGACGGCGCCGACGGTGCGGAGCTCGCGGAGCACAGGTCCGTGGGTGACGAGGCCGGTCTTGAGGTTCATGCGCTGGACCGTGACGGCGTCGATCTGGATGACCTGGGCGGAACTGTCTCCGCTCTCGTAAACCGGGATGAGGTCCATGCCCATCGAGTCCTTGCCGGGCTTGTCGCTGACCTCGCCGGGATTCATGGAGGACTTGTAATATTTGATCATGCGCTCGCCCGACAGGGCCGGCTTGGCGCCGTTGGTGTTGGCGCGAATCGGCGTGAGCGCCATGCCGCAGATCGGGCAGTTGCCCGGCGCCTTTTTGATGATCTGCGGGTGCATGCTGCAGGTGTAGAGTTGCTCGGCGGATTCGGCGACGAGGGCGAACAAGCCGGCGGCGAACGTGAGGACGAAAAGGCGGAGAATCGAGTTCATGAGGGGGAAATCAGGGTATGCTGGCGGTCGAGGAGGTGGCGGGCAGCGGCGGGTCTGCCGTGGCCAAGGCTACGGCGGACAAGCTGGCGGGGACCACATCGGTGGTCAGCAACATCAGTCCGGTGACGGCGGTTTCGCGTTCGCGCAAGGCAGCGGCGCGTTCCAGACGCATGGCGAGAGCCATGAGCTGCGTTTCAGGAATCATGCCGGGACCGGTCAGACCGGACTGGAAACCGGCCTCGATCGTCGCGATCGTCCGGTCGAAGTTAGGCAGCGCGGTGTGCTCGATGTAGGCGATCATGCGATCGGCCTCGCGCA
>JAYUBB010000201.1:0-4760 GCA_043741015.1 Opitutaceae bacterium
GTCTTCCCCATCAAGGTCAACCAGCTCCGCGAGGTCGTGGACGAGATCGTCTCCGCCGGCAAGGACTTCAACTACGGCCTCGAGGCCGGCTCCAAGCCCGAGCTTATGATCGCCCTGGCCATGCACGAGGGCTCGCAGCGCCTCATCATTTGCAACGGCTACAAGGACAAGGACTACATGCGGCTCGCCCTTCTCGGCCGCAAGCTGGGCAAGAAGATCATCATCGTCATTGAGCAGCTCTCCGAGGTGGACACCATCATCGAGATATCCAAGGAGACCGGCGTGAAGCCCCTGATCGGCTTCCGCGTGAAGCTCCAGACCCGCGGCGAGGGCAAGTGGTCCTCCTCCACCGGCGACAACGCCAAGTTCGGCCTCAACACCGCCGAGATCCTCTTCGCCGTCGAGAAGCTCCGCGCCGCCAAGATGCAGAAGAGCCTCCGGCTCGTCCATTTTCACATCGGCTCGCAGGTGCCCAACATCATCACGATCAAGGCCGCCGTCACCGAGGCCGCGCGCTTCTACTGCCAGCTCGCGAAGATGGGCTTCCCCATGGGCTACCTCGATGTCGGCGGCGGCCTCGGCATCGACTACGACGGCTCGCGCACCAACTTCGACTCGTCGATGAACTACACGCTCGGCGAGTACGCCCGCGACGTCGTCTTCAACATCCGCGAGATCTGCGACGCCTCAGGCGTCAAGGTGCCCGACATCGTCACCGAGTCCGGCCGCGCCGTCGCCGCCCCCCACTCCATGCTCGTTGTCGAGGTCTTCGAGCGCATCAACAAGCACGAGTCCCTCGGCAAACAGCACCAGCCCAAGTTCCGCCACAAGGTCGTGGACGACCTCGCCGTCCTCCTGAAGAACAAGGCCAAGCTCGGCCGCCTCGAGCGCTTCCACGACGCCCTCCAGAAAAAAGAGGAGGCCTTCTCGCTCTTCAACCTTGGCTACCTCGACCTCGAGAACCGCGCCGCCGCCGAGCAGATCTTCTGGCAGATCTGCGAGCAGATCGACAAGGAGGGCACCAAGTCCGGCTACCAGCCCGAGGAACTCCACGACCTCAAGAAGCTCCTCGCCGACCAGTATGTCTGCAACTTCTCGGTCTTCCAGTCGCTCCTCGACAGCTGGGCCCTCAAGCAGCTCTTCCCCATCACCCCGCTCCACCGCCTCAAGGAAAAGCCCACGGTCAACGCCGTGCTCGTGGACATCACCTGCGACTCCGACGGCAAGGTCGACACCTTCATCGACCTGCAGGATGTGAAGGACTACATCACGCTCCACCCGCTCAAGGCCAACGAGCCCTACTACCTCGGCATCTACCTCACCGGCGCCTACCAGGACATCATGGGCGACCTCCACAACCTCTTCGGCCGCGTCAACGAGGTCCACGTCTTCCTCGAGGACGACGAACCCAACGGCTACTACATCGAGGAAGCCCTCGCCGGCTCGCGCATTTCCGACGTCATCGAGGGCGTGCAATACCAGTGGGAAGAACTCTGCCGCCGCATCAAGCAGCAGATCGACCACGCCACGAAGAAGGATCTCATCAAGCCCCGCGAAGGCGTGCGCCTCGTCGAGTTCTACGAATCCCAGATGCTCGCCAAGACCTACCTCAACATCGAGCAGAACGGGAAGAAGAAGCGGTAGATAAACTGTAGCGGCGCTCTGTGAGCGCCGTTGGCTTTCGTCGGCGGTCGTAGACCGCCGCTACAGAAAGCCGGTAGTGGGTCAGTTTGGTGTAGGCGGGCTTTATGCCCGACACACCATCTCCACCTGTCGGGGATAAACCCCGACCTACAAGAAACCCGCCTACCGGTCAGGTAACCAAATTGACCCACTACCAGAAAGCCCGACCCCTCACCCCGTGTTCTTCAACCCGCCGGCGATGCCGTTGACGGTCAGCTCCAGCACCGTGCGGATGCCCTCGCGGTCGGCCTTCCTCAGGCGGTTGCCGCGGCGGCGCTTGATCATCTCCACCTGCAGGTAGTTGAGCGGGTCCACGTAGGGATTGCGCAGCTTGATCGAGCGCGCGAGCACCGGCTCGTTTTCAAGCAACTGGCTCTGGCCGGTCACGGCGAGCATGGTCTTCTCGGTCAGCTTGAATTCCTCGAGGATGCGCGCCAGCGCCCGCTCGCGAACGCCCTCGTCCTCGACCAGCCCGGCGTAGACGCGGGCGATGGACATGTCGGCCTTGCACATCGTGAGCTGGGCGTTGTCGATCATCGTCTGGAAGAACGGCCAGCGCTGGTGCATCTCGCGCAGCAGCTTCTCCCCGGCCGGGCCGCGCGCGAGCAACGCATTCAGCCCGCTGCCGAGGCCGTACCAGCCCGGGAAATTGAAACGGCTCTGCATCCACGAAAACACCCACGGGATCGCGCGCAAGTCACCGACACTCACGCTGCCCTTGCGCCGGTAGGTCGGGCGCGAGCCGAAGTTGAGCTCGCTGATCTCGTCAATGGGTGTGGCCTGCCGCCAGAACGTAAGGAACTCGGGATCGTCGTGGACGCAGGCGCGATAGGCCGCCAGCGCCGCGACACTCATCTGCTCCATGGCCTTCAGCCAACGTTTCGGAATCCGCCGCGAGCCCCGCTGCGCCTCGTTGGCCCCGAGCAACACGCCGTAAGCCATCTGTTCCAGCACGCGGTGCGCAAGGTCAGGATCGTGATAGCGGGTTGAGAGCACTTCGCCCTGCTCGGTCACGCGGATGCCGCCGTCCTTGAGCCCGACCGGTTGCGCCAAAATCGCCTTCGCCGCCGGGCCGCCACCGCGGGCGATGCTGCCGCCGCGACCATGGAAAAGGGTCACTCGTGTCTTGTGCGAACGGCAGACGCGCATGATCGCATCCTGGGCCTGGAACAACGCCCAGTTCGCGGTGAGGTAGCCGCAGTCCTTGTTGCTGTCGGAGTAGCCCAGCATGACATGCTGGTGGCGGCTGTTTCGCGCCAATTCGGGCGCGTAGGCCGGATGACTGAAGAGTTCGGCAAGGATCGCCGGTGCGCGGTTAAGATCATCGAGTGTCTCAAAGAGTGGTGCGATGGGCAGATGCACCCCGGCCAGCGCCTGCAGCAGCAACACCTCCAGCACGTCCGAGACCTCGTTGGTCATGCTGATTATGTAGATTCCCAGCGAGTCGGCGCCGTATTGCTTCTGCGCCCGGAGGGCGAGCCGCAGCGGTTCGATGACCGTCCGCGTCTCGGCGGACAGGCTCGCCACACGGCCCGTCGGCAACACTTCGGCATTCTTCAGGGCGTCGCTCAGCAACTCCTCTTTCCGTGCTTCGTCGAGCTGTTCGTAATCCGGTTGCGAGAGCAGCTCGGCCATGGCCCGGGCATGCAGCCCCGAATGTTGGCGCAGGTCGAGCCGCGCCATGGCCAAGCCGAAAACATCGACGCAGGTCAGCGCGTCTCGCAGCTCGCCGCAAGCCAGCGGTGCCGCCCGGTCGCGCAGCAGGTCGGCCTCGATCTGCAGCAGAATACCGCGCACCGTCTCGGTCTTGGCCTGTTTGCTGTCGGACTCCGCCAGTTCGAGCAGGTCCGCATCGGCCTGGGCTAGCAGCCGTTCCCGCAGGCTGCTCAGAATAATCCGGTAGGGCTCGCGCGGGTAGCGCGCCCCCACCCGGGCCATCACTTCGGACGAAGCCCGGCATTCCTCCGCCATCCGGCGGATGACCGGGGCGAAGCGCGCCCGCCGGTCGGAGACAGTCAGTGAACCGGCGAGGCTGTAGAGCACGTCGCCCAGTTTCTTGATCGCCATCCGGCGGTTCATGCGGAGCACCTGCGCCGTGACCTCGGCCGTGACCCCGGGATTGCCGTCGCGGTCTCCGCCGATCCACGAGCCGAAGGACAACCAGCGATTCGGTGCTCGCACGCCGGGATAATGACGGGTCAACGCCTCCTGCAGGTCGGCATGCAGCCGGGGCAGCAGTTGGTAAAGCGTGCGGTCGAAATACCACAGGCCCGTCCGCGCCTCGTCGGTCACCTCGGGCCGCTCGGTGCGGCTGCGGTCGGTCAGCCAGAGCGAGACGATCTCGCGGCGAATGTCGTCCGGGGCGTGCTGGATTTCCTCCAGAGTGTGGCGGCGCAAAATGTCGGCCAGCGTGGCCAATTTCTCCAACATGGTGCGGCGTTTGGATTCCGTCGGGTGCGCGGTGAAGACCAGCTCGATGGCCAGCTGGCGGACGAGCTTCTGCATCTTCTGCTTGGAGACGCCCGCCGCCTTCAGCTCGATCACGGCCGCCTCGATGGACTCGCGCTGCGGCTCGCTGGCCTGCCCGGCCGCCTGCGCTCGGTGATGACGTTGGGTGCGCTCCCGCAGCAACCGGATGCGGAAATTCTCCTCGGCCAGGTTGACCAGTTCGAAATAGAGGGTGAAGGCCATCGCTTGGTTGAAGGCTTCGGCGGAGGACAGGCGACCGATGGCCTGTTCCAGACTGCGGGCGGCGGCGGCATCCCCCGACCGGCTGCTCTTGGCCAGCGTGCGGAGCGACTCGACGGTTTCCAAGGTCTTCTCTCCCTCAAGCATCGCGATGGTGCGCCCGAGCGTCGCACCAAGGCTCCGGATCTCGGCCCGGAGGTCGCTGAGTTGATCGAGTGCCTTGTTCGTCGCCATCGAGAAATGTAATACGCAGCTATCGCGTCTGTGCTAAAGCGAAATATTTTGGCACCCGCTGTCATAACCACGGGAGTGGCACCATTGACAGTCCGGACTGGCCCGGCCAGCTTGCCGGCATGAAAGCCATGCAGCCGGCATCAGCGCGGGCCCTG
>JAYUBB010000202.1:0-4748 GCA_043741015.1 Opitutaceae bacterium
TGGCTCTCCTGCGGCAACAAGGACGGCCTGATCAACATCTCCCAGGGCGTGCATGCCTACCTCAAGGAGCATCAAGTTCCGCACGTCTGGCATGTGGACGGCAACGCGCATGACTCGCCGGAGTGGCGCAACAACCTGTATCTCTTCACCCAGCGGATTTTCCGCTGATCTCCCCATGAACCCGTCAGCCCACGATTCCACGCGCCGCACCTTTCTCGGTCAGGCGCTTAAACTCAGCGCCGGTTCGCTCCTGATCGGTTCTTCTCTCCCGGGCCGCGCCTCGGCCACTGGTGGCGCCAACCCGCTGGCGCCGATGCCGGCGACACTGCCTGAGCTGCCCACGCGCGTCCTGATCGAACACGAGGGTTCGCGCCTCCAGTCCGCCGACCGTCACGGCCCGCGTTTCACTTCCGCCCAAGCCGCGGTCACTCTCACCGCCACCTCCGCCGGTCTGGCCGTCGGCGTGACCTGCCCCACCGGACCGCTGTCCCGCGTGGTGCTGCGTTGGGAAACCGGATTTCCAGCCGACGCACTCTTCCTCGGCGATCATTGGGAGCGCGGCTACGGCGATCTCCAGTGGCGCCACCTCCAGCCCGAGCGCATCCTGCCGTGGTATTTCGCGGCCCATCATCCTGCGAGCGGCCGCACCTTCATGGCCGGCGTCAAGACGCAGCCAGCCGCGCTCTGCTTCTGGACGGTGGATGCCGCCGGCATTTCCCTCTGGCTCGACTTCCGCAATGGCGGCAGCCCCTCCCTGCCCGGCGACCGCGAGATTCCCGCTGCCACGATCGTGTCGCTTTCGGCCACGGACGGAGAAACGCCGCTGGCCGCGCTCACCCGTTTCTGCCGCGCGCTGTGCCCCGCGCCCCGGCTCGCCCCCGCCCCGATCTGCGGCAACAACAACTGGTATTATGCCTATGGGCACAACTTTGACGCGGATGCCATGCGGCGCGACGCCGCCTTTCTCGCCGACCTCGCGTCCGGTCATGCCGTCCGCCCTTATTGCGTGATCGATGCCGGCTGGACACCCGGCACGTCCTGTCCGGGCGGCCCGTGGACCGCCGGCAAGCCGAAACTATTTCCCGATATGCCGGGCCTCGCTGCGGACATGAAGAAGCTCGGCGTGCGCCCCGGCATCTGGATGCGCCCCACCGCACTCATGACCGTCGACGATCCGCACCGCCTTCGGACCGGTCCGTGCACGGCCGAGGAAAAGCCCCTCGATCTTACGCTCCCGGAGAATCTCACGCTCATCTGCGACGATGTCGCACGCATCCGTTCGTGGGGCTACGATCTCATCAAGCATGACTTCTCCACCTACGACATCTTCGCCCGGTGGGGCTTCGAACTGGGTGCCGAGCTGACCGACCCGGGCTGGCACTTCGCCGACCAGACGCTGACGAATGCCGAAATCATTCTCCGCCTCTATCGCACGCTGCGGAAAGGCGCGGGCGACGCCGTCCTGCTGGGTTGCAATACCATCGGGCACCTCGGCGCCGGGCTCTTCGAGATCCAGCGCACCGGCGACGACACCTCCGGTCACGTCTGGGAGCGCACCCGGCGCATGGGGGTCAACACTCTCGCCTTCCGCCTGCCGCAGAACGGCACCTTTTTCGCGAGCGATCCCGACTGCGCCGCGCACACGGAGAAGACGCCATGGGAATTCGACCGGCAGTTCCTCGATCTCGTCGCGCGCAGCGGCACCGCGCTTTTCATCTCGGTCGATCCGCGCACGATCACGCCGGAGAAAAAGGCCGCGTTCCGCACCGCCATGCAGACCGCCCTCTCCGGCGGCGCTCCCGGCGGTTGCGAACCGCTGGACTGGCTGCACACCACCGCCCCGCGCCGCTGGCGGATCGGCAGCGAGACCGTCACCTATAACTGGGAGGAACCGGCGGGGGCCCTGCCCTACCGTATTTGATCACCGACCTCAGCCCACACATGAAACCGCGTTTCCTCACTCTCACTTTCACTCTCACTTTCACTATCCTCGTGGGGGCCGATCCCCTCGTCCTGCGTTACGATCGCGCCGCCACCCGCTGGACCGAGGCCCTGCCCGTCGGCAACGGCCGGCTCGGCGCCATGGTCTTCGGTGGCGTTGCCACCGAGCAGTTGCAGCTCAACGAGAATACGCTCTGGTCCGGCGCACCCCGCGACTGGAACAATCCCGGCGCGAAGGAAATTCTGCCGCAGGTCCGGGCCGCGCTCTTCGCCGGCGACTACGTCAAGGCCACCGAGCTCAGCAAGAAAATGCAGGGTCCTTACACCGAGGCCTACCAGCCGCTGGGTGATCTGCGTCTCACCTTTCCCGGCACCGAGGCCGCCACCGGCTACGAACGCATGCTCGATCTCGACCGCGCCGTGGCCACTGTCCGCTACCGCGTCGGCGACGCAACCTTCACCCGGGAGGTCTTCAGCAGTTTTCCCGATCAGGTTATTGTCGTCCGGCTGAGCTGTGACCGGCCGGGCAAGATCGATTTCACTGCCGCAGCCGACAGCCTGCTCCGCTACTCCGTGCAGACCGATGGCAAGAATGCCCTGATCCTCCGCGGCCGGGCTCCCGCCCATTCCGAGCCCAGCTACCGGCATTCGCCCAAGCCCGTCGTCTACGACGACAGCCCCGACCCCGAGGGCATGACCTTCGAGCTGCGCGTCCGGGTGCTTGCCGAGGGCGGCAGTATCAGCACCGGTGGATCGACGCTGAAGGTCGCCAAGGCCAGTGCCGTCACCCTGCTCCTCTCCGCCGGCACCAGCTTCAACGGCCCTGACAAATCTCCCGGCCACGCGGGCCGCGATCCCGCTGGCGAGGCGCTGCGTCCGCTCGCCGCTGCGGAGAAACTGCCCTACGCCGACCTGCTCACCCGGCACACCGCCGATCATCAGCGGCTTTTTCGACGGGTGGTCCTTGACCTCGGCCGCAGGCCGGAGGCCGAGGCGCTCACCACGGAGGCGCGGCTGACCCGCTTTGCAATGGGTGAAGCAGATTCCGGCCTCTCCACCCTCCTCTATCAATACGGCCGTTATCTGCTGATCGCCAGCTCGCGGCCCGGCGGCCTGCCCGCGAACCTGCAGGGCATCTGGAACGACTCGATGCGCCCGCCGTGGAGCTCCAACTACACGCTGAACATCAACGCCGAGATGAACTACTGGCCCGCCGAGGTGGCCAACCTCGCTGAGTGCCATGAACCGCTGCTCTCCTTCATTGAAAAACTCGCCGTCAATGGCCGCAAGACCGCCGCGGTCAACTACGGCGCACGCGGCTGGGTCGCCCATCACAACTCCGATATCTGGGCACAGACCGCGCCCGTCGGGAACTTCGGCGAAGGCAGCCCCATGTGGGCCAACTGGTCGATGAGCGCCGGCTGGCTCTCGCAGCACCTGTGGGAGCACTATGCCTTCGGTGGTGACAGAAAATTCCTCGCCGACCACGCTTGGCCGGCGATGAAGGGTGCCGCCGAGTTCTGCCTCGACTGGCTGGTGGACGATGGTCACGGCCGGCTCGTCACCGCGCCCTCCACCTCGCCCGAGCTCGATTTCACCTCGCCCGACGGCAAACGCGCGAGCGTCGCGGTGGCCGCAACTATGGACCTGTCCATCATCCGCGATCTGTTCACCAACTGTCTGGCCGCCGCCGGCGTCCTCGGAATTGACGACGACTTTACTCGCTCCGTCACCGCGGCGCAGGCGAAACTCCTCCCGCTCCAGATCGGCAGCCGGGGCCAGTTGCAGGAATGGGCGGGCGACTTCCAGGAGACCGACCCGCATCACCGCCACACCTCGCACCTCTTCGGCGTTTATCCCGGCCGGGAAATCACGCCCGCCACCCCCGCGCTCTTTGCTGCCGCGCGCAAATCCCTCGAGGTCCGCGGCGACGACGGCACCGGCTGGTCGCTCGGCTGGCGCATCAATCTCTGGGCCCGTTTCCGCGACGGCGATCACGCCTATGTCTTCGTGAAGAACCTGCTCCGCCCCGTCGGCGGCAACACCGGCACCAACTATAGCGGCGGGGGCGGCGTTTACCCGAACCTCTTCGATGCCCATCCGCCCTTCCAGATCGACGGCAACTTCGCCTTCACCGCCGGTCTCTCCGAAATGCTTCTCCAAAGCCACCTCGGCACCATCGACCTGCTGCCTGCCCTGCCTGCCGCCTGGCCGGTTGGTTCCGTGTCGGGTCTGCGCGCCCGCGGCGGTTTCGAGGTCGATCTCGTTTGGCACGATGGGAAACTTGCGGGCACGACCGTGCGCAGCGTGACCGGCACCGGCGGCCAGCTCCGTTACGCAGGCAAGACCATCGACCTCAACCTCAAGCCGGGCGAAAGCCGCACCTTCGGCCCGCAACTGTGATCCCGATGACCCGACTTCCCCTTATTTGCCTGCTGCTCGCGCTCGCCGCCCCGGCCCTGGCCCTGGAGAAACCGAACATCACCTACCAGGTCTTCCAGTTTCCAGCGGACAAAATCCCGCGCGTGGACGGCGACGCCTCGGACTGGGCGATGGTGCCGGAGAGCTACGTCATCGGCATGGATCAGCTGCACGATGACACGGGCCGGCACATCGCGCCCGACCCCAAGACCCTCGACGTGCGCGTCAAGGTCGGCTGGGTCAAGGGCCTCAACCGTCTCTACTTTCTCTATGAGGCCTACGACGACTACTGGGATTTTTCCCTGCCCGGTTTTCACAACGACATCTTCGAGGTGGTGGTGGACGGCGACGCCTCGGGCGGCCCCTTCGTCGGCCGCGACCAACGC
>JAYUBB010000203.1:0-14692 GCA_043741015.1 Opitutaceae bacterium
GCCCGGTTGAACGCCGCCGGGGCGCAATTATTGCGCGACCTCACCACCGGTTCGGCCATGGGCTTTGCGGTGCTGGGGAAACTGTCCTATTACCGGGCCTTGATCGCGGAGACGGTGCGCTGGATCGGAACCCACCGCCCGCGGGCAGTCTGCTTTGTTGATTCCTCGGGACTGAACCTGCGCATCGCCCAAAGACTTTTCGAACAAGGCTACTCGACCAAGGGAGATGGCAAGACCAAGGCGCTCTACTACATCAGCCCGCAGATCTGGGCCTCGCGGGCCGGCCGGCGTTTTGAGATGGCGAAACACCTCGACGGCCTTGCTGCCATTTTCCCATTCGAGGCGGCCGTTTATGCTGACACCGCGCTGCCAGTACAGTTCGTCGGACACCCTTTCGTCGCACCGGATTATGTTGCTCCCGTGGCCTTCAATTCCGCCGGGCCGGTGCTGCTGCTCCCGGGCAGCCGTCGTCAGGTAGTCAGACGGCTCTTTCCCGTATTGCTGGAGACCTACCGCTTGTCTGGCACGCAGCGACCGGCGGTGGTGCTCTATCCCAGCGATGAAATCCGGGTCCTGCTCGGCTCGTTTAATCCGGGCGAAAATATCCGCCTGCAGCCCACCCATGGCAGCGGACCCGTGGCGGCCTCAGCCGTGCTGACGGCGAGCGGCACGATGTCGATGCATTGTGCGCTGGCCGGTATCCCCGGCGCGCTGACCTACCAGACCGACCCTTTGACCTATTTCCTCGGGCGGCTGCTGGTGAAAGTGGAGTTCATCGGCATCGCCAACCTGCTGCTCAAGGAGCCGATGTATCCGGAATATATCCAGGGCGCCGCCAAGCCGGCCGCACTGGCGGAGGAGTTGCGCGCGTGCCTGGAGGATCCGGCCCGACGGGAACGAACCCAGGTGCAGGCGGGAAAACTCCGGAGTTTGCTCAGCCAGCCGACCCATGGTTCGGTGGTGGAGTGGATGGAGCGGCAGCTCGGCTAGACGGGATGGTAAACCTTCAGGCAGTCGGGACGTAAGCCCTTCCCACAAGATCTGAAGAGGCGACCTCGCAAGAGGGCACCTCGCCTCCAGGCTAATGTGCATTCAGCGACTGGGCCACCTGCGGCCACAAAGCAGCGGTGCGCCCGGCGAGAATGATGCGGCAATCGGCGACCTGGGCCTCGCGCCGGGCGAGGTTTTCCCCCGCGATCTTGGCGAGGTCGTCGAGATTGTAGAGGAAAACGTTCGCGAGCTCCGCCGCGGCGGGGGCGATGTCGCGGGGCAGGGCGAGGTCGATGAGGAAAAGCGGTCGGGCGGCCCGCCGTTTCATTGCGGTGGCGACGAGCTCCTCCGTCAGCACAAACCCCGGGGCGGCGGTGGAGCTGGCGACCACGTCGGCGGTGGCGAGGATGTCGGGCAGGTCGGCCAGAGTTGCGGCCCAGCCGCCGGTTTGCGCGGCCGCCGCCTCGGCCTTGGAGAGTGTGCGGCTGGCGACGGTGATTGATTTGGCCCCGCGACTTTGGAACGCCTGCACCGTCTTGAGGCCGATGTCGCCCGCGCCGACGACGAGGATGTTCACCGGGGCGAGGTCGCCAAAGATTTTTCCCGCCAGGTCCACCGCGATGCTGGCGACGCTGATCTGCCCTGCGCCGATGGCGGTGTGGGTGCGGACATGCTTGGCCGCCTGAAAGGCCTTTTGGAAGACCCGGTTGAGCACGGGGCCGGTCCACTGGCGGGCGAGGGCCGTATCGTAGGCCGCTTTCACCTGGCCGAGGATCTCGGTCTCGCCGACAATCTGCGAGTCGAGCCCGGCGGCGACCGCGAAGAGGTGCGCGAGCACGTCGTGATTCTGTCGCAGATGAAGCACCCCGTCCAGGTCGGCGGGCGCGCAGCCGGTCGTCTCGGCGAAGGCGGTGCGCAAGGCGGCGAGGGGGTCGGTACCGCGGGCCACGCCGTAGAGTTCGACGCGATTGCAGGTGTTGAGCAGGGTGAATTCGCTTACGCCCGGGGTCTGTTGCATCCGGGCGGCCAGCGCCAGGGCGCGGGCGTCGTCGAGCGCGAGCTTCTCGCGGACGGCGAGCGGCGCCGTGTGGTGGCTGGCACCGAGGAGAAAGAGGAGGGGTTGCGTCGGCTCCATCGGTCAGCGTTCGACGGGAGTGAGGGTGATCTGGTGGGACCGGCTGGCGTTCACCGGGCCGAGCGAGAGCAGGGCGAGGATGAACATCACGAGGCAGACCCAGGCGAAGCGGACGGAGACGAGCCACGTGCGCCAGCGCAGCAGGAGCACGACCAGATAGACAAACCACACCCCGACCGTAACGATGAGCTTGGGCAGGTTGACCGAGGCGGTGTCGCGCAGCCACCACACGGCGCCGACTCCGAGAGAGAAAGTCAGGAGCAGCACGCCAAGGGAAAGCATCCGGGTGTTGATCTGATCAAGCTGCACCACGGAGGGCAGGAACCAGAAGAGGCCGTTCAGGCGCTTGTGCTTGAGACTCCAGTTCTGGAGCAGCTGCATCACGGAGGTGAGAGCGAGCAGGCCGAAGACGCCGTAGCTGAACACCGCGAGGGCGGCATGGAGCTCGATCCAGGGATTGGCGCCGAAGATTCTCTGTCCGTGCGTGGCATCCCAAGGCGGGATGAGCAGCGAGATCACTGCAAGCGAGGCAGCATAGCCGGCGGTGAACAGACCGAGCAGGCTCACGCGGAAGGCCGTGCCGACGAAGAAATACAGCACCATCGCCGACCAGGCGACAAACTGGACAAGTTCAAAAGTGTTGCCGAGGGGGCAGCCGCCGGTGACCAGCCCGCGCACATAAAGACCGGCCATCTGGGCAATCCAGCCGGCCACGAGCAGGGAGTTGAGCACGGCGCGTGCAGGAGCCGCCGGCCGCCGGACCAGCCCCAGCAGGCCGGTCCCAAAGCCGGCGAAGTAAAGCAGGGCGCCGAGCCACAGGAGGGCGCGGTCGGTGGGCAGGGAGGACATGGGGTGCAACTTGGCAGGGTGGTGGCGCGCGGGCAAGAGCGGCGGCACATAAATAAGGGCAGGCCGGTTCCGCCAAATGAGTCGCTTATCTGTAGCGGCGGTCTGCGACCCCCGATCTGACAACGGCGCTCATAGAGCGCCGCTACAGTTGATTGAGGCTTGGGGCGCAGGGCATCCCGCAGTAGGCTGGCGGCATGATCTTCGACCCCAAGCCCGTGCTCCTGGAGGGCCGTCATGTGCGGCTGGAGCCGCTGGCCCCGCGCCATGCGGAAGGCCTGTTGGCCGCCAGTCGCGATCCCGGCATCTGGACCTATCTGCCGGTGGCGCAGCCCGGGAGTGTCGGCGAGGTGCAAAAATGGATCAATGATTCCCTGCAGGCCCAACTGGCCGGTACGGATGTGGTCTTCGCCACGGTGCGCCGCGGTGACGGGCTGGTGGTGGGGTCCACCCGGTTTCTCGATATCCGCCGACCGCACCGGACGCTGGAGATCGGTTGGACGTGGCTGGCCCCGGAGGCGCAGCGGACCCAGGTCAATACCGAGGCAAAATTACTGATGCTGCGGCATGCGTTCGAGACACTGGGTGCGGTGCGGGTGCAGTTGAAGTCCGATGAGCGCAACGCAAAGTCGCGCGCGGCCATGCTGCGGATCGGCGCAGTGTTCGAGGGCATCCTGCGCAACTATCAGACGCGCGCCTACGACGGCTACGTGCGCAACACCGCCATGTATAGCATCACGAATCGCGAGTGGCCGGCGGTGAAAGCACGACTCGAGGCGATGCTGGCGGGGTAGGGAACGTCTTCAAACTCGATTCAGGGTTTGGTCCGCTGCTGGAATGCGGGAGGGGCTTTATGCCCCGACATCATAGTCAGGTATCTCGTCGGGGCGTAAAGCCCCTCCCACATATCTGAGACCTGTGTTACCGTTTCGGCGCCCAGGTCTTGAGGAAGGCGAGGACCTTGGCCGGGTCGTGCGCCTTGCCCTCGTCCTCGAGCGCACCGGTTTCCTGCGTGGTGAGCAGGCGGCCGTCTTCGTCCAGCACGAGCAATACGGGCAGCCCGAATTGGATCGGGTTGCCGTATTTTTCATTCACTGTGTCGTTGCGCTTTTTGCCGTTCCGGTGGTTCACATCGATCAGCACCAGCACATAGTCATCAGCCAGCTCCTGGGCCACGGCTTGGTTCTGGTGAAAGGTGTCGCTGAGACGGTGGCACCAGACGCACCAGTTAGCGCCCAGTTTCAGGAGCACCCGCTTGTGCTCTGCCTTGGCCTGCGTGAGGGCGGCGGCGATCTGCGCAGTGCCATCGGCCTCACGGTCGTAGATGTCGGGCCCCATCTTGGGATACTCCGGCTCGGCGGAAAACCCCATGGTGCCGGCGAACAAGGCGAGGGTGATCAAGATTCTCATGGTTGAAGTCTACCCAATCCCGTCGAATCGGCTAGTCCTTTCTCGCCACCCAGAACCGGCAGTTGTCCGAGAAATTCCGGACCTTCGGCGTTTCACTGGCGAGTTCGTTGCGGGTGGCGTCGCGCACGTGGCTCCAGCCGGTGGCCGCCATGTCTTCCAGCACTTCCATGCGGTCAGGGAGGTGCATGAAGGTGTTGCCGGTTTCGTCGGTGAAATAGCGGTCGCCGAATTCCAGCAGCCGGGGATTTTGCTCGCCGCGCGCCCAGCGCTCGGCCTCCTTGGCCCACTCGTTGAGATCTTTCGGATCCTCGCGGTCGTGGGTGGTGAAAATGAAGTGCGCTCCGGACCGGCACAGGCGGTGCAATTCGCGCATCGCCGTCCGGCGGTTCTCGCGTCCCGGGATCTGCATGAGCCCGTTGAACATGAAGAGGACGCCGTCGAAGGCGGCTGGTTGAGAGTTGAGAGCTGAGGGTTGGGAGTCAGAGAGTCGCGTGGCGTCGGCGACGAGGAACTTGAGTCCGGTGATGCCCTGTTCCTGCACCAGGTTCTCCGCCTGCTCGACCAGCTCGGAGGCGAAGTCGAACGCGGTGATGTTCCGGTAGCCCTGGTGCCAGAGCCCCACGGCCACCCGGCCGGCGCCGCAACCGGCCTCGAGCAGGCGCGCCGTCTGGGCGGGGAAGTATTGCTCAATCAGCGCCAGCTCGGATTTCCAGAGGCCGATGAAATGCGCGGCCCGCGTGTAATGCAGCACCGTGTTGATGGCATTGAAGTCATCGCGGACGGTGGCGCTGGTGACCTTGGCGATGGACTCACTCATAAATCACGCCAACGGTCATTCTGAACAAAGTGAAGAATCCAGCATGATGTCCGCGGCGGCTGCGCTGATGGATCCTTCGCCCTGCTCAGGATGACAATCAGGGGTCATTTCCGCTGCCATACTGCGATGAACATGCCGTTGGCGTTCAGGTCCTGCGGCCAGAGGGTTCCCGGGGCGGCCACCAGTTCGAACTCCGGATGCGCGGCGGTGAAGGCGTCGGCGACGGCGGTTGTCTCGGCGCGGGTGAGGGTGCAGACGGAATAGACGAGGCGGCCGCCGACCTTGAGTGAGGGGGCGATGTGGTTCAGCAGGCTGGCCTGCACGGCGGCGAGTTCGTGAACGTCGCTGGGCTGGATGGTCCAGCGAGCGTGGGGATTGCGCTGCCAGGTGCCGACACCGGAGCACGGAGCATCAACCAGCACGCCGTCGAACTTGGTTTTGGTCGGGAGTTTTTCGCCGCCTTCCCAGACGGCCGTGCGGTAATTGAAGACCTGGGCGCGGGCGGCGCGATCCTTGAGCTTGGCGAGGCGGCGCACCGAACGGTCGCTGGCCCAGAGCATGCCCTTGCCTTGCATCAGGTCGGAGAGATGCATCGTCTTGCCGCCCTCGCCGGCGCAGGCATCCCACCACGTTTCTCCCGGTTGCGGCGCACAGGCGTGGCTGACGAGCTGCGAGGCCAGGTCCTGGATTTCGAATTCACCGGCTTGGAATTCCTTGGTGCGGTAAAGGTCGGTGAGACCGGTGTAGCGCAGGGCGTCGGCGGACTGTGACGCGGGCGTGATATGGCTCAGTTTTTTAGCGAGGTCCATGCCCGTGCCCCGCTTGGCGCGGATCCAGAGGACAGGCTCGCGCTGGAGCTGGATCAACCAACCCGCGGGTATTTTATCCATTTCGGTTTTCAACCAGTCGGGGACGGCGCGGGCGCTCAGCGCCTCAGGTTTGAAACTCGCCGGGTCTTTGTTGAATCGTTCCTGCAGGACGAGGGCGGCCTCGAGTTGCCTCTGGTGGGAATCCTTGGGGTCGAGCCAGCGCAACCAGCGGAAATAGGTGAAGACGGCGCGGCTGACGCCCCGGCGCTCGACCGGCGCGGTGTAGTGCCGGTCCTGCGTGAGCGACTCGCGCAGCGCCTGGTCGGCGGGCGTGCCGGCCTGCACCAGTTTCAGGACACGGGCGGCGTTGTTGATGACGGGAGAGACAGACACACGTGCAGCAGAGCCGCTCAGAGGTTTTTCTTCAAGAAAGTCTCGATCCGCTGGTAGAGCTCGACCCGGTTCGTCAGGCTGGAAAAACCGTGGGCCTCGCCGTTGGCGAACATGGTCTCGACGGGCACGCCGGCCTTGGTGAGCGCCCGGGCCAGCCGGTGCGACTGGCTGGAGTCGGCCACCGGATCCTCCTCGCCGTGGGCGATGAAGACCGGAATCTTAATCTGGTTGGCGGCGAGGATGGGCGACATCGCCTCGAATTTTTCCTGCTGTTTCTTCGGATCACCCAAGTCGTGGAGGAGCTGGTCGTAGCGGGAGGAATCAGGGTCGTTGGCCCGCGCCTCCTTCATGACCTTGGCCCAGTCGAAGATGCCGGCGATCGTGATGGCGCATTTGTAGAGCTCAGGTTCGAAGGCGGCGCCGCAGATCGCGAGGTAGCCGCCAAAACTTCCGCCGCAGATCGCGATATGCCGGGGATCGGCGATGCCGGCCTTGATCAGGGCCCGCACGCCGTCGGTGACATCCTCGTGCATCTTCCGGAACTCCATGCGGGGTTTCAGGCTGATCTCGGCATTGTAGCCGGCGGAGCCGCGGTAGTTCGGCCGGAACACGACGTAGCCGCGGCTCGCGAAGAACTGACTCTCGGGATCATAGCCCCAGACATCGCGCACCCACGGGCCGCCGTGGGGCAGCACGATCATCGGGGCCGGTTTGCCGGCCTCGTAGTTGAGCGGTAGTGTGACGTAGGCGTCGAGCTTCAGCCCATCGCGCGCGGTAAAGGTGGTGAGCCGCACCGGACTCAGCAGCTTTTCGGGCAGCCAGGGGGCGAGGTTGCCGATGGCGGTGGCCGCGTGCTCCTTGGGTTCGATGAGATAGAGCGTGCCCGGGTGGCTGTCGGACGAGCTGCGCACGAGAAGCCGGTTGCCGTCCTTGCTGCGGCTGACGATCAGGTTTATGCGGTCCGGCGGCAAGGCTCGGTCCACCGCCTCCTGCAGCGCGGCCTCCCCGTCCCTGAGCCAGACGTGAGTCGGCGCCTGGCGCGAGTAAGTCAGGCCGATCACCTCGTGCTCGCTGGCGGAGTAGGCGATGCTCCCGATGCCGAAGTCGTATTTATCGTCGGTGTGGAGCACCGGGCCGCTGGTGCCGTCGATGGTGTTGTAGCGCACCAATTCGCGCAGGCCTCCGGACGTCAACCGGGCGACGAAGATCTGGGCCGGGTCGGAGTCGACGGCCAGCGGTTTGAGCTGGTCGAGATCGATGTTAACCGAGGTCCATTTCTCGCCGTCGCGCCGGAAAAATTCGGTTTTACCCTTGTTGAGCGCGATGGCGTAGCGGATCTCGCCCTTCCGGTCCTGCATCCAGCCGCGGACGCTATCGGCCGGCGGGAATTTGAGTGAACTGACGACGACGTTGGGGTTCTCGTCAAAAGGCCGGTTGAAGCGATACGTGAGGTCGATTTCCACGAGGGGCCCCGGCCGGCCTTCTTCGCGGGCGGAACGCCGCACCCACACGAAGAGGTGGTCGGGCCTTTCCCGCGGCGAACCGATGACCTGCACGGCATCGCGCTGGTTCAGCAGCACCGGCCGGTCGACGTGGTCCCACGGCGCCACATAGAGGCCGGAGGCGTAGATGTTGTCCTTGGTGGCGGTGAAGACCACGCGGTCGTCGCCGACCCAGCGAAAGTCGCGCAGGTCGTACACCTTGGTGCCGAGGAGGCCGGTCGTCATCTTGGTGGCAAAATCGTAGATCCGGATTCCGGTCGAGTCGGTGCGCTCGTCGTAGACCAGTATGCCCATGTGGCTGCCATTGGGGCTGAGCCGGGCCGTGGTCAGCAGCGGCGGGCGGAAGAAATCCGCGGCAGAGATTTCGGCCGGGCTCGACGCGACGGCCTTGACTGGCGCGGCGGTGGCGTGAACAGACAGTGGAAGAATCAGCGCGGCGACGCAGGCACGGAGGAGCGGATGATTGGACATAGAGGGCGGCCCGGGGGCAGTGCATCCCGCACCGGCGCGGGAGTCAATGCCCGGTGATGTCCGCGGCTCATCCGGCCTGTCCGCCATAGCCTTGGCGGCGGCGGAAGGATTCGCCTTGCCTCACCCGCGCTTGTTGCCCCAGCGTTTGACTTCCTTCAGCTCGGGGCGGCGGGCCTCGGCCAGCACCCCGGCGACGGCGGGATGGCTGCGAAGCTGCTGGTAGGCTTCGGGCGTGATGCGCCACTTGAGGGAGTTGGCCGTCTCGGCGATCGGGGCGACGCGGTCGTCGAAGAGGAAGGCCATCTCGACCTTGGTGTCGCCGCTGGCGGCGTCGAGGGTGGTGCGGAGCTTGCGCAGAAATTCAGGCAACCCGGCGTGCTCGGGCGAGAGCAGCCAGGTGACCTTGCGGACATTGTTGGGCAGGTAGGCGTCGAGCGGGTAGAGCTCCTTCACGTTGAGGCGGGCGCCATCGTTGCCCTTCATCACCGAGCCGAGGATGACGACCGGCAGATTCTCGGTGAGCAGCTTGCCGTAGGTTTCGTAGGCGTCGGCATACATGTTGGCCGAGATCGTGGCGCGCTTGCTCGCGAGGGTGAAGAAGGCCCACGGGCGGTTGTCGCGTTTGGAGAGGCGCTTGGTGATGCCGCTCATGATGCCGCAGAGGCGAAACTCCACCCGGTCTCCTTCCTGCAGCAGGGATTCCTCGGTGTGGGTGCAGAGCGCCTCGGCGAGCCCGCTGTAGGCGTTGAGCGGATGACCCGAGACGTAAAAGCCGAGGAGCTCTTTCTCGAACTGGAGGCGTTCGACGGATGAGAAGTCGGCGGACGTAGTGGTGTGCTGGGTGTGGCCGATGGCGCCGCTGCGGGCGGCCGGCTTCGGGGCGTCCTCGGCGAGCATGTCGAGGAAGGTGTTCTGGCCGGCGGCCTTGTCGCGTGCGTGCGCGGCGGCGCCGGAAATGGCGGAGTCGATGCTGTCGAAGAGCGGCTTGCGCGGCGCGCCGCTAAAGTCGAACGCACCGGTCTTCACCAGGTGCTCGAGCACGCGCTTGTTGAGGGCGCGGGCGTCGACGCGGGAGGTGAAGTCGGCGAAGTCCTTGAACGGGCCGTTCTTCTCCCGCTCCTCGATGATCTTTTGCGCGGCCTGCTCGCCGACGCCCTTTATGCCGGCGAGGCCGAAGCGGATGTTGGCGCCGACGGGGGTGAACATGTCGCGCGACTCGTTGACGTCGGGCCCGAGAACCTTGAGGCCCATGGACTCGCACTCGGCGATGAAGTGCGCGACTTTCTCGGAGTTGCCGAGCTCGGCGCTGAGCATGGCGGCCATGAACTGCACCGGGTAGTTGGCCTTGAGGAAGCCGGTCTGGTAGCTGAGGACGGCGTAGGCGGCGGAGTGGGACTTGTTGAAGCCGTAGCCGGCAAACTTGTTGAGGATGTCGAAGATCGAGTTGGCCGTCCTGGCGTCGATCTTGTTCACCCTCGCGGCGCCCTCGACGAAGTTGGCGCGTTCGGCGGCCATGGCCTTCTCGTCCTTTTTGCCCATCGCGCGACGGAGCATGTCGGCGCCGCCGAGCGTGTAGCCGGCGATGATCTTGGCCGCCTCCATGACCTGCTCCTGGTAGACCATGACGCCGTAGGTCTCGCGGCAGACCTCCTCGAGGAGCTTGTGCGGGAACTGGACGGTGCTCGGGTCCTTCTTGCCGCGCACATAATCGGGAATCCATTCCATCGGGCCGGGACGGTAGAGGGCGATGAGGGCAACGATCTCGTCGATCGAGGACAGGCCGATCTGGCGGCAGAGCGACTGCATGCCGCCGGATTCCAACTGGAACACGCCGGTGGTGCGGCCGGAATTGAGCAGCGCGTAGGTCTTCGGGTCCTCGAAGCCGACGGCCTCAATGTCGAACTTTGGGTCGGCGGTGCGGCGGACGTTGTCCACGGCGTCGGCGATGACGGTGAGCGTTTTGAGGCCGAGGAAGTCCATCTTCAGCAGGCCGAGCTTGCCCACGGCGTTCATATCATACTGCACGGTGACGTCGTCCTCCTGCAGGGTGAGTGGCACGAATTCCTCGAGCGGCTGGTCGGTGATGATGATGCCGGCGGCGTGCTTGCCGGTGTTGCGCACCATGCCCTCGAGGACGAGCGCCTGCTCGACGATCTTCTTCGTGGCGGGATTCTTGGCGATCTCGTCGCGCAGCTCGGCGGACTTGTCGATGGCGGTCTGGAGCTCGATGTTGAGCTCGTCGGGGATCATCTTGGCCAGGCGGTCGGCCTCGGCGTAGGGCAGGTCGTGGACGCGCGAGACGTCGCGGATGACCATCTTGGCGCCGAGCGTGCCGTAGGTGATGATGTTGGCGACGCACTGGGCGCCGTATTTCTGGCGGACGTAGTCGATGACCTCACCACGGCGGCGCATGCAGAAGTCGATGTCGAAATCCGGTGGCGACACGCGCTCGGGGTTGAGGAAGCGCTCGAAGAGCAGCTTGAAGCGGAGCGGATCGAGGTTGGTGATCTGGAGGACGTAGGCGACGAGGCAGCCGGCGCCCGAGCCGCGGCCGGGGCCGACCGGAATCCCGTGCTGGCGCGCCCAGTCGATGAAATCCCAGACGACGAGGAAGTAGTCGATGAAACCGGTCTTCGCGATGACGGATATCTCGTAGTCGAGCCGTTCGACGAGGATTTTCGCGAGAGTGGGATCCTTGGCTTTGGCCGGCCTGGCGTAGTCCACACCGTAGCGGCGTTGGAGACCGGCGATGCAGAGTTCCTTCAGGTAGCCGGTGCGGTCGGTCTTCACCTCGGGCGGCAGGGGATACTTCGGATAGCGCTCGGAGCCCTTGGGGAAGGGGATGGTGAGGTCGCACATCTCGGCGACGAGCCGGGTGTTGGTGACCGACTCGGGCACCTCGTGGAACACGGTGGCCATCTCCTCGCGCGATTTGAGGTAGAATTGCGTGCCGGTGAACTTCATCCGGTTATCGTCGGCGACCTTCGAGCCGGTCTGGATGCAGAGGAGGGTGTCGTGCGGGCCGGCGTCGGCGGCGTTCACATAATGAACGTCGTTCGAGCAGATGACCTTCAGGTTGAACTCCTCGGCGAGCTTGAGGAGGCCGGGGATGACCTTGCGTTGCTCGGGGATGCCGTGGTCCTGGATTTCGACGAAGTAGTTTTCCCGGCCGAAGATTTCGACGAAACGGCCGCAGGCCAGGCGGGCCGCAGGGTAGTTGTCGGCGAGCAGGTGTTGCGGGACGAGCGACGCGAGGCAGCCGGTGAAGCCGATGAGGCCCTTGGCGTGCTGGGCGAGTTTTTCGAAGTCGGTGCGTGGCTTGTAGTAGAAGCCCTTGAGGTGGGCGTCGGTGACGAGCTTGAGCAAGTTCTGGTAGCCGGTGAGGTCGCGCGCGAGCAGGCCGAGGTGGAAGATCGACTTGCCTTCATCGGAGCGACCCGTGCGTTCGAGGCGCGAGCCGGCGGCGAGGTAGAGCTCGCAGCCGAGGAGCGGTTTGATGCCCTTCGCCTTCGCCTGGTTGTAGAACTCGATCGCGCCGTAGAGATTGCCGTGGTCGGTGAGGGCCAGGGAATTCATCCCGAGGGCGGTGGCCCGATCCATCAGGCGGTCGATCCGGCAGGCGCCGTCCAGCAGGGAGTAGTCGCTATGGACGTGGAGGTGGACAAAATCTGAGTCGGGCGACGCCAAGGTTCGTCAATGGGAATCAGGGGGTTAGGGGCGGGCAAGACCTAATCCGTCCGCGGGCGAATTTGCTGTTGACGGTGGGGGGCGCGGCTGGCTCTTTGTGACCTTTTCAACTGCCAAATCCCGACCTTTCACCATGTCTATCGAGATCAAGATGCGTAAGAATGAGCCGATCGATCGTGCGCTGCGCCGCATGAAGAAGAAGCTCGAGCGTGAGAACATCATCAAGGACGTGCGCATGAAGCGCTACGCGGAGAAGCCTTCCGAGCGCAAGCGCCGCAAGAACAAGGTCATGGCCTTCACCATGATGCTGCGCCGCCGTTACGCGGAGTAAGTTCCCGTCTCCTGTCCCTTTCACCGGCCGAGCATCCCCACGGATGCCGGCCGGTTTCTTTTTGGCCATTCACGCGCGCGACAGCCCGCTTGATTAAGGCCGGCTCCCGTGTCCTAGTAAAACTCACCCGCGCATGAAGCCGACCGTCGCCCTTTCCAGTTGCTGGTGCTCGCAGCGCCATCAGGACGGTTATGCGATGCTGCAGGAGATGGCCGGTCTGGGCTTCGAGTGGGTCGAGCTCAGCCACGGCATCAAAATCACCCTGGTGCCCGGCATCCTGAAGGCGGTCGAGGAGGGCGTCATCAAGATCGCCTCCTGCCATAACTTCTGTCCGCTGCCGGCCGGCGTGGCCCATGCTGCGCCCAATATTTACCTGCCGTCATCCCTCGACGCCCGGGAACGTGACCAGTGGTTGCGGCTGAGCAAGCGCACCATCGACTTCGCCCAGCAGGTGAAGGCCCGCAAAGTCGTGCTGCACCTCGGTTCGGTCGACTTCTTCTGGTCCAATCCAACGAACAAGCTCGATGCGTACCTCGAGGTGCACGCCGGCGCCGACCTTGCGAATGATCCGGCCTACACGAAGCTCCTCGCCAAATCCCTCGCCAAGATAAAGAACCGGATGCCGCCTTACTGGGCCAACACCAAGGCCGGGCTTGTGCAACTGCTGCCCTACGCTGAGGAGAAGGGCGTGCTGCTGGGCTTCGAGAACCGCGAGGCCTTTGACGAGCTGCCGCTCGACGCCGACCACCCCGACCTGATCACCGCCATGGCCAAGCCCGGTGCCTGCGGCTACTGGCACGACACCGGCCACGCGCAGATCAAGCAGAACATGGGCCTGCTCAACCACCGCGAGCACCTGGAGAAGAACGCGCCCAACGCCATCGGCTTCCACCTGCACGATGTCAGCACCGAGGGCCGCGACCACCAGCCCATCGGTACGGGCAAGATCGATTTCGACATGGTCAGCTCCTTTTGGCGGCCCGAGCACACCCTCGTGCTCGAATTCAGCCCGCGATTGACCACCGAGGAAGTGCTGGCCTCAAAGCAACGCGTCGACCAACTCGTGGCGAAACGGTTTGGCAATTAGGGTTTCCTTTCCAGTAGTACGCTGATCCAGCGTCTATGCGGGCCCGAGAGGGTGACGCGGTCGAGCTGCTTCAGCGGCACCCATTCGAGCGAATCAGACTTCGTGATTAATTTTCGGAGCGCGGGCGTGAGCTTGGCGCTGTAGATAAATTCCGTGATCTGAAAGCGGGTGATCGCACGACGCTTGGTGAGCAACAGGTCCTTGGCGGCGGGGTTCACACCAAGGTCGGACGCTTCGGGCAGCTCGTGCAGGCCGGCGAGGCGTTTCGCCTGGGCGTTGCCGCGGCGCAGGAGGAGGCGTCCGCGATCTACGCACCAGAGCCGGGTGACGGACTTTTGCTCGATGGCTTTGGGTTTCAGGCGGGGGAGTTTCTCCGGTTCGCCGTTGCGGCGGGCCACGCAGAATTCCGCGACGGGGCAGACGAGGCACAGGGGCTTTTGGCGGAAGCAGACCGTCGCCCCGAGTTCCATCATCGCCTGATTGTGCGTGCCGGGATGCGAGCCGGCGATCAGCGCGTCAGCGAGCGGAGTGAAAAAATTCACGGCCTCGGTCCCGTCGCGGAATTGGCGGCCCTCGCCGGTCAGGCGGGCGAGGAGGCGGACGACGTTGCCGTCCACGACGGCGGAGGGTTCGTCAAAGGAGATGCTGGTGATGGCGGCGGCGGTGTAGGGTCCGATACCGGGCAACTCGCGCCATTCGGCGGGCGTGCGCGGCGGGGTGGTGGTGGCGACATAGGCCTGGGCCAGCTTATGCAGGTTGCGGGCGCGGGAGTAGTAGCCCAGGCCTTCCCAGAGTTTCATGACTTTCGCCTCGGGGGCGGCGGCGAGGGCGGTGAAACCGGGCAGTTCGCGGAGCCAGCGGTCAAAGTAGGGCAGCACGGTGACGACCTGCGTCTGCTGCAGCATGAACTCCGAGACGACCGTTTTGTAGAGCGAGGGGGCCTCGCGCCAAGGCAGTTTCCGTTGATGGACGAGATACCATGCATGGAGGGCTTTTTGAAAGCTGGCCCGGTGCGAGATCAATTTGGCTGAACTGGCCACAAGAAACACAAGAAGCACAAAAAGAAGACAGAGGGAAGCGGGCTTTTCTCTTCGTGCTTTTTCGTGCTTTTTGTGGCTAGGGTGTGTTTGCAAAATCAATGAGTGAGCCAATCAAGGATCGCCGCGAGACAAACGAAGCCGAGGAAGGTCTCGGCCAGTTTGTCGTAGCGGGTG
>JAYUBB010000204.1:0-14651 GCA_043741015.1 Opitutaceae bacterium
GAGGGTGTGATTGGTGTAGGCGAAAGTATGGCTGACAATGGCCCAGGCGGCGTCCCAGGCCATGTCCTCCTCGTCGAGCAGGATGCGCATCAACTCGACAATCGCGATGGCTGGATGCGTGTCGTTGAGCTGCACCGCGACCTTGGCGGAGAAATTGCCCCACGAGTTGGCCGGGTTGCGCAGGTGGCGGCGGATGATGTCGCGGAGCGAACAGGCGACGAAGAAATACTGCTGCATGAGTCGCAGCTCCTTGCCGTTCTCGGTCTTGTCGTTCGGATAAAGGACCTTTGAGACGGTCTCCCCGATGGCTTTCTCCCGGACGGCCTCGACGTAGCCGCCGCGGTTGAACGCCGCGAGATCGAAGTCCTCGGACGACTTGGAGGCCCAGAGGCGGAGCAGGTTGACCGTGGTGGTGCCGAAACCGGCGGTGGGAATGTCGTGCGGCACACCGATGATGGTCTTGGTGTCCACCCAGCGCGGGCGGTAGTTGCCCCGGTCGTCGAACACGTTTTCCACCCGGCCGAAGTAGCGGATTTCCTGGGTGTATTCGGGGCGGACGACCTCCCATGGGCTGCCAAAGATCATCCAGTTATCGGGATGCTCGACCTGGTGGCCGTTGGCGAAGGCCTGCCGGAACAGGCCGAACTCGTAGTAGATGCCGTAGCCGAGCGCGGGATAGTCGAGCGTGGCGAGCGAATCGAGAAAGCACGCGGCCAGCCGGCCGAGACCGCCGTTGCCCAGACCCATGTCGCCCTCGGCCTCGCGGATCTTGTCGAAATCCTGGCCCAGCGACTCCAGCGCCCCGCGGGCAGTGTCGAGCAGGCCGGTGGCCAGCAGGTTGTTGCCGAAGAGCCGGCCCATGAGATACTCGAGCGAGAAATAGTAGATGCGCCGGACGTTCTGGTCGTTGTGCACGGCCTGCGTGGCGATCATGCGCTCATGGATCGTGTCCCGCACCGCCAGAGCCGTGGCCACCCACCAGTCGCGCGGCGTGGCCGAACCCTCATGCCGCGCCAGGGTCGAGATCAAATGGCGGTGGATAAGGGAACGCAGTTTCTCCTCGGGTGAATCCTTCGCAACGGGACTGGCTCTCCTGGTGGCTTTGGTGGCGGGCATGGGCGGATTAGTATCACAAGGCGTGCCAACGGCACAGGCAAGGCGGGACTGGGCGGTTGCCAACTGTTGCTTAAGCTTCGTGGCAGGCCGGATTAGCGCTGAAAACGCCGCGCCAACTCGCCCTTGCTGAGTTCGAAATGCGTGGGCCGGCCCGCCGGGCTGGTATGCGGCTGGGCGCAGGCAAACAGCTGGGCCACGAGCCCCAGCGCCTCGCTCTCCCCCAGACTCCCCGGCAGGCGCACCGCCCGTTGCGCGGCCAGCCGCGCCAGCTCCTCGCTGGCCAGATCGTTTCGTTTGCCGTCAATCCGACCCTCGCGCATCAGGCCGATGATGTCCCGCAGGAAACCCTCGGCATCCGTGGGCTCCAGCCACACCGGCACCGCTTCGATCCGGAAGAAATTGCGCCCAAACTCCCCCACCTCCAGCCCGTGCCGGTGCAAAAACTTCAGCCGGTCAAGCAGCAGGGCGCTGGCGATCGCATCCAGTTCCACCGGCACCGCGAACAGCAGCCGCTGGCTGGCCACCTCTCCGATGGCGAACTGGGCCTGCAGGCGCTCGAACCACACCCGCTCGTGCGCCGCGCGCCGGTCGAGCACCACCAGCCCGCCCGGCGCCTCGAACAAGGCATAATCGCCGTGCACGGTGTCGAGATAGCGCCAGCCCATGAGGGCGGCGGGGTTTTCGACGGAGCGCCTGACCCCATCAAAGGGCGAGGCGGACACCTGGAACGGCGACCGGGACGAAGTAACGGTTGGCGGCAACGCCACAAACGGCCGGAAAGGCTGGGCCATCGCGCCGGGCCTTTCGACCGGGGCAGGTGGCGGGGTTATTACGACCGGATCACCGGGCATATGCTCCGCCGCCGCCGCACCCTCCTTCGCCAAGGCCACTGCGGGCTGGCCGAATTCCCGCAGGCATTGCAGCACGGCCCGGATCACGAATCCCCGCACGGCACCTTCGTTGCGGAAACGCACCTCGCGCTTGGCCGGATGCACATTCACGTCCACCTCGGCAGGATCAAGATCGAGGAACAGCACCGCCACCGGGTAGCGGCCCTTGGCCAGTGAGGTCGCATACGACTCAATGAGGGCGTAGTTGAGCGTGCGGCTGTCCACCGGCCGGCGGTTGACGAACATCAGCATCTCGTGCCGCGTGGCGCGATTGACCCCGGGCCTGCCGATCAGGCCGCTGAGCTTCAGTCCGGCCTCGCCCGTCTCGACGGGCAGCAGGTCCGCCGCCAGTTGACGGCCGAATATCTCCGCCACCCGCTCTGCCAGCGTCGCACAAATCGGTGACTGAAACAGCACCCGACCGTCCTCGATCAGAGTAAAGGCCGTCTGGGGACACGCCAGCGCGTAGAGCCGCACGGTCTGGATGATGTGCGCCGACTCGGTGGCGTCGCTTTTCAGGAACTTGCGCCGGGCCGGGACGGAGTTGAACAGGTGCGAGACGGTGATCCGCGTGCCGGGGGCCAGACCGCACTCGCGCACATGCACCAGTTTGCCGCCATTGATGAGTATCTCGGTACCGGCCGGGGATTCGACGGGACGCGTCTGCAGTTCGAAGCGTGAAACGCTCGCAATGGAGGGCACCGCTTCGCCGCGAAACCCGAAGGTGCCCAGCCGGTCGAGGTCGGCGGTCTCCACGAGCTTGCTGGTGGCGTGCCGCTCGAGCGACATCAGGGCGTCGTCCTTCGACATGCCGCAGCCGTTGTCCTCGACGCGGATCAGGCTGCGTCCGCCGTGGCTGAACTCCACCTCGACGCGGGTCGCGCCGGCGTCGAGGGAATTTTCCACCAGCTCCTTCACCACGGCCGCCGGCCGTTCAATCACCTCGCCGGCGGCGATTTGATTGGCAACCCGGTCGGAGAGGATGCGGATGGCGGGCATGGAACAAGAGCCGGTCAGCGTGCAAAAATCTGCGTGCGGCGCGAGCCTCTAGCGCGGATTCCCCTCTTTCCGCTCCGCCACTCGGGCCGGCTCGGCAAGCTTGATGAGGGAAGTCACCACCCGGAACGGCCGGAACAGCCAGCCGCCGTCGAGCAGCGGGTCGGCCTGGCCGACCTTTTCCTCGAGTTGGTTGACCAGCACGACGAGCGCCACCGAGCCGGCCAGCGTCACGACGAAAAACCACTGGAACGCCACGAGATTCAGTGATGGCACGGGCCCGCCGCCCTTCAACAGGAGGCCCCAGGCCACCGGGGCCAGGCCGCCGGTAAAGTAGCCCATCGCACCATGCAGCGAGACCGGCAGGGCGCGCTCCGCCACCGGCAGGATCTTCGCGAGATAGCTGGCGTTGGCCGCGGTGAACATGCCCGTGCCCGCCCCGAGCAGGAAATAGAGACCCGGCATCATCCACGGCATGACCGGCGGCCATTTGAGGCACACCAGCCAGCCCGCGGCCACGAACGCGAACAGGGCGAACATGAAACGAAAAAACGGCTTGGCACCGGTGCGATCGATCCGCGAACGCATGAACCAGTTGCCCCCGATCACTCCCGCATATTGCACCACGGTGTAACCCATGATGCTCGCCGGCGAAAAGCCCGCCACCGCCTTGAGGTAGTAGGCCCCGAACGGAACCAGCGGGGTGGTGACGACGTAGAAAAGCACCGCCAGCCACAGATACGGACGGAAAGCGCCGGGGCCGAACAGATGCCGCGGCGTGTCCGCGCGGATTTTCGCCAGACCCATCACCGTCGGCCGTTCGATGTCGGGCAGGGCCCGCAGGCAGCGCAGCGCCAGCCACGCCCCGGTGATGCTGAACGCGTAGAGCACAAAAAAGGCCCACGGCTGCGGCAGCCACGTGAAGCACACCGCACACAACACCAGCGTGCCGACCGATGCCGTGCCACCCATGATCTGGTCGGTGGACCAATAGCGTCCGCGCACGGATTCCGGCACCAGCCCCTGCAGCCAGGTGGTGATGGCCGCCGCGCCCACCGAACGGCTTAGCGAGTAGAAAAACATCGCCACCACCATCGCCAAGATCATCCACGGCGCCGTGCCCTGCCGGGCCAGCAGCGCGAGGCCGAGCGGGATGAGCAGGAACCAGCTGCGCGCGCCCCACCCCGCCATTGTGAGGCGCTTAAAGCCCAGCCGGGGCAGCAGCACCGTCGCGAGCACCTGCACCGGCGTGAGCAGCAGCGGCCAGCCATAGACCAGCCCGGTCTGGAAGGAATCCGCGCCGAGGTAGGCCATGAAGAGCACGGTCGGCGTGGCCGTGGCGACCTGCCAGTTCATCGCGTTGAAGAACGCGAAATAAAGGCCCTTCCGGTAAGGGTAGAGTCCGGAGTCGCGCTGCGGGGAGAAGAACGCCATGGAGCGGATCAGGGAACAATCGCGCTTCCGCGATTTTCTACCCTAGGATTTTCTTCCAGCGCTTGAACTGCCGCGCGACCTGCGCCGGGCCGGGCATGCCTGTGCCGGTGCGGCGGGCCATCGCCTTCGCGAGATCAAACGATCCGGCCCAGTCCCGGCCAAAGGCGGGATGAACCTGCTTCACGTCGGACAGGGCGAGACGGTCCAGGGCAATGCCCTTCTGCTCGGCGAGCCGCACGACCGTCCCGACCACATGGTGGGCCGTGCGGAACGCCACCCCCTTGCGTACGAGGTAATCGGCCAAATCGGTCGCCAGCAAAGCCGGATCGGCGACTGCCGCGGCGCACTTCTTTTTGTGCACCGTCAGGCCGGCGATCGTGCCGGCCAGCACCTGGAGGCAGAGCACCGTCTGGTCGTGGCTGTCGAATACCGGCGGCTTGTCCTCCTGCAGGTCCCGGTTGTAGGTCAGCGGCAGGCCCTTCACAAGCACGAGGAGCGTGTGCAGGTTGCCCTGCAACCGGGCCGCCTTGCCCCGCAGCAGCTCGAGCGAATCGGGATTCTTTTTCTGCGGCATGAGGCTGGAACCGGTGCAGAACGCATCGGGCAGCTCGACGAACTTGAATTCCTGACTGGCCCAGAGGATCAGATCCTCCGCCATCCGGGAGAAATGCACGCCGGTCAGCGCACAGGCCGAGGCAAACTCAATGTAGAGGTCGCGGTCGCTGACCGCATCCATGCTGTTTTGCGTGATCCGCGGCCGGCCGGTGGCATCAACAAAACCGAGTGCCTTCGCGGTGAACTCGCGGTTGATGGGCAGCGTCGTGCCGGCGATGGCGCCGGAACCGAGCGGACACCAGTTCGCGTGGTCGGCCACGTTGGCGAACCGCTCCGCATCACGCTGGAGCATCTCGAGGTAGGCGAAAAGATGGTGGGCCAGGAACACCGGCTGGGCCCGTTGCAGATGGGTGTAGCCGGGGATGAGCACCGCCGCGTTTTTCCCGGCGGTCCTGAGGATGGCACGCTGAGCGGCGGCGATGCCCGCGCCGATCTCCGCGCAGGCGGACTTGAAGTAAAGCCTCATGTCTGTCGCGACCTGGTCGTTGCGGCTTCGGGCGGTGTGGAGCTTGGCGGCGGCGGGCACGCGTTTGGTCAGCGCCTGCTCGATGTTCATATGCACGTCCTCGAGCTGCGTCTGCCACTTGAACTTGCCGGACCGAACCTCGCGCAAAATACCGTCGAGTCCCCGGTGGATGGCGTCGCGTTCCTTCCGCGTGATTAGACCAACCTTGGCGAGCATGGCGGAGTGGGCCTTGCTGCCGGCGATGTCGAAGGGCGCCAGCCGGTGGTCGAAGGAGACGGACTCGCTGAAACGCAGCATGAGCCCGGCGGGGCCCGCCGAGAATCGTCCACCCCAAGTGGCTTGCGCCTGCTTTGCCATAGGCGGTCAAGCAACGGCCCGCCGCCGGTCTTGGCAACGCGGAAATGGGAAGGGCATCCAGGGTCACCGAAACCCGAGGGTGCGAAAACACTGAGTTAATGACAGGGGATTGCTTCGTCATACCGTGGCTCCTTTGCCGGGCGACTGGCTCGGACAAACCCGGGCTGCACCAGCCAGCAACGGTATCGTTTCCGTGATTTTTCCGGGTAATTCCCGTTTACCTGCAACCCATGCCCTCCCATGCTGACTTAATGGTGATGTTGCGATCAATACTGTGCCTGGCGCTGACGCTGTCCGCTGTGGCGCTGCTGCCGGCACAGCCCGCCCACATCCTTACCGGGTGGGACCACATCACTGTGGATCCGATGAAGACCTCCATCTACATCGGCAGTGTGAAACTCACCACGGGGCAGTTTGTCAGACAGGGTTCGACACTGGCCACCACCTACGAGGCCAAGGTGCTCCCTTGGTTTTTCTGGAGCGAAACCGGTAAAATCACCATCACCCTCGCCGACGCCGATCTGGCCCGCATGGCGAGGGGCGAAACGGCCGAGTTCACCGGGGAGGCGTTCAACCACAAAAACAAGCCTCGCACGGTGGCCGGCCGCGTCCAGCCTGCCGACGCCACTTCAGGCAAGATCAAGGTCCGCATCATGGCCGACGGCATCGAGCTGATCTTCAACAGCACCTACCGCTACGACAGCGCGGTGAAATGACGGGGTCGCTCCGCCCAGTGGAGCACCAAGGGTCGCTCAACCGAGGGGTGCAGGCTTTGATGGACCGGGCAGTTGAGCGCAGCCTGCTCCAATATGCCCTCCGGGTCTTTGGACTTGGGGAAAGGCAGCCAGATTTCCACGGCGAGACGCGTGATCCGCCGGGGCTTGTCGGTGGACATTTCTTTCGTCACCTCCCAGCGCACACCCGGGAGGTCGGTGCCGAGCCTCAATTTGGCGACGATGGCCATGGTGGTGACCATGCACGAGGCGAGCGAGGCGGCGGTCAGGTCGGTCGGCGAGAACGCGGCTCCGCGTCCGTGATTATCCTTGGGCGCATCGGTCTCGATGACCTGCCCCGACGGGCCGTGAGTGAGCTGGCAGTTGAGTCCGCCTGTGTAAGTGCCGGTGCTTTTGACCATGGTAAGTGCTATTTAAATTTCTTCAGCCGTGTGGCCACCTCGGCGCGAAGCCGTTCGATGTGGGCGAGGGTGAATTTATCCACCGGCAGCTTGTCGTCACGGACCAGCGGAGAAAGATCCATAGCCCACGTGACCGCCGCAGCCTGGTCGATGGCATGGGAAGCATGGAAAGTCGCGTTGGCCAGGCGGCGCCCGGCAATGGCCCGGTCGTAGCGCTTGCCGCCCGCGATCTGCGACTGAAACACCGCCACCAGCTTCGCCGCGAGTTCGGGCTTAACCGAATCGTCGAGCAGCAGTTTGTCGGTGTCCACGAGCCAGTCGAGATTGCGCCAGACTTCGCAGCCATAGACCTGCTTGGGTCGCCGGTTCCTGGGCAGGGCGCGGAGCGCCGCCAAACAGCGCAGGAAGACGGCGACATGCGTGTCGTGCTTGTCCGCAGGATTGTGGAGATAGACAATCTCCGCCGGGCAGGCGGCGAGAATGGCGGCGAGGTCGCCGCGCACCGCGGCGGACTGGCGGCTCTTCACCACGGTGCTGGGGTGGGCCAGCTGAATCACGGCGGAATACTTGCCTAGCTTGGCCGCCCGGCGCTGCTCCGCGCGACGGACCACCTTCATTTGCTCGTCCGAGTGGCGGGCAAATTTGCCGGTGCGGGGACTGCCGGTGCCGTCCGTCAGCACAACTCCGGTGAACCAGCGGTCCTTGCGACCGTGACACTCGGCGATGCCATGGTAGGCCATGATCTCGATGTCGTCCTGATGCGCGGCGAGGCACAGGTGCGTGGTGCGGGCCAGGGCTGCCACCACCGGACTGCCATCGGGCACAAATACATCAGCGACAGGCGAAGAGAATTTCATGGGGTTGCTTTCAGACTCAGCCACTCGATGCCAGTCGCCCGGCCGTCGGAGGTGAATTCCACCAAGGCAGCCGAGAGACGGTTGTCGCCGGAGGCGATCTCAAATCGGCGCGGCATCCCGTCGAGAAAGCGCCCGAGCACGGGCTCGATTTCGCGACCGAGCACGGACTCGTGCGGGCCAGTCATCCCGACATCGCACATGAACGCAGTATGCCCGCGCAGCACGGCGGTGTCGGCGGTGGCGACGTGGGTGTGCGTGCCGAGCACGGCGGTGGCCCGGCCGGCCAGGTGCCAGCCGAGTGCCTGCTTCTCGGAAGTCGCCTCGGCGTGAATCTCGACAAGCGCGCCGTCGTATAGCCCGGCGAGTTTTTTCAACATCGCATCAGCGCAAAGGAAGGGACATTCGGCCTTCATCCCCATGAAGGTGCGCCCCAGCACCGTGAACACGAGCAGGCGAAATCCATTTTTCTCGACGATGAGGTGATCGCGACCCGGGCAACCGGCAGGGAGATTTGCCGGGCGACAGACGCGGTCGAGGCCCGTGATCTCCGCTTCAAAACCTTTTTGATCCCAGACATGGTCGCCGAGCGTGAGAGCGTCCACCCCGCCCTGCAGCAACGTCTGGGCGATGGCCGCCGTGATGCCGGATCCGGCCGCGGCGTTCTCCCCGTTGGCGATGATAAAATCGATTCCGCGCTCCGTCCGCAACTTCGCCACCACTGCACCGACAATCTCCCGTCCGGGTTTGCCGACGATGTCGCCGATGAAGAGCAGCTTCATGTCAGTTGACTGTCATCGCGAGGCAGGCAGCACCTGCCGTGGCGATCCAGACGGATTGCTTCGTCGCTTCGTTTCCCGCAATGAGAAGCGCACTCACGGCGCGAGGTAGCTGGCGCTGCTGGTGTTACCCATGGCGGCGGGGCTGAGCCGCGTGGCCTTGCCCGATTCGGTGTCGAGAATGTACAGGCTGCGGGTATTGGCGGCGCGGAAGGTGCAGATGACGTGGCGGCCGTCGGCGAGCCAGACCGGTTCGATCGAATCGGTCGGGGCCTTGGAGACAATCTTGCTGGCCTTGGCGGCGAGGTCGAAAACGGCTGTCTGATAACCCCGGCCCATTCCGGCAGTGAAGACGATCTTGTTGGGCTCGGCGGCGCTCCAGTCGGGTTCGGCGCAATACTTGGAAATATTCGTGGCGAGGCGCGTCATCGTGCCGCCCGTGGCGGGCACGGTGTAGAGTTGCGGACCGCCGGCGGCGTCAGAGACAAAGAGCACCCGTGAACCGTCAGGTGAAAAAGCCGGCGAGGCCTCGACCGACTGGTTGTTGGTGAGGCGGCGGAGCTGCCGGCCCTGCGCGTTGCCGATGTAGACCTCGGGATTGCCCTCGCCGGAGAGCACCATCGCCGCGTGCGAACCGTCAGGGCTGAAGCGTCCGCCACTGTTGGTGCCCTTGAAACTGGCGAGGAGCGAGATGCGCCGGCTGCTGAGTTCGAGCACATAGATGTCGGGAAAGCTGGTGCGGTAGCTGGTGAAGACGATGCGCTGGCCATCGGGCGCCCAGCGCGGGCCCAGCACCTGCTTGCCGTCGGCCGTCCATTTGAAGAGGTCGCCGAAAAACAGGTCGGAGGTGTAGATCTCGGTCTGGCCGGTGCGCTCGCCGACGAAGGCGAGTTTGCCGGCGAAATAGCCGCGCATGCCACTGGTTTTGTTCACTGCAACATCGGCGGCGCGCAGGAGGGCGTTGCGGAGATTGGCACCCGTGACGGTCTGCGAGTGCACGGGCGTGCCGGCACTGCCCTTGGTGATGGTGACCGTGACCTGGCTGGCGCCGGCGGGCGCAAAATCGACCGCGTAAGCCCCGCCACTCGCGACAAGCCGGTAGCGACCGTGGGTATTGAATGCCGTGAGGGCGAGGTTTTGCAGCTCAGGCGAGGCAGAGCTGATGGTCAGCGGAATGGTAGTCACGTCGGCTTGGACAACAATCTCGCCAATTTCGCGCTGGGCGAAGGCGGGCACAAGGAGGACGAGGCCGAGGAGGAGACGAAAGATGGTCTGCATGAACATGGGACGGTAATTAATGACGGATGTTCGGGTCTGGTTTTTGTTTTACTCTCGACAGCCTACTCACAAGGTCAAAGCGCCCTGTTTTCCAAGCAATTTTCACACCCTCATTGAACACCGACGTCATCAAGGAAGCCCTCAAGCAGGTTAAGTACCCCGGATTCAGCCGTGACATCGTGTCCTTCGGGCTGGTGCGCTCGGTCGCGTTTGCCGACGGCACCGCCAAGGTCTCGGTGGCCATCACGACCTCGGATCCAAAGCTGCCCACGATGCTCAAGAAGGAAATCGAGCAATGCCTGCTGGCCCAGCCCGGCGTCAAGGACGTGATCATCGAGCTCGCGGTCTCGGCCGCCAAGGCCCCGCCCAAGCCCGGCCAGTCCAACCTCGGTGGCGGCACCGCGCCCACCGGACTCAAGCACTCTGTCGCCATCGCCTCGGGCAAGGGCGGCGTCGGCAAATCCACCTTTGCGGTCAACCTCGCCTGCGCCCTTGCCCAGATCCTCGAAAAACGCGGCCGCCCGGGCCGGGTTGGCCTGATGGACTGCGACATTTACGGACCGTCCGTGCCTCTTATGATGGGCCTCGGCGGCCAGCCCAAGATCGAGGGTGAATCGCTCGTCCCACTCGAGCGCCACGGCGTAAAGGTCATGTCCATGGGCTTCCTGGTGGACGACAATACGCCGGTCGTCTGGCGCGGCCCGATGATCATGAAGACGATCCAGCAGTTCGTCCAAAACGTAAAATGGGGCGAACGCGACGTGCTGCTGGTGGACCTGCCGCCCGGCACCGGCGACGCCCAGCTTTCGCTCGTGCAGACACTCCCGCTTGATGGTGCCATCTTGGTCACCACGCCCCAGACCGCGGCAACCAACGTCGCCCGCAAGGGCGGCCTGATGTTCCAGAAGGTCAACGTCCCGCTGCTCGGCGTGGCCGAGAACATGAGCTGGTTCGAGGACGCTGCCGGCCACCGGCAGCATCTCTTCGGCGAGGGTGGCGGCGCGCTGACCGCCGAGGCGCTCGGCACCACCCTGCTGGGCCAGGTGCCGCTCTTTCCCGAAATCCGCGCCGGCGGCGATTGCGGCATGCCGATCACGGTCAACTCGCCCGAAAGCAAACCCGCGCTGGTCTTTCGCAGCATCGCCGAGGGCTTGCTGGCCCGGTTGAAAGTCTAGCAGCCGGATTGACACACCCGAGACGACGCCTCTACCTTTTGGCTACATGACGCTTCAGCCGGGCCAACATCTGCCGACAAGACATGTCGGGCATCTTTTCAATTGTTGCTAAGAGCCACCCCATGTCCGCAATCACTCCCCTACCCAGCGAGACCAGCGGCAACCGCGACTTCGTCAAGCAGTCGAGCCTCTACCAGGAATTTCTGGCGGAGCGGGAGGAAATCCTGAAGCACAAGTGGATTGAATCGGAACGCCTGGGCTACGACATCGGCTTCGAGCGGGCCCTGCTGGACTGGATCCGCAAACACCGCGACAGCTGGCGCGCGGCCCGCCGGGCTCATCTCGCGACCGCGGTAACCCCGGCCCCGCCGACGCCCGTCGTGGTCAGGAAATAGGGCAAACAAAAGGCCGGTCCGCGTGGAACCGGCCTGCGAAGTTTTAGCCTGACGGTGACTTACTTGATCTCCTTGTGGAGCGTGTGGCGCTTGAGGAAGGGATTGTATTTCTTCTTCTCGATGCGCTCAGTCACGGTCTTCTTGTTGCGCTTGGTGAGGTAGCGCGAGGGCGGTTTGCCTTCTTTGCGGGCTTCGGTGCATTCCAGGGTGACGGTTTCTTGCATGGCTTAAATGGGTGGTAAGGGCCGAGAGCAAAGCCGCGCCCCAACCGCGTGCAACCTAAAACTTTCACCACCAGCTGACCGGCCGGAAAAGCGCGGCAAATGTCACCTTGCTAGGCGCTTACCTTCTTTTCCGTCAGGGGCATCATTACCCCGCGCCGGAACAGGGTCACCTGCCCCGTGCTGGAGGACACGACCAGCGCGATGCAGTCCGCCGCCACCGAGATGGCCGCCGCCGCCGCATGGCGCGAACCGAGTCCGCTGGGCAGGACGTGGTTGTAATCCGTCGCCTGGATGAGCGAACCCGCCGCCTCCACCACCCCGTCGCCGCGGATGACGAACGCTCCGTCAATGGAGGAAAATTCCTTGATGGTCTCGTCCATGAACGGATTGAGGATGTTCCGATCCTCCTCCTTGTAGCCGTAAAATGGATTGAGCACGAGCGGCTTGGTCAGGCTGGCCAGCTTCTCGCTGTCGCCCACCACGAAAAGACACCCGACCGGACGGCCCTCGCGGCCCTCGACCGCCAGTTCCGTCGCCACCGCGATCACGCGCTCCAACACCTCGGGCTTCACATCGGGCGGGAGCAGGTCGGCATGACCCGTGAGCAGGGACTGGAACTCTTTCTCCACATCCACGACCACGATCGAGTCAAACTGGTTGGTGCCCGCGATGCCGCCGACGCAGCAAAGCCGGTCCTTGAAGGTGATGAGCCCGCGCGTGATCCCCACGAGCACGGCGCTGCGCAATTGGGCCATGCGCTGGTTGGAAAACGAGCGCACTTGGATGGTGTCATCGAACCGCCCCGGCCGCACTTCGCCCTCGGGCAGGTTGCGCGTCACGAGGATGGTTTTGATCTCGGCCTCCCACTTTGGCGCCCGGAACCGGCTGGCAAAAGTGTCGCCAAACACCATCAACCCGGTGCAGCCGCTCGCCACGGCGATTTTCTCGGCTTCGCGCAGGATCACACGGTTGACGCGGGTCTGGGCCGCCGGGAGGGGCTTGGCCGCCACGCCGCCGAAGCCCGCAAAGAGCCGGTCGTAAAGCGTGTCGAGATCGGGCGCCTGGACCAGGCTCTCGACGAAATCCGGCTCCTTGAGCAACTGGGCGAGTGCCGCGAGGAGTTGCAGGTAGTCGCGCGTCTTCTCGTCGGCGATCAGCATGAGCACCAGCCGCACCGGCTCGCTCTCCATCGCACTGTCGTAGCGGATGCCATAGTGGCTGCGGCCCACGGCGAGGATGTAGCGACGGTCCATCTTCACCCGTACGTGGGGCATCGCCACGCCGTGACCGAGATAGGTTGTCATCGTGCTCTCGCGGCGCAGCAGGCCCTTGAGCAGGGCCTCCTTGTTCAGGTCGGGGAACCGATCGACCGTGAGATTGAGCAGCTCGACCAGTGCGCCCTCGAGATCGGCGCTGCCGAGGTCCACGACGCGGTTGCGGGAGATGTATTTGTCGAGCCGCATGGGTCAGCGTGCCGCGGCGCGGTGCCTTACTTCTCCCACTCCAGCGCGCCCTTCTTCACCTCGTAGAAGAGCCCGAGCACGAGCACGCCGAGGAAGAACATCATGGGGGTGAGGATGGCGATGTGATTGGCCAGGAAATCGCGATAGACAAACGTCCACGGGATCAGGAACACGACCTCGATGTCGAAGAGGATGAAGAGCATCGCCGTGACATAGAATTTCACGGAGAACCGCGTGTGGGTGCTGCCGTCGGACAGGATGCCGCACTCGTAGGCCGCGTCCTTGATCTTGCTGCCCCGCGCGCGCTGACCGACGAGGTGGCTCACCGCGATGACCCCGCTGGTGATCGCGGCGGCCAGCACGATCTGGATAAGGAAGGGCAGATAGGCGGCGTAGGACATCGGCCCAAAGCGTCCCCAGCCCCGCGCCCGGGTTCAAGGGGAAAGTTTCGCCGTCCGGATTGATCACGAAAAATTGCTGAGGCACCTGACCCCACTGCGACCACACCCGGTGCGTTTCAAATACGACTCCTCTGTGTTTTTCCGATTGCAGGCCGAGCCGCCCGGCCCTCGACTGGCCGCGTGGTTGCCGAAGCCGATTATCGCATCAAACTCCCCGTCTTTGAGGGTCCGCTGGACCTCCTCCTCTTCCTTATCCGGAAGAACGAGCTCGATATCTACGACATTCCCATTGCTACGGTGACGAGGCAATATCTGGAGGTCATCTACGCGATGAAGGAGCTCCAGATCGAGGTGGCCGGCGAGTTTTTCGTCATGGCCGCAACGCTCATGGAGATCAAAAGCCGGATGCTCCTGCCCAAGCACCAGCAGGCCGTCGACCCGAATGCCGAGGAGGAAGACCTCGACCCGCGCTGGGAGCTCGTCCACCAGCTTCTCCAGTACAAGAAGTTCAAGGAAGCCGCGGGCAACCTCGGCCAGATGTCCCTCGACGCCCAGAACATGCTGCCGCGCCCTGCCGGCTCGGCCTTCGCCCCCGCCTCCGAGCGCCCGCTCAAGCATGTGGACCGCATCGAGGTGTGGAACTCCTTCAACCTCGTGCTCCGCCGCCTCGCCGAAAAGCTCGTGGTCGGCGAGATTCACGCCGAGCAGGTGACTGTGGCCGACCAGATGGAATACGTGCTGGAGCGCATCAAGACGCAGAAGCTCTTCGTCTTCTCCGCACTCTTCCCCGAGAAGATCTCCCTCCGCCGTCTCGTGGCCACCTTCCTCGCTGTACTTGAGCTGACGCGTCTCAGGAAATTGCGGCTGGAGCAGAACGAGGCCTTCACCGACATCCTCTGCACCGCCGTGGAGGAAAACGAACTTGAAACCCCGGCCGAGCCGAGCACGTTGCCTGCCTTAGATGAAGAAAGTCACCCGTCGCCGCAAAGCTAAGTCCGCCCACCTGCTGGGCGTCGGCCTCGACCATGCCGACGGCCACAAGCGGCTGACCTCCGCCGAGCAGTTCACCATCG
>JAYUBB010000205.1:0-14604 GCA_043741015.1 Opitutaceae bacterium
TAGGCGTTGCGTCGGAGTTTCTCAAGCCAGCGCTCAGTGGCTTTGCGGGAACCCTGCTGGACGAGTGCCTTCTCGATCTCCGGCCGGACCTCGTCGATGGGGAGGGTGCCGGCGTATTTGCGGTCCTCGGCGAAAAACAGGAAGGCGCCCTCGGGGGTGATGAGCGGCTCACTCCGGTCGCCTTTCTTTAGAGTGAAGATGACGTCGCTGAATTCCTTGCGCAGGTCGGTGCGGCGCTGCCAGCCCCAGTCACCGCCTTTGCCCTTGCGGGAATCCTGGCTGTATTTGCGGGCGAGGTCGCCGAAGTCGGCGCCGGCCACCAGCTCCGCAACGATACTGTCGGCCTTGGCGCGCAGGGTTTCGTCGGTGTCTTCGGGAGCGCGGGCAACCTGGATCAGACGCAGGTGAACCGAGTCCTCCTGATTGAACCGCTCTTTGTTTTCATTGTAGAAGGCCTCGATACGCACCGGGCTGACCGTGCTGCTGGATTTGGACTGCTGCTGGCGCATATAGCTGTAAATCATGTCCTCTTCGATTTCCCGGCGGTAGTCCTTCTGTGAAATGCCGCGCGAACGGAGATAGGCGAGATACTTGCTGCGATCACCGTCGAATTGGGTGATGACAGTCTCGGCCAGTTGGTTGTCGATGTAACTGGAGGGGACCTTGCGCTTTTCGTCCTTGTAGAATTCCTTCACAATCAAGACCCGGTCGATGAGGTTCTGGATGACATCTTCCTGCAGCGACTCGAGTTTCTCGTTAAATTCCTGCTCGTTGCGGCTCGTTTTCTGGATCTCAGGAATGAGCGGTCCGATTTCGCGCCGGACGTCATCCACGGTGATGATTTTCTCCTCGGCGATGGCGACGATACCGTTGGCATAGCGCAGGTTAAGATTGTCTGCGGGTGCCTGGGCATGTGAGGCCAGGACGGCTCCGAAGAGACTGAGGGAGGCGAAGATGGCTGGGTGGAAACTGCGGAGACTCATGAAGCGGGAAGATTGTGCAGGAATGTGATTATTTCTTTCAACCTTGCAAGGGGGGTGGGGGCGGTCAAGCGGGGAAACCGGCTGCTCAATTGAATGAAATCGTCGTGGCGGCCCGAATTGCGGAGGCACTTCAGGCGGTGGCCTTCGGTTTCGACGGACAGGATGCCCTTTTGTTCCGCCCGGGCACGGATTTCCGTCATTAACAGCAGGGCCCGCACGGTCTCGCCGAATTTGCCGAAACGATCCCGCAACTCCTGCTCCAGTTCCCGGACTTGCTTGGGATTCTCGGCCATCGCCAGCCGCCGGTAGAAATCGATCCGCAGGCGGGTTTCGCCGATGTAAGCTGGGGTCAGCCGGGCCTGGATCCGGTCGATCACCCCCTCACTGCGTTCCGCTTGCTTCAAGGCACTGAAAGAGTCGGTGGCCTCTGCGCACCCTGGTTCGGCGCCCTCCCCGACGAAAATGAAGTCCAGCTTCACGCTGGCGCGTACCCGCGCGGCCTGTTTGTCGCCCTTGAGCCGGGCCACGCTCTGCCGGAGCAGCTGGCAATACAGTTCGAACCCCACGCCCACGATGTGGCCGCTCTGCTCGGCGCCGAGAAGATTGCCCGCCCCGCGCAGTTCGAGGTCGCGCATCGCGATCCGAAAGCCCGCGCCGAGCTGGTTGTGCTGGCGGATGGCGGTCAGCCGCTGCCGGGCGAGGTCAAGTAGCCGGGTGTGACGGTGGAGCAACAGATACGCGTAGGCCTGATGCTTGAACCGGCCGACGCGCCCGCGCAATTGGTAGAGCTGCGACAGGCCAAAACGGTCCGCACCCTCGATGATGAGCGTATTGCAATTCGGAATATCGAGCCCGCTCTCGATGATCGTCGTGCAGACCAGCACCTGGTATTGGCCCGCGACGAAATCGGTCATCATCCGTTCCAGGCCCTCCGCGCCCATCTTGCCGTGGCCGACGCCGATGGTGAGGTCCGGCAGCAGTTCGCGCAGACGTGCCGCGACGAGGTCGATGCTCACCACCCGGTTGTGGAGATAGAACACCTGCCCGCCGCGACGGACCTCGTGCCGGATGGCCTCGACCACGAGTTTCTCGTCGTAGCTCTTGACGATGGTCTGAATCGGGAGGCGGTTGATCGGGGCGGTCTCGATCGTGCTCAGGTCGCGCGCACCGGTGAGGGCGAGGTAGAGAGTGCGTGGAATGGGCGTGGCGCTCATCGAGAGCATGTCCACATGCGCCCGCCAGCGCTTGAACACCTCCTTGTGCTTCACGCCAAAGCGCTGTTCCTCGTCCACGATCACGAGGCCAAGCTCGCGGAACTTCACATCGTCCTGGATGAGCCGGTGGGTGCCGATGAGGACATCAATCTTGCCCTCGGCCAGAGCGGCGAGAATGCCCTTCTGTTCCTTGCGCGTGCGGAAGCGGCTGAGCATCTCAATGGCGACGGGGTAGCCGGCCATGCGCTCACGGAAAGTGTTCAGGTGCTGCTGGGCGAGCACGGTGGTCGGCACCAGCACGGCGACCTGCCGGCCCCCCATGACGGCCTTGAACGCGGCCCGGATGGCCACCTCGGTCTTGCCGAAGCCGACATCGCCGCATAGCAGCCGGTCCATCGGCCGGGTACGCTCCAGGTCGGCCTTGGTGTCGGCGATCGCCTTCAACTGGTCGGGCGTTTCGGTGAATGGAAAAGCGGCCTCAAATTCCTTCTGCCAGACCGTATCCTCGGCGAAGGCGTGACCAGGTTGTGCCTCGCGCCGGGCTTGGATCGCCAGCAGTTCGGCGGCGAGATCGAGAGTCGAACGTTCGGCGGCCTGACGGGATTTTTCCCAGCGACCCGAGCCGACGCGGCCGAGCTGCGGCTTCACCTTGGAGAGGCCGACGTAACGGCTGATCAGGTGCGATTCCTGCAAGGGCACGTGGAGCGTCACCTTGTCATCGAATTCCAAGGAGATGACTTCGCGCACGCCGTCACGAGTCTCAAGCTTGGTCAGGCCACGGTATTGCGCTATGCCATGCTGGAGGTGGACGACAAAGTCACCCTCCACCAACTCGGAGAAGTCGAGCAACTGATCCACAGTGGATTGGGCGGCGATGGCTCGCTTCGGTGCGGACCGGCGGGCGCGCCGCCGGCCGAAGACCTCGGTCTCGCTGACGACCACCTGGCCTTTGGTTAGGGCGGGACCGCTGGGCCCGCCGTGCATTGACTGTGGCGCAGCCAGTGGCCCCGTCCTACCTGTCCGAAACGTCCGGCGGAATCCCTCGCCCAGCGTGCCGCGCAGGAAGCGGGGCTTGAGTTTTTTCAGGACTTTGTCCTCGGCCAGCAGTTCGCGGACGCGTTGCTCTTCTCCTTCCTTTGAGATGATGAAATCGACCGCGTAGCCCTCCTGCTGCCACGTCGCGACCTGCTCGAGGAACTGCCGCCGGGCCTCATCCTCGGCTAGCAGGCGTTCATGGGCGATCAGCCGTTCCTCGGGATAGGAGCGGTGATGAGAAAGAGATTCGGTGTCCCAGGTGTCCTCGCCCGTCGCGTGGTCAAACAGGTCGCTGGCCAGATCGAGGTCACCGAGGCCGAACAGTCCGGCACAGGCATGGGTTAGGGCGGGTAGGGTGAATCGGCCGTCCGGGGCGAGGGTATGGAACAGCTCCTCCAGCGCCTTGGGTTCGAGCAGCGCGATGTGTGCGTCCGGATTCAGATAGCCGAGCAGGCTGGCTTGGGGCGCGCTGGCCTGCAGGCGCGGCGCGGCGGTGAGGATGATGTTCGCAACTGATTCCCCCGAGCGCTGGGTAACCGGGTCGAGGGTGCGGATATCCTCCAGGGTGTCGCCGAAGAAATCCAGCCGGTAGGGCTGGCGGGCCGTGATGGGATAAACGTCCACGATCCCGCCGCGCACAGCGTATTGGCCGGGGGCCTCGCATACGGCCTCGCTGTCGTAATCGTAGGAGCGGAGCAATTCGAGCAGGTCGTGGAATGGGCGTGTCTCCCCGCGTTGCAGCGTGGTTTCGCGTGAGGCGAAGTCGGCTAACGCGGGCACCGGTTGCAGCAAGGCGCCGGGCGTGGCGAGGATGAGGAGACAGGATCCGGAGTCCGGGGTCTTGGAGGTGGGGCTTGAGGCCGGGGATTTGGGCAGGCCGCGCAGTTTGCTCAGCACCGCGAGCCGGTCGCTTGCGGCGTTGAAAGCCTCGCGCATTTCCCGGGTGTCGGTCTGGGCTTCGGGAAAGGCGAGGATTTCGAGAGTCGTCTGGCTTCCACCAGCCGAGTGAAAGAGGGCGATGTCCTCGGCGAGCAAATCGGTCTGCGAGGCCTCTTCGTGAAGGACGAGCCAGACCAAGGCGCGGTGCAGCCGGACCAGTTCCGCGAGGGCATAGGGGTGCGCTGCCGGACAAACGCCGGTGATTCTGATGCGCGGAACGGAATTTTCTGCTGACAAATCTAGCGCGGAAGCGTGGAAGGACGGAACGATTGCCAGATTCTCCGGCAGCGCAATTCCGCGATTCGCTATTTCACCATTTCGCGATCTTCCGCCCGCAAGGTGGCCAGGGCTACCCGCGCGGCGGCCTCCTCGGCCACCTTCTTGGACGGCCCGGAGCCCGAGCCAATCTTCCGGTCGTTAAGCAGCACTGCGACCTCGTAGATGCGGGCGTGACGGGGGCCGGTGGTGGCACTGACCTCGTAATTGAGTGCGGTGTTGCCGTGTTCGGGTTGCACCAATTCCTGGAGCCGGCCCTTCGGATTCTCGGCATCCTCCGAGATGGCCAGCCGGTCGGCCAGCGGACCATACCAGCGGAGGACCAGCGCCTGCGTGGTGGCAAGATCACTATCGAGGTAGATCGCGCCCACCAGTGCCTCAAAGACGTCCTCCAGGATCGAGGCACGGTTGCGGCCACCGGCTAACTCCTCGCTTTTGTTGAGGCGCAGGCTGGCGTCGAGGCCGAGGTCGCGGGCCATCTGGGTCAGAAACTCGCCCTTGGAAAGCACGGCGCGGCGGCGGCTGAGCACACCCTCGCGCTCGGTGGGATAGTCGCGGTAGAGGGCGGCGGTGAGGATGAACTGCAGGACCGAGTCGCCGAGGAACTCGAGGCGCTGGTTGTGCGGAGCAGCCGCGGGATCCTCCTGCAGGTAGGAACTGTGGGTCAGGGCCTCCACCAGCAGTGCCGGTTCCCGGAACAGGTGGCCGATTTTTTTCTGCAAGGCGGAAATTTTAGCGGGGGCGGGCATCGGGCTCAGGAGCTGGCGCTGGAATAGCGGCGGAGCCCGCGATGGAAAATGACCACGGCCAGGGTAAACCAGATCAAAGTGATTGCCAGCAGCCAGCCGACAACCCTGAGGTCGAAGCCATGGAGCAGGATGTTCGCCGGGGCATTGCTCACGACCACGACCGGCAGGATCCAGACAAAGGCGACGCTGGCCACCCCATGGAAAGCCTGGCGGGGCAGCCGGGAAAATTCGCTGAGGGTGAAGTAGCTGCCCTCAATGCCCTGCACGCTGGTGATCCAGAACGCCGGGGCGATGCACAGGACGAGCATGCTGTAGTGGATGACGACGCCGCAGGCCACCATCAGCGCGTAGAGCGCGAGATCGGCCGCGCCCGGATGCAGCCCGAGCCGGCGCGCCGCGTAGATGACGACGGACAGGGCCACGAGGGAGTTGAGCAGGCTGTCGGGATCAATCTTCCGGGTGGTGGCCGTGAACATCACGTTGCCCGGCTGCGCGAGATAGAAGTCAAAGTGGCCGCTGCGGATGTTGCGGCCCATCTCGAAGAGGCTGCTCCAGAAAAAGCCCATCAGGAAACGCTGGATCAGCAGCGAGGTGCCGACGAGGAGCATCATCTCGTATTTGCTCCAGCCGGCGACCAGCTTGGTGTGGTCGTAGATGACGGAAATCATCAGCAGGTTGACCGACATCCAGAACAGTTCGACCAGCGCCCAGATGAAGAAATCGCCGCGGAACATCAGCACCCGCATGATCGAGTAGCGGGCGGAAGTGAGCCAGAGGCGGGCGTAGTGGGCGAGGGAGTCCATGGATTCAGCCGCCGACGGCGGTGTGCAGGCGCAGACCGCGCCGCCAGAGGAGCTGGCCGAGGGCGAGGATCACCAGGACCCAACCGGCCTGGATGACGAGGCCGTTGAGCGCCGCCGCCGGGTCGTTGAGCCGGCCGGTGAAAATCGCGACGGGAAAATACATCTGGTAGTAATACGGCAGGTACTGCGACACCCGGAAGAGCCACTCGGGCATCAGGTCGAGCGGGAAGATCTGTCCGCCGAGCACGGATTCGAGGGCCATGGAGAGAATCACCAGGCCCTGGATCTCAAGGAACCAGAAGCTCATCAACCCGAAACAGTAGGCGATGCCAAACTGGATGAACCCGGACATGACCAGGGCCGGCAGGCCGATCGCCAGCCGCCAGGTGTCGGCCGGCAGCACGAGGTAGTCCTTGAGCAGGGGATACGAGACCAACACGGGCAGCAGAATGAGCAGGCCGGTGACGAGCCGCGCCGACACATAGATGCTGAAACGATAGGCGAAGTAGTTGATCGGTTTGAGCAGAAACTGGTTGATCAGGCCGTTACGGATGTCCTCGCTGATCTGGTAGTCCTCGTTGAACGCACCGATCATGAACTGCACGACGATGAGCGCCACAAAGTAGGTGAAGGTTTGCGCGAAATTGAAGCCACCTATCACCGGGCTGCCCGTGTAGGCGGCGCCCCACAAAATGAACACCACGATGAGGTGGAAAAACGAGAAGAAGCCGCGGATGGCGAAGTTCACCCGGTAGACCAGATTGCTCTGGAGGCCGACCGAGAAGGCGGCGCGGTATTTGTTCAGGGTGGCGAGCATGGATCAGGAGTGAGTGGCGGGTTGTGAGTAGTCAGCAGGCGAAGTATGGCAAATTCCCCATGGTTGCTACTCGCTACTCGATGCGCGCTACGGTTACGCGCCGTTGTCATTCAGCCCGAAACGCGCGGCGACTTCCTTGCCGAGGGCGCGATAAGCCGTGGCGCCCGGGCCGTGCGGGTCGTAGACAAAGATGGGCTGGCCGAAGCTCGGGGCCTCGCTGAGCCGGACGGTGCGAGGGATGACGGTGTCAAAAAGCTTGCTCGACAGATGCTGCTTCACCTCGTCGACGACCTGCTTGGAGAGGTTGGTGCGGCTGTCGAACATGGTCATGACTATGCCGCCGACATCGAGGGTGGGATTGACGCCCGCGCTTTTGAGGCGCTGCACGACCTTGAGGATCTGGCCGAGGCCCTCGAGCGCCATGTATTCGCACTGGAGGGCGATGAGCAGGTGGTCGGCGGCGGCAAGGGAGTTCATCGAGAGCATGCCCAGCGCCGGCGGGCAGTCGATGATGATGACGCGGTAGCCGCCGGAGTTGCGGAGGGGTTCGAGCACCGACCGCAGGCGCATGAGATAGTTGGGCTGCTGGGCCAGTTCGATCTCGATGGCGGCAAGGTCCACCTCGGAGGGGATGAGCGCGAGGTGCGGCCACTGGGTGGGGGTCAGCATCTCGAAGGCGCTGCCTTCGCCGCGCAGCGGACCGTAGAGGCTCTTGCCCTCGAACTTCTCCACCCCGAGAGCGCTGGTGGCGTTGGCCTGGGGGTCGAGGTCCACGACGAGGGTGTGGATCTTGCGCTCGGCGAGCGCGGCGGCGAGGTTGACCGCGGTAGTGGTCTTGCCGACGCCGCCCTTCTGGTTGGCGATGGTGAAAACGGTGCAGGCCATGGGGCGATTAACCGGAAATGGCGGGGGAGAGTCTAGCGCGAAGTGCACGCCGGGCCGGCAAAGTGGAGGTGCGGGGCGGAATCGAACCGCCGAATAGAGCTTTTGCAGAGCTCGGCCTTACCACTTGGCTACCGCACCGGGCTGAAACGAGCGCGCAACTTGGGTCAATTTTTATGGTTCCGCAAGAACTGAAATTCCCGATCAGTCATCGGTCTATATCGGCCGCTCTTCCAGTTCATCCGGCTCGGTTTTTATCCGATGCAGGGGTGGGACGTGCTTGAGCGAGGGCAAGAGCCAGGCGATGAGGCCGGTCACGGCGATGGTACCCAGGCCGCCGACGCCGGCGGCCATGACGGGGCCGAAGAGCGCGGCGCTGAGCCCGGCGCGCAGGGCCGAGATCTCGTTGGACGAACCGATGAAGAGTTGGTTGACGGCGGTCACGCGGCCCCGCAGCGCGTCGGGCGTCATCAGCTGGACGAGCGAGTGCCGCACCACGACGCTGTAATTGTCGAAGGCTCCGCTGAAAAACAGGGCGATCAGCGAAAGCCAGAAGACGGTGGAGAGACTGAACACGGCGATGGCGGCGCCAAAACCCGCGACAGACCAGAGCATCAGCACGCCCGGGCGTCTGGCGCTGGGCCAGTGGGCGGTGAACATCGCCATGCAGATCGCACCGGCGGCGGGGGCGGCCCGCAGCCAGCCGAGGCCGGCCGGGCCAACGTGCAGGATCCGGTCAGCGTAGATGGGCAGCAGGGCGGTGGCTCCGCCCAGAATCACGGCGAAAAGATCGAGGGACATGGCGGCAAGGACTGTCTTGTTGCGCCACATGAATTTCACGCCGGCGAGCATGCCGCCGCGGGGCACCGTCACCGGGCGGGGGCCCGCCGCCGGATGCACCCCAAACAGCATCGTCACGAAAAGACCCGAGGCCAGCACATCGAGCAGGTAAACCGTCGAGTAACCGGTCAAGGCCACGACGAGCCCGCCCAGGGCGGGGCCCAGCACAGTCGAGAGTTCGAAGAAACTGGCGGTCCAGGTCACGGCGTTGCCCAGTGCAGCTTGCGGGACGAGCAGAGGCACAAAAGCCCCGCGCGATGGACCGGCCAGGACACGCAGGCAGGCTTGGCCAAGCAAGATCAGGTAGGTGAGCGGCAGGGCGGGATTGTCGAAATGCAGGCTGGCCGGGTCAGCGTGGCGCTCAAAGGTGAGTGCGACAGCGCGCAGGAGGCCGTTGGCGTGTTCGAGCAGGGCGAGCCGGGGGATGGAGGCGTGGAAATGGGTGACGAGTACCAGGACCAGCGAGAGCACGGTGGACACCAGCGTCGTCCGCATGATGATGAGGCGGCGATCGAGCCGGTCGGCAATGGCTCCCGCTGGCAGCACCAGCGCCAAAAGGGGCAGAAAATTGACCAGCCCCACCAGCCCCAGCGCGGCGGCGGAGTTGGTCCACTGGTAGATCTGCCATGCGGCGGCGATGTTGAACGCCTGCCGTCCCACGTTGGCGAGAAAGTTGCCAATCAGGAAACGCCGGTAACTGGTGTGGCGCAGCGCGGCATAGGGATCGTGCCCTTCGCTCATCGGGCGAAGAACGGATTGTGTTTCTTCTCCTGCTTGAGCGTGGTGAGTGGTCCGTGGCCACAGGCGAAGACCGTGTCGAGCGGGAGCTTCATCAGCTTCTGCTTGTTGTTGCGGAGCTGGATATCGTAGGAGACGAGACCGCCGCCCATCGAGCTGGCGAAAAGGGAGTCGCCGACGATCGCGAGCGGCCAGGCGAGACCGGTGACGTAGTAGGAGGTCTGGCCGGGCGAGTGGCCCCAGGTGAAAAGGGTCTTGATCGCCAGTTCGCCGAGGTGGAAGTGGGCGTTTTCCTGGAAGGTCTTCGCGCCGGGATGGGGCGCGGGCTCGAGTTCGCTGGCCCAGACTTCCGCGCCGGTGGAAGCGAGGCGGGGAAGGTCGGCGATGTGATCGTCGTGGGTGTGGGTGAGAAAAATGTAACGCAGGGTCAGATTCTCGCCCGCGAGCGTGTCGAGGATCGGTTGCGCGTCGGTGCCGGTATCAAAGGCGGCGGCCTGGCGGGTTTTGGAATCCCACACGAGGTAGGCGTTGACCGTCATATCCTCGTGCGGGGTGTTGAACATGGCGAAGCCGCGCGGGAAGACGGGCTGTTTGGGATACCACTTGCGGCGGGCGAGGGCGAGGAGCGCCTCACGTTCGAGCTGGAGCGGCTTGGCGATGGCGCGGATGACGAGGTCCCGAATCTCACCGCCCTTGACAGCCTTCAATTCGTCAACGGTGACGCTCGCCTTGGTGGCCAATGTGTCGTCAGTCAGTTGAAGGCCCCGTTGGGCCTTGCCGATGACGTCGGTGAAATTGTCCTCCAGGGGGATGCGGGGCATGAAGGACAGCCAATCGCAGCAAAGGCGCTAATTCGCAAGTCCGGGTTGGCGCCGGGTGGCTTACTTGGCCGGTTTGCGCTGCAGCAGGTAGGTGGGCATGGGGGCCGAGTGCTTGATGTCGATGACACCCACGGGCTGAAAGTCGTATTTGTCGGCGAGGAGATTCTTGGTGACCTCGGAGACTTGCACGTGGCCGGGCTGGCCATGGGATTCCATGCGGCTGGCGATGTTGACGGTGTCGCCCCAGAGGTCGTAGGCGAATTTCTTGGTGCCGATAATGCCGGCGACGACGGGACCGCTGTTCATGCCGATGCGGATGGCCCAGTCGAGCTGGTGGCGGCGGTTGAAGGCGCGCACGGCATCGAGGAACTCGAAGGCGGCGGCGGCGCTGACCTCGGCGTGATCGTTGCGGATGACGGGGACGCCGCTGACCATCATGTAGGCGTCGCCGATCGTCTTGATCTTCTCGAGCTCTAACTGCTCGGCGATGCGGTCGAAGCTGGAGAAAATCTCGTTGAGAAGCTGAACGGTGCGCTGCGGCGACTGCTTGGCGGCGATGCGGGTGAAGCCGACGATGTCGGCGAAGAGCACGGTGGAGTCGATGAAGCTGTCAACGATGGTGCGCTGGCCAGCTTTGAGGCGTTCGGCGATGGCCTTGGGGAGGACGTTGAGGAGAAGGCGTTCGGACTTGGTGCGCTCGATCTGAAGCTGAGCGAGGAAGGCCTGCTCCTGGTCGCGGAGCCGTTTCTTTTCAAGGGAGGCGGTGATGCGGGCGCGGAGGATGACAGGGCTGAAGGGCTTGGGGACGAAATCTTCGGCACCGGCCTCGATGCAGCGGACGGTGCTCTCGACGTCGTCGAGGGCGGTGAGCATGATGACGGGGATGTGTTTGAGGCGCGGGTCGGCCTTGATGAACTCGAGGGTCTGGAAACCGTCGAGGTCGGGCATGAGGATATCGAGGAGGATGAGGTCGAAGTTACCCTCCTTGACCTTGGCGAGGGCTTCGCGGCCGGTGGCAGCCTCGGTGACATCGTAGCCGAGCTTGTCCAGGCGGCGGATGAGCATGTCGCGGTTCATGTCGTCGTCGTCGACGGCGAGAATCCGGGCGTTGGGCATCGGCTGGTTGGAGATGCCGAAATCATGGGGAGTGACTTCGCCGGGATTCAGCGGTGGTGCATTCAGGGCGCCGATGGCACTGGTGGCATCATCCAAGGCGGGTTCACTGCGGGCGGGGCCGGCTTCGGCGTGGTCGGGGGAAGCCGTGTTTTCGGAGAGGTTGAGGAGATTCTGGGCGGCGAGGAGAATCTTCTCCAGGTCCTTGGCGATGGCGGTCTGGCCGGCGGTGCGGGCGGTGGCGAGACTCTGGCCGGTAAGGGTGATGACACCGCCAAGGGGGGAGCGGAGGTTATCGCGCAGGGCGGCGAAATCGACTTTGCCGGCCTCGATTTTCCAGGCGGCCAGGGCGTCGTTGATCAAGGCGAGCAGCTCGCCGCCGCCGGAGTGGATGCGTTTGAGCTCGGGGAGGAGGGCGGTGGTGGCCGTTTCCTCGGCCGTCTCCATGAGTAGCTCGCTGTACCCGATGATCTGGTTGAGCGGGGTGCGGAGGGCGTGGCGCAGCTTGGAGAGACCCTCGTGGTCACGGGTCTTGAGCGCCTTGAGCAGAGGCGTGAGGTTGACCGGCGGGACCGAGCCGCCGGAAAGACTGGAGCTGTCGCCGCTCATGCCTTGGGCTTGGGCGGGAATTTCTTGAGGAGCTCCTCGATTTTGAGGAGCAGGCGGTTGAGCTCGACGGGCTTGGTGTCGAAATCGTCGCAACCGGCAGCGAGCGCCTTCTGGCGGTCGCCTTCCATGGCGTGGGCGGTGAGGGCGATGATGGGGATCCCCGCCGTGGCGGGATCGGCCTTGACCTGCTTCGTGGCGTCCCAGCCATCGAGGACCGGGAGGGACATGTCCATGAGGATGAGGTCGGGTTGCTCGCTCTTGGCCAGGGCGACACCGGCGCCACCGTCAACAGCGATGGCAATGGTGTAGCCACGTTTTTCGAGGCGACGAGTGAGCATGTCGCGATTCATTTCGTTATCTTCGACCAGAAGAATCTTGGGCATGGTAATCGGGGTTGAAAGTGAAAGGGGTCAGGTGGCGGAAAGAATCGCGTTCTGGACAACGGGACGGATGGCACCGACGAGATCCTCACGGCTGAAGCGGCCCTTGTAAAGTATGCCCACGGTGCGGGGGGTAAGATAGTCGCGCATGTCGGCGGTGAGGTCCATCGAGGTGACGATGACGACGGGGATCTTGCTCCAGAGGGGATTCTTCCCGATGACCTCGAGCAATTCAAAGCCGTTCATGCCGGCCATCTTGAGGTCGAGCACAATCATGGCGGGGGTGCCCTGTTTGAGGATGCGAAGGGCGGCGTTGCCGTTGATGGCGGAGCGGGAGTTCCAGCCTTCGCTGTCGAGCAGGCGGGTGATGAGGGTGCGGGAATCGGCGTCGTCTTCGACGAGAAGGACGAAGGAGGGCGGCAGGGGGGCGAGCTGGGCGGCGATCTCGGCGGTGAGCTGGTGGGCATCGACCGGCTTGAAGAGGACGGCGGCAGCACCCAGGGACATGGCCATCTCCAGGCCGCTGGCTCCGCTAAGAATAATGACGGGGATATCAGCGAGGGAGGGCTTGTGCTGGAGCTTGGTGAGAACAGTCCAGCCGTCCATGCCGGGCATCATGATGTCGAGGATGATGAGGTTGGGCACCATCTGGGCGGCGAGGTCGATACCCTGCTGGCCGGAGCCGGCGGTGAAAACCTCGTAGCCGTTCTGGTCGAGAATCTCGGAGATGACCAAGCGAATGTCCTTGTCGTCATCGATGACGAGGATCTTGGGGCGCTTTTCATTGGAGAAAGGGGAGCGGGTGAGGCGGGGGCTGCTCTGATTGACGATCTTGGGCTGCTTGATCTCGACCGTGGCGGGCAGGCGGATGGTGAAAGTGGAACCTCGGCCGGCGGTGCTCGTGACGGTGATGTCGCCGTGCATCATCTGGGCGAACTGCTTGGAGATCGCGAGGCCTAGGCCGGTGCCGCCATACTTGCTGGTGGTGGAGGCGTCGGCCTGGCTGAAGGCTTGGAAGAGGCGGGTGAGCTGCTCGGCGGTCATGCCGATACCGGTGTCGCTGACGGCGAACTCGATGGTTCCGCTGTCGGGCAGGCGGGTGAGTTTGAGGGTGATGGTGCCCTTCTCGGTGAACTTGCTGGCGTTGCTCAGCAGGTTGAGGAGCATCTGGCGGAGCTTGGTGGCATCGGCGTGCATCGCACCGATGTCGGAGGGGCAATCGAGGGCGAGGGTGTTGCCTTTCTTGGAGACCAGGGGTGCGGCGGTGGCGATGACCTCGTTGACCGTCTTGGCGAGATCGAAGGTCTCAAGGTAGAGTTCCATCTTGCCGGCCTCGATCTTGGAAATGTCGAGGACGTCATTGATGAGGCCGAGGAGGTGGCGGGCGGCGTTGAGCACCTTGTCGAGGTCGTCGGCGGTGCGGGCGTCGTCGTCGTCGACCGCATCCTCCCGGAGAATTTCGCTATAGCCGATGATGGCGTTGAGGGGGGTGCGGAGCTCGTGGCTCATCTTCGCGAGGAAGCTGCTCTTGGCCTTGCTGGCCTCCTCGGCGTCCTTCACCGCCTTGGCGAGGAGTTTGGTGCGGTCCTCGACGCGGGCCTCGAGGGTGCGGTTGGCCTCTTCGAGTTGGTCTTTGGCGCCCTCGGCGGTCTCGCGCGCCTGCTCGAGTTCGGAAGTCTTGGTCTGGATCGTCTCCAGCATGGCGTTGAAGGATTCGATGAGTTCGCCAATCTCGCCGCTGGCCGTGCTCCGGACGCGCTCGCTGTAATCGTGGTTGCGCTGAACGGTTGAGGAGACTTGGGCGAGCTCGGTGATGGGCTGGGTGAAGCGGCCGCCGAGCCGGAATGCGACAGTGATGGCGAGGAAGGCCGCGGCAGCGAAGATGATGAGCGAGCCGCGCAGGAGGTTGCTAAAACGCTCCTTGTCGGTGTCGCTTTCCTCGGCTTTGAGATAGAGCAGGCCAAGGGTCTTGTTGCCCGAGGTGATCGGCGTCCAAGCCACAGCCCGGTGACTATCGAAGAACTTGGGCAGGCCCTTGGGCGGCTGCGGGATGATTTCGTGGGCGCCGAAACGCACGTAACGGGCGAGGAGTTTGCTGTCGGGAGCGAAAACCGCGGCGGCGGCGATCTGCGAATCCAGACCGAGGGTACCGAGCGGCAGGTCGGTGGCTTCGGGATTCTGCTCGAGCAGCGGGGCCAGATTCCCGATCATCAAAAACTGGGTTTTTTCCAGCCGGGATTGGATCTCGGTGTTGAACTGGCGCACATCATAGAGATACAGCCCGACCAGTGCGAGTGACAGGGTCAAACCGCAAATCATCAGGATAAACAGGGTCAGCTGCCAGCGGAACGAGAGACTTTTCACAAGGGAGGAGGCGACGCCCTAAGCCTGTGCATTATGGCGCA
>JAYUBB010000206.1:0-4698 GCA_043741015.1 Opitutaceae bacterium
GTCGCGGAACAGGCTGGGCGACCTTGGTCTTGGGATTCTGATACCAGTCGTGTTTGCCGCCGTGCCGGATGAACACTGCGCCCGCCGCCTCAATCTTGCGGATGAGGTCGCGCCGATTCACGCCAGCTCAAGTTCAGCATGCCGGCGGACGTTCGGAATCACGCCGGAGGTCAGATCCTGGTGCAAATCCGCCAGATGGGCCTTCAAGTCCTCCAAACTGGCGCCCTGTGTCGGGTAATCGGGAAATTCGTCGAGGTAGCCAATCCAGTCATTGCCATCCTGCCAGTAGGTAAAGCCGGTGTTTTTCATGACGCCTTCAGGATGTGCGATTAAGCCTCGTCGTCAAACCTTCGTCGACTTCACGCGCTGGCCGTCCTTGATGCGGTCGCCGGGGTAGAGGATGACTTCGTCGCCTTCCTTCAGTCCGTCGAGCACCTGGATCTCGGCGCCGCTGGAGCGCCCGGCCTGCACCGGCACGAGCACCGCCGTGCCGTGGCGCACAAGGTAAGCGGCCCAATTCTGGCCCTGGCGGAAAAGTCCTGAAGTCGGCACCTTGAGCGCGGCGCCACTTTCCCACGTGATAACGCGGGCTTCGACGCGAAAGTTGTCGCCGAGCGAGCGGCGCTGCTCAAGCGGGGTCGTGATGTCCACGACTACATTCACGCGCTGCTCCTCGACGCCGAGCGCGGAAATCTTGGTGAAGGCGGCGGGCTCGACCAGCCGCACCTTGCCCTCAAGCGGCACGGGACCGCCCCATTGTTCCAGCACGACCGGGGCGCCGGGGACGAGGGCGGCGCCGTCGCGCGACAGCATCTCGACCACCACTTCGAGGTCGGTGGGATCACCCACCTCGAGCAGCGGTGTGCCCTGCATCACGGCGCGCGAGCTTTCCTGAAAGACGCGGAGCACGCGGCCGCTGGCGTTGGCCTTCACCTCGACGGGCGTGGAGACGCCGGTGGTGCCGGCGACAGACAGCTCGGCTTCCACCTGATTCAACGCCCCCTCGGCGGCGGCGACGTCGCGGGCCGCGGTGGTCTCGCGCATCTGGGCGCTTTCCATTTCCTGCGGCGAGATGGTCTTGGCGGCGAACATCTGTTCGATGCGGCGGAGTTCGTTGCGGGCGAGCTCGTGCGAGGTGCGGCTTTTTTCGAGCAAGATGCGGGTTGAGTCGCGGCGGGCCTCGGCGAGGGCGCGGTTGCGTTCGTCGAGGGGCGAGGCGGGCAGGGGATCGATCACGGCGACGACCGTCACACCCGACGCAACCTCGGCGCCGGGCTTGAAGGCGATGCGGCGCAACTGGCCGCTGACCGGCGCGGCGACGACGTAACGCTGCCGAATGCGCGTCTTGCCCTCCTCGCTGACGGTGGCGCGCAGCGTGCCGGTGACGACAGAGGCCGTCTCGACCGGGGCGGGCTGCGGGCGCAGGCCGAGGACGGCGAGGACAACAAGGGCTGCGACCAACAAGGAGGGCAGGATGAGGCGTCGGGAGGAAAAAGAAGAATTCATGTAAACCGGAAAGAAGGGTTAACCACTCATGCACACTAAGGAGACACTAATGAAGAAGAGGATATACTTGTCATTCCGCGCATAGCGAAGTGCCGAGGCCGTAGGCCGGCAGTTTGCCATCCAGTATGATGTGCGCAAGCGGTCGGGCTGATGGATCCGTCGCAGCGTTCAGCATGACAGAAAAATTAGTGTTCATTGGGGTCAATTAGTGGTTCCGGCTCGATTGGCTCATTCCGGGGCCTTGAGGGCACCGATCAAATCGAGCTGGTTCAACTTGCGCAAGACCACGAGAGCCGACAAGGCCGAGGCGAGGCCGACGATGATGACAGCGAAGGTGTAGGTGTAGGGGGTGAAGACGAGCGGCAGGCGCACGGTCTCGGTGTTGATCGAGCGGACGATGACGGTGGCGAAGCCCGTGCCCACCAGCAGTCCGAGCGGCACGGCGAGGAGGGCGAGGAGGGCGAGCTCAATCACGATCACGGCGCCGACTTCGCGCTGGGTGAGACCGATGACGCGCAATGTCGCCAGTTCGCGCGCCCGCTCGGCGAGGGAGATGCGGGCATTGTTGTAGATGACGCCAAAGGCCACGATGACCGCGAAGGTCAGGTAGAGCGTCTGCAGCATGCCCATGCTCTGGGCGGTGGTCTCGCGGAAGCTTTGCCGCATGGTTTCCTTGATCGCGATCCAGCTGATGCGCGGGATGCGCTTGAGGGCGCGGAGAAACTCGGCGCGGCGGGCCATGTCGATGGTGAAGCTGGCGCCGCTGATAATGTCGCCTTCGCCGAGGAAGCGGTTCATGGCGGGCAGGTCCATGTAGGCCGCGATGCCGGTGAAGTCCTCGGCGAGCCCGACGAGCGGGAGGGCGCGCACCGGGCGGCGGCCCATGAGCGCCTCGACCACCAGTTCGTCGCCGACCTTCGCGCCGAGCACCTGCGCCAGCTTGGCGGAGAGAATGAGGCCCTCGGGCGGCGGCGTGATCTCCAGACCCTTGTGGTCCACGGCGCGGCTGTGCCAGGCACCGGGCGTCAGGCTGCGGAGCCCGATCTGGCGGCTGGCGCCGTGGAAGCTGATGCGCACGGCGGCGGAGCGGGCCGGCTCGACGTGGATGACGCCGGGCAGACGTTCGAGATCGTGGACAATGCGCGCGGCCGAAGGCTCGGCCAGGCCGAGGTTGAGATCCTGCCGCTGCACGAGGTCCCACTGGTAATCAAGGATGTTGGCGATGCCGGCCTTGAACGTGTTGGGTAAAATCAGCAGGCCCGTGGCCAGCGCCAGGCCGGCGATGGTGAACGCCGCCTGTACGGGCCGGCGCTCGAGGTTGCGCACGGCGATGCGGAACGAGTGGGAAAAGAACCGCTTCAGGCCCACGCGCTCAATGAAGGCCGGGCGGTAGCTGGCCGGCGGCTCGGGCCGCATGGCCTCGGCGGGTGGGAGCTGCGCGGCCCGGCGCACGGCGCTGAACACGCCGGCGATCACCGCGACGAGCCCGACCCCGAAGGCGACCGCCACAGCGGTCCGGTCCAGCCGGAAGGTCAGGTCGGGGAAGCGGAAGAACAGCTCGTAGAGTTTCACCAGCCAGCGGCCGAGGCCGACGCCGCCCAGTGCGCCGCCGAGGGTGCCGCCCAGCGCGATGACCCCGGCGAACTTCAGGTAGTGGACGACGACCTGGCCGTTGGAGAAACCGAAGGCCTTGAGGATGGCGATCTGCTCGCGCTGGAGGGCCAGCAGGCGCGTGAGCACGGCGTTGGTCATGAACGCCGCCACGCCGAGGAAGATCGTGGGGAAGCCGATGGAGAGGATGCGCAGCACGCGGATTTCGTCGGAGACGCGGATGTGCGACGGGTGGTCCTTGCGGCCGAAGGCGCCGAGCCCGCCATAGGGCTGGAGCAGCCGGTCGGCGGCGGTGATGACGGGCGCGGGGTCGGCGCCCGGCGCGAGCTTGAGGGCGAAGTGGTTGAATGCGCCGTAGAGGTCCCACGCGGTGGCGACCTCCTTGTAGGTCATCCAGAAAATGCCGTAGGTGCGGTTGTCGGGCAGGGCGGCGCCGGGGCGCGACTCGAAGATGTATTCGGGTGACAGCACGATGCCCGCGATGCGGAAGTCCTGCCGCCGGCCGTTCATGATCAGCACGAGCGTGTCACCGGGGTTGAGCTGGTTCGCGACGGCGAAGGCCTCGCCGACGAGGAGCTCGCCGCGCGAGCCGGGCGCGAGCCAGCGGCCGCGGCGCAGGAACAGGCGGTTCAGTTCCGGTTCGCCAAAATCAGGGAGCGAGCGCACCAGCCCGCTGGCGGGTTCGTCGAGCCCCGGCAGGTCGAGCGTCACCTGGCCGGCGATGTCGGTCTGTACGCCGGCGATGCCGGGGAGGGCGGCGAGGCGCTCGCCGAGCTGGTTGGGGGCGCGCTTGACCGAGCCGAAGATGTCGGCGAAGCGGTTGGTCTCGTAATAGTCGGCGCGGGTGCCGTCGAGCGACGAGATGAGGCTGCGCGCCATGATCAGCATCGCGAGGCCGCAGGCCATGACGCACGAGACCGCAGCGATCTGGCCCTTGAGGCGCTTCAGGTCGCGAAGCAGCTTGCGGTCGAGATGCGGGAGCATGGTTCAGGAATTACCCACGGAACCCACGGAAGACACAGAAAGAGGGGAGAGGAATTGCCACAAAAAGCACAAAAAACGCCAAAACCCTGGAACTGTCATTCTGAGCGGAGCGAAGAATCCAGAATGACATACGCAATCGGGCGGGCCGCTGGATCCTTCGCTTCGCTCAGGATGACATGCAGGAGGGAAATTCATTCTGTGTATTCCGTGTGTTCTGTGGTTTCTCCAATCACCACCGCAGGGTCGAGGGGGCGGCGCGGACGGCGTTACGCTGCTCCGACAGCACGCGACCGTCCATGAAGCGGATGACGCGGTCCGCCATGTCGGCCATGACGGCATTGTGGGTGATGAGGACGGTGAGCGTGCCCAGCTCCCGGTTGGCGCGCTCCAGGGCCTCGAGCACGACGATGCCGGTCTTCACGTCGAGGGCGCCGGTGGGCTCGTCGCAGAGGAGGATCTCGGGGCGCTTGGCGATGGCGCGGGCGATGGCCACGCGTTGCTGTTCGCCGCCGGAGAGCTGCGCGGGGAAGTGGTCCATGCGCGCGGCGAGCCCGACCATGGCCAGGGCGGTCTCGGGCGACAGCGGGTTGCTCGCGA
>JAYUBB010000207.1:0-4666 GCA_043741015.1 Opitutaceae bacterium
GCGTCGGCCATGTTGGCTTCGGATAGCTGGCCGACTCCGCGCAGGTTGCGCAGTGCGCCGGTCAGTCTCTCGGTAAGGGATTCGAACATGGAACCCGGAACTGAAACCACTAATGGACACGAATAAACACTAATATTGGGGATTCGCGAACAGAGTCGCCCGCGCTCCTGCGAGGCAAACCCTGGAGCCACGGCGACCCCGCCGTGAGAATGCCCCTGGTTAAGTATCGCTTGCCAGCGGAGGGCTCCGCCTAGAAGGTCTGCCAAATGACTTCTGCACCGCGCACCGTCGCCATCGTGGGCCGCCCCAATGTGGGCAAGAGCCGCCTGTTCAACCGGCTGGCCCGGAAGCGCATCTCCATCGTTCATGACATGCCGGGGGTGACGCGGGACGTGATTACGGCCGAGGTCGAGGAAGGCGCCTACACCATGCTCGACACGGGCGGTCTGGGCCTGACCGGCAGCGACACGCCGGCGCAGATCACCAAAGCCTCGGAGGAGCAAGTGGCCTTCGCCATCGAGGCGGCCACGGTCATTCTTTTTGTCGTCGATGCCCGGGAAGGGGTCACGGCGTTGGACGAACGCATCGCCGCAAGGCTCCGCCGGAGCCAAAAGCATATTTTGCTCGTCGCGAACAAAGCCGACAGCGGCAAGGAGAAGATCGCTGACATCGCCGAGTTTTACCGCTTGGGCTTCGGCGAACCGTTCTACCTTTCCGCCGAGCACGGCAACGGCGAGGCCGAGGTGCGCATGGCCGTCCTGGCCAAGCTCGGCCCGGTGCCGGAGGAGGAGGAAGGGGAGAAGGAGCGGCTGCACATCTGTTTCGTCGGCCGGCCCAATGTCGGCAAATCCTCGCTGAGCAACCGCCTGCTCAAGAGCGACCGTCTCATCGTCAGCGAAGTCCCCGGCACCACGCGCGATGCCGTCGAACTGGACTTCACGTTCATGAACAAGGACGGCCGGCCCTGGCTGTTCCGCCTCGTGGACACCGCCGGCATCCGTTCCGCGCCGAAGCTGTCGTCGTCGGTCGAATATTTTTCCCGTCTCCGCTCGATCGAGGCCATCCATGGCGCCGACGTGGTGTTCATGGTGCTCGACGTCATGGACGGCGTGACGCAGCAGGACAAGGCGATTGCCGGCGAGATCATCAAGGCTGCCAAGCCGATCGTCATTGTCGTCAACAAGTGGGACCTCGTGCATGCGGCGTTCCGCAAACGGGCGCTGCCGAAATTCACGGGAGAGCGCGATTTCCGGGAGAAATTCGAGAAGGCGCTCTTTGAGCAGTTGTTCTTCACCCCCGGTGCGCCGGTGATGTTCGTCTCGGCGCTCACCGGCCACGAGATCGAGCGCATGCTCCGCAACACCCGCGCCCTCGACCGCCGCCTCGACACCAAGATTCCCACCGCGAAGCTCAACGCCACGATCATCAAGCTCGCGGACCGCACGCCGCCTCACGCCATTGGCGGCCAGCGCTTCAAAGTCTATTACGCCACCCAGACCTCGAACCGGCCGTTCCGCATCAAGCTGTTCTGCAATCAGGAGCGCAATCTCACCGAGTCCTACCGCCGCTACCTCGAGGCGGGTCTCGTCAAGGAGTTCAGCCTGGAAGGCTGTCCGATCCATTTTGATCTCATCGGCAAGAAAAAGATGCCCATCGAGCAGCGCCTCGCGCTGCGCAAGGCCCGCAGCACCACCGCCGGCGTTCGCCCCAGGGAAACGATCGGAGGCAGCGGCGAGGAGTTCCTCGACGATTAGCCATGCTGCGGGTCGTCTTCATGGGCTCCGATGCCATCGCGCTGCCGGCGCTCGACTGGCTCGCGGGCAGCGGACGAGCGGAGATCGCCGCCATCTTCACCCAGCCTGATCGCGCCGCGGGTCGCGGCCAGAAGGTCCAGGTAAACGCCATCAAGCAGTGGGCGCAGACGCGGGGACTGCCTGTCCTGCAACCGGTCAAAGTAGGGCCGACCGAACAACAGCAGCTCGCTGCGCTCAAGTCCGATCTGACGCTCGTGATGGCCTACGGTCACATCCTGAAACGGGACGTCATCGACACGCCGCGTCTCGGCACACTCAACCTCCACACCTCCATTCTGCCGCAATATCGCGGTGCTTCCCCAATCCAGACCGCCACGGCCTGCGGCGACAAGGAAACCGGCGTCACATTGATGAAGATGGTTCTGCAACTTGACGCCGGCCCCGTGGCCGGGGTGGAGCGCGTGCCGATCGGTCCGCTCGATACCGCCGCCGAGGTCGAGGCGTTGCTCGCGCAGGCTTGCGTGCCGCTGCTTGCCCACTGCCTGCCCGCGATCGCCGCCGGCACCCAGATCTTCACGCCGCAAAGTGAGACCGACATCACGTTTTGCCGTCGCCTGGTGAAGGGCGATGGTGTCCTCGATTTCACCTCACCCGCATCCGTCCTGGCGGCCCGCATCAACGGCCTCAATCCCTGGCCGGGCTGCTCCGTCGCGATCAACGGCCAGTCAGTGAAACTCTGCCTGGCCGACTCCCTGGCCGCCATTCCGGCCGGGTTGCCAGGCACGGTTACCGGGATCGATGCGGATGGTCTGCTGGTCGCGACCGGGCAGGGGACGCTGCGCCTGCGCCAACTGCAGCGTCCGGGCGGCAGGATCCTGCCCGCCGCCGAATTCCTGCGCGGCTTCCCGGTCGCCAGCGGCACCAGGCTGCCGTCGAGCCCGATGCCGGCGCTCACCGCCCGCCAGCCGTTTCTCCAACGCAAGGGCTAAGGCTTGTTTTTGCCCGCGAATTTCCCAACCTACGTTCCATGCGAATCATCCTTCCGCGTTGCAGCGCCCTTCTGATTCTCATCACCGGCCCCCTTCTGGCCCAGTCCGATTCGCGGGCCGAGCTGGCCAGCCTCCGGCAGGATGTTCTGCTCCTCAGCCAGCGGGTGGGCGAACTGACCATGGCGGTCGAGCAGCTCACCCGGGACAACAGCGCCTTGCAGGCGAGGACCAGCCAGAGTTATGTCACTCTCGAGCAGCTCAACAAGGCCATCGCCGAGACCAACCGCGTGATGCAGGTCGCGCAGGTTGAGCAGAAGAAAGAAGTGCTGGCGCAGGTTGCGAGCCAGTTGGAGAAGCTCGGTCGCCAGACCAATGCTGCGCTCGACGCCCTCGCCAAAAACCAGGCAACCCGCCCGGCCGTGCAGACCACCTTCAGCGAGGATTTCCCCAAGGACGGCGTCAACTACACCGTGCAGAATGGCGACACCCTTGCGGTCATTGCTCGCAAGCATAACGCGAAGCAGCAGGACATCATCAACGCGAACAAGATTGCCGATCCGGCCCGCATCCGGGTCGGCCAGACCTTGTTCATCCCCCAGGACAAATAATCATGGCCAAACCTCCCATTTCCCGGCTCGGTCGCGGCCTCGGTGCGCTCATCACCAGTTCCGCCGCCGCCCCAAAATCCGCGACCATTTCACCTGTTCCTGCAGCGTCAGTCTCCTCCGACGGCCTGCCCGGCTACCGTGAGATCGCCGTCGCGCTCATCGAACCCAATCCCTATCAGCCTCGCAAAGAATTTGCCGATGAGACACTGGGCGATCTCGTCGAGAGCATTCGTTCCGAGGGACTGCTGCAACCCATCGTCGTCCGACCGGTCGGCGACCGTTTTCAGCTCATCGCCGGCGAACGTCGCTGGCGGGCATTCCAGAAGCTGTCCATCAAGACCATACCGGCCCGCGTGATGACGTCCAGCGACGCCTCGTCGGCCTCCCTGGCCCTGATCGAGAATTTACAACGCGCCGACCTCAACCCGATCGAGGAGGCTCACGGTTACGCCAGCCTCATCCGTGACTTCGACCTGACGCAGGACGCCGCTTCCCAGCGCGTCGGCAAGGGCCGCGCCACCGTCGCCAATTCCCTTCGCCTCCTTGCTCTCGAGGCCGAGCTGCAGGCTTATGTCGGCAAGGGCATGCTCAGCGTCGGCCACGCCAAGGTGCTGCTTGGAGTCGAACACTCGCCCGAGCGCCTCGTGCTGGCCCGTCGCACCCTCGAGCAGGGCTTGAGCGTCCGTGCCTTGGAAGAATTGCTGCGGCACAAATCGGCCGGTGGCACCGGCAAGAGGCGCCGCATGCCCGGCGCCACCGCCACGGCTTTGACCGACATCGAGAAGAAACTCACCTCCCACCTCGGCGCCCGCAGCACCCTCAAGCATTCGCCCAAGCGCGGCCGGATCATCATCGAGTATGCCGGCAACGACGACCTGCAGCGCGTTCTCGGCAAGATGGGACTGACGCTTTGACCCGGCTGAAATCGCCTTTCGCCCCGCTGGAGGTAGTGGGGTCTTTTGAATCGGGTCTGGAAAGAAGCATATATTTTCGTGGATTGGTGGTTATGAATGCGAGTGAAAGACTTGGACTGATTCGGGCTAAATCCGCACCGGGGCAGAAGGCTGCCGAAGCCGTTAAGCCGGTCGTTAAGCGCAAGCCCGGTTTGATCGTGAGGGGTAGCGGCAGGCCGACTTGTTACGCCGCAGGACTGGTATGCGTCCCGCGCTACACCCCGGAATGGATTAGCGAGGCCGATGCCAAGGCGGAATGGAGACCTAGGGTATGTTTGCAAAATCAATGAGTGAGCCAATCAAGGATCGCCGCGAGACAAACGAAGCCGAGGAAGGTCTCGGCCAGTTTGTCGTAGCGGGTG
>JAYUBB010000208.1:0-14496 GCA_043741015.1 Opitutaceae bacterium
GGCGGCGTTTTTCACGGCCTGGTCGTTCAGGATCGAGTCGAAGCGCGACGGCAGGGGGCTGTCGTAGAACCAGGCCGGATCGTAGAACTTGCCCGACTCGAGCACATAGACCGGGTGGCCGGGGAACGGCACGACGCCCGACGAGAAAGACGGCAGGAAGCCGGTGAGCCGCAAGCGCAGCGGATTGAGCCCGACCAGAAAAATATTCTCGCTGGCGAAACCGCGCTTCTCCAGCGCAGTGATGACTCCGCGGACCAAACCGAAGGGCGTGGCCAGCCCGGGACCCGAGTCGGCGTAGATTTTCAGGCCGACTTTTTTCTTGGGACCGGGCACCAGAGGATGGTGCGCTGTACGCTCGAAATCCTGCAGGAGCTGCTCGACGGCATAGCGGTAGTTGGCGTCGCTGAAGTCCGACAACTTTTGCTCCCAAACGGAGGCGGGGGGCACCGCGGGCCCGGCGGCGCGCAACGCGGCCCCAGTGATGACGGATAGGACTAGGGCGGTGGTCTTGAGGAGAAATCGCATGGTGGTTCGCGCAGACCGGCCAGTGGACGGCAGGGCGCGCACCTTGACAGACAGCATCCGCGGATAAAAGTTTAATCTTCCCGCGACCGGCCGCCGAAGGCACATTCCGGGACCGCCCCTTCCCCGTGCCCGTCATCAAAGCCAACAGCATCCGCGACCTGAAGAACCGGGTGAACATCCACGACGTGGTGATCCGCGTGGTGGCCCTGAAGAAGGCCGGCAGCGGAAGATTCAAGGGCCTTTGCCCGTTTCACTCGGAAAAGACGCCTTCGTTCAACGTCTCGGCCGACAAGGGCTTCTTCAAGTGCTTCGGCTGCGGCAAGGCCGGCGACACGATCAATTTTGTGATGGAGACCGAGGGACTGCACTTCACCGAGGCGGTCGAGGCCATCGCCCAGCGCTTCGGCTTCCCGCTCGAATACGAGGAGGGCTCCGGCGGCCCGTCGAAGGAGACGCGCTCGCTCCGGCAGGAGATTTTCGACATCCACGACCTCGCGGCGGAGCATTACCGGCAGGCCTTCCTCGCCCCCACGCCGCATGGCGAGTTCATCCGCGACTACTGGGTGAAGAACCGGCGGTTCACGCCCGAGCTCGCGGAGGAATTCAAGATCGGCTTCGCCCCGCCGGAGGATGGCGGCCTGGGGGCCGCGATGCTGAAGCGGAAATTTTCCGAGGATGCGCTGCGGCAGTGCGGCCTGTTCTTCATCCGTGACGGCGTCGTGCCGACCCTCGGCTCCATCCGCCCGCGCTTCCGCGGCCGGTTGATGATCCCGATCCGCGATCATCAGGGCCGCGTCGTGGCGTTCACCGCGCGTCAGCTGGAGCTGACGCCGAAGGACGATCCCTCGCACGAGGCGAAATACGTCAACTCGCCCGAGACCCCGATCTTCACCAAGAGCAACCTGCTCTTCAACCTTGACCGCGCCCGCACCCACGCCGGTGAGGGGCATCCGTTTGTCCTGGTCGAGGGCCAGCTCGATGCACTGCGCTGCTGGAGCGTGGGACTCAAGACCGCCATCGCCCCGCAGGGCACGTCGATCACGGAGGGCCAGCTGGCGCTGTTGCGTCGCTACCACCCGCAGGTCGAATGCTTCTTTGACAGCGACAGCGCGGGTCAGAAGGCCGCTCTGCGCTTCCTGCCCATGGCGCTCAAGGCGGGGCTCGAGGTCCGGTTCCTCATGCTCGCCGGCGCGGAGAAGCTTGATCCCGATCTGCTGTTCCTGGAGCGCGGCCTCGCCGCCTACGACGAGGTGAAGCGCGGTGCGCTCACCGCGATGCAGTTCGCCAAGCAGGCCTTCCTCCCCGACCCCGCCAAGGCCTCCTTCAACGAGCGCATGAACGCCGTGCGCAGCATGGTCGAGATCGCGCTCCAGTGCGACACGCAGGTCGCGCGCGACGATTACCTCCAGCAAATCTCGATGCTGCTCGGCGTCCAGCCCGACGCGATTCGCAGCGAGGTTGCCATTGTCGAAAAAAGAAAATTCCACCCCGGCCGGGAGATTCCCAGCCCAGTCGGACACACGGGTGGCGATTCACACACCAAGGGCTACGAGGAGCACCTGCTCTACGTCTGCCTGCACCACGAGCACCTGTTGCAGGCCATCAGCACGCAATTGGCGCACGAATGGATCGATACCACGGGCACCGCCGGGCGCCTGCTCGACCGCCTGCTGGCCGAGGTGCAGCACAATGGCTGGAACGGCCGGGAATCCCTCGACCAACTCCTTGAGACAGAGGAGGAAAAGTCACTTGCCGCGACCATGCTTTTTCAGACCCCCAGCGATGACGACTGGACCAAAATCGCCAACGAAGGCCTCCGCCACTTGCAGAAGCGATTCTTGGAGCCCAAGAAGCAACAAATAGAACTTGAAATAGCCTCGAAAGGCGCGATAGGTGACTCGACCTTGTCGTCCCTCCTGAAACAGCGCGCCGAAATCACCCGCCAGCTCCTCAATCCACCGAGGCTTTCGCTGGCCTCCTGACGCGGACGGGATCCCCCTGTTTGCACCGCCGCCCATCCGGGACATCTTAACTATCGTTATGCCGAGCAAATCCAAGCCTGCCGCACCAGCAGCACCCGCCAAGAAGTCCGCCAAAGAGCTCGTTCCCGCCAAGCCTCACGGCGTGGCGGAAACGGCCAAGCCTGCGGCCGACCCCAAGCACCCCGAGCCCACGAAGCACACCGGCCCGCTCGCCGCTGCGGCCACGGCCACCGCCGACGCCACCAAGGAATTCAAGGAGAAGGCCCTCGAAAATCTTTCGGGTGATCTGAACGACAAGATTCGGTACCTCATCCGCCTCTCCAAGGAGCAAGGCTACCTGACCTACGCCGACATCAACGAGGCCCTCCCCGAGTCCGTGGACAACCCCGAGGACATCGAGAACGTCATCTCCGTCCTCCAGAACCTCGAGATCGACATCCTCGATCCGCAGGAAGTCGACAACTACAAGCAGCGCCAGGAGGAGGCCGAGGAGGAGGAATCCCGCACGTCGAACAACGACATCCTCGACGACCCGGTCCGCATGTATCTCAAGCAGATGGGCCAGGTCCCGCTGCTGACCCGTGAGCAGGAAGTCGAGATTTCCAAGCGCATCGAGACCGCCGAGATCAACGCCCTCGCCGCCCTCTTCGCCCTCGGGCCCGTTGGCAAGCATCTCTCCGACCTCGGCGAGAAGCTCCTCCTCCGCACCGAGCGCTTCGACCGGCTCGTCATCGACAAGAAGATTGAGAGCCGCGAAGCCTACTTCAAGAACCTGGAAAAGCTCGTCGCCACCACCCGCAGCAACGACGCCATCGCCACCGAGGCCTGGGCCGACGCCCAGAAGGCCCGCGACGAGAAGGCCAAGAAGAACGCCCTCATCCGTTTCAAGAAGCGCGACAACGTCCTGCGCGCCTGCTACGTCAAATACTTCTTCAAGCTGAAGGTCTTCGAGGACTTCCTCATCGAGCTCCGCCCGAAGATCCACGACGTCGAGAAGTGCTTTCACGATCTCCATCGCGCCAAGCACCCGAAGTCCAAGAAGGACGCCGCCATCGACGTCCGCTCCGTCAACCACAAGCTCAAGCACCTCGAGGCCGACCTGCGCATCGCCCCCCAGGCGCTGATGGACACGCTCAAGATCGCCCGCGGCCACATCCGGGAGGCCCACCAGGCCAAGACCGAGATGGTGGAGGCCAATCTCCGCCTCGTCATCTCCATCGCCAAGAAATACACGAACCGCGGCCTCTCCTTCCTCGACCTGATCCAGGAGGGCAACATGGGCCTGATGAAGGCCGTCGAGAAATTCGAGTACCGCCGCGGCTACAAGTTCTCCACCTACGCCACGTGGTGGATCCGCCAGGCCATCACCCGCTCCATCGCCGACCAGGCCCGCACCATCCGCATCCCGGTCCACATGATCGAGACGCTGAACAAGGTCATGCAGGTCCAGAAGCAGCTCCTGCAGGAATTCGGCCACGAGCCGACCCCCGAGGAGGTCGCCGACGAGATGAATCTCCCCGTCGAGCGCGTGCAACAGATCATGAAGATGGCGCAGCAGCCCATCTCCCTGCAGTCGCCCGTCGGCGACGGCGACGACACCAGCTTCGGCGACTTCATCGAGGACAAGTCCGCGGACAATCCCTACGACATGACCGCCTTCTCGCTCCTCCGCGAAAAGATCATGGACGTGCTCGACTCGCTCACCGAGCGCGAGCGCCGCGTGCTCACCCTGCGCTTCGGCCTGGTGGACGGCTACAGCCGTACGCTCGAGGAGGTCGGCAAGCAGTTCAAGGTCACCCGTGAGCGCATCCGCCAGATCGAGGCCAAGGCGCTCCGCAAGATGCGCCACCCGACGCGCATCCGCCAGCTGCACGGCTTCTTCGACGCCGAGCAGATCGACAACCCGCAGAACCTGCTCAAGAAACCACCGGCCATCCCGCCGCAGTTCATCAAGCAGGGCGGCCCGCTCATCAAGGCGCTCTTTCCCCAGAACTGAGCACCGCTTTCGGCCTTTACTCAACCCCTGCTCAAACTAGCCTGACGCCATGTCCCTCTCCCTTCTTCCTCTCGCCGGCATCATGGGCCTCGGTGGCCCTGAGCTGCTGCTCATCCTGGTGATCTTGCTGCTGCTTTTCGGCGGCGCCAAACTCCCCGCCCTCGCCAAGGGCCTCGGCCAGTCCATCAAGGAGTTTAAGAACGCCGCGAAGGAAGATCCCAAGGAGGAGAAGAAGTCCGACACCCCCACCAAGCCCGGCAACAACTGAGCCGGCCTTCGCTCAACCCGTTTCCACGGCGCATCCGATCCGGGATGCGCCTTTTTATTGGGTCTGCCCACCCTGCAGCTTCGCCTGTTGACAGGTGGCACCGCCTTTCTACGGTTGGCCGCTTTCACCCATGATTTCCTGGATTCAAAAATACTTTCAGAAGCACTTCCGCCTGGTCTTCCTTGCCGTACTGGTCGCCGTGGCGCTGCCGATGATCGTCATCTACAGCTCGTCCGGCAGCGGCCGTTCTGGCGGCGCCACCAAGATCCTTGAGCGCTCCTTCTTCGGCGTCAACCTGGCCAGCCAGGAACAGGCCCGGCGCATTTTCTCCGATGGCGAATTGAGCGGCTACCTCCGCGCGGGATATGCCGCCCTGCAAGGCGGGCAATTGCAGCAATACTCCCTCCAGCGCGTGGCCGGCCTCGCCCTCGCCGACGAACTGCATCTGCCGACCGCCTCACCCGCCGAAGTCGCCAAATACGTGCCCACGCTCCGGGCCTTCCAGAACCAGCAGGGCCAGTTTGACCAGTCCGTATACACCCGTTTCGCGGATTCACTCAAGGCCGGCGGTCCCTTCTCCATCGCTGATGTCAACCGCGTGCTGCGCGACGATGCCCGCCTCGAGGTGCTCACCAAGGTCGTGGGCGGACCGGGCTACGTCCTCCCTCCCGATGTGAAGATGCAGCTCAGCCGCCTTGATTCGACCTGGACCGTGCAAGTCGCCTCGCTCGACTACGCCTCCTTCAGCCCGGCGATCAACCCCACCGAAGAGGCGCTCAGGAAATTCCATGACGAGAATTCATTCCGTTACGACGTGCCGGCCCGCCCGCGCCTGAGCTACCTCGAGTTCAAAGCCGCCGACTTCGCCCCGCCCGTCGCCCCCACCGAGGCCGAGCTCCGCGCTTTCTACAACACCAACCTCTCCAGTTTTCCCCTCCCGGCTGAGGCCGACAAGAAGGACGCCGCCCTCCCTGCCACCGCGACCGACAATTTTCCCAAGGTCCGTGACCAGGTCGAGACCGCCCTCCGCAACCTCGCCAGCCGCCGCCTCGCCTCGCAGGCCGCCAACGAGCTGACCGTGGCCCTCTACGAACGCAAACTCACGGCCAACTCGCCCGAACTCGCCTCCTTCCTCGCCAGCCAGCACCGCCCCCCCGTTGCCCTCGCTCCCTTCGCGCCCGAGCTGCCCCCCGCCGACAAGCCCTGGCTCGCCAATTACGCCGAGGCGATCGCACGCCTCAGCCGCGAGCGCTATTTCTCCGACCCCCTCGCCACCCCCGACAGCGTCATCGTGCTGCTCTGGCAGGAGAGTCTGCCCGCTTACAAGCCGCTCTTGATTGACGTGCGGGACCGTGTGGCCGCGGACTATCGCGAGAACGAAAAACGCCGCCTCTTCATCGACCGCGGCAACGCCCTCAGGACCCAGTTGCAGGCCGCCGCCAAGACATCGGGTGGTTTTGCCGAGAAGGCCGCCAGCGAAAAACTCGAGCTCAAAAGCTACGCCAACTTCACCCTCCGCCAGCCCCCCCAGGATCTGCCCCAGCCCGCTCTCGCCACTCTGGCCCGGCTCGAATCCGGCCAGGTATCCGATCTGGTCGGCCTCGGCGACAAGGGTCTTCTGGTCTACGTCCAGGAAAAGAAACTGCCCGACTTGAGCCCCGCCAACCCGCGCTATGCCGAGATCCAGAGCCAGCTCATGGCCTACATCGCCAGCAATAATGAGAACTCCTACTTCAGCGAACTCGTCACCCAGGAACTCAAGAAAACCAGCGCGACCGACACACCCTAGTAGTGAGTCACCTGGCGAAGCCCCTGGCTCGCCGTCCATCCCGCCAAAACGCCGCCCGGCTAACAGCACACTGCCACCGTCCCTTGCGGTGGCATTTTTGTGACCGAAACCTTTATGTTTTCCAGCCGTCACAAATAGCTTAAACTTTTCCCTGATCTCGCGTGTCCTGTCCCCAGCCCAACTACCCATGATCCATCCCTTTTGCCGCCTGGCCGCCATCCTGGCCCTCGCCCTACTGGCTGCAGCCAACCTATCCGCACAGGATAACGCAGCTTCGCCCGTCCCGACCAGACCCTTGCTAATGGCTCAGGCTCCGGTCGGGGATGTCCCGCCACCACACTCGCAGGAACTCACTCTTCCTTCGGTTGCCCCCGAGCTCACCCTGCAGGAGTGCATCACCCGGGCCCTGAACAAGAACTTTGACCTCGAGATCGGTCGCTACAATCCCCAGATCGCGAAGGACAGTATCGCCGTAGCCGGCGCCGGCTACGAGCCCCAGCTGACCGTCAGCGGATCGCGCAGAAATGGTTTCACCGGCGCCACCAGCCTCTCGTCCTCCAGCTCCTCCACCTTCTCCGACCTGCGCGCCGGCCTGACCCAGCGGCTCTATACCGGCACCACCCTGAGCGCCAGCAGTTCGCTCGACCGCAGCGCGAGCAATCCGGCCTTCACCGCGCTCAATCCCGCCTACAACGCCGACGTGACCCTCTCCGTCCGCCAGTCCCTGCTCAGCGGCTTCGGCCCCAAGGTGAACCGGGCCTCGCTCCACCGCGCGGAGATCGGTTTCCAACGCGCCAACCTCGACTTCAAGACCCAGGTGCTGACCGTCATCCAGAATACCGAGATCGCCTACTACAACCTCGCCTTCGCCCGCGAGCAGCTGACCGTCTTCAACACGTCGTACGCGCTCGCGAACCGGCTCTACGACGAGGCCAAGACCCGCCGCGACACCGGTGTCGCCACCGACCTCGATGTGCTGTCCGCTCAAGTCGGCGTCGCCAACGCCCGCCGCAATGTCGTCCTCTCCGGACAGACCGTGAAGGACCGGCAGGACGCCCTGCTGGCCCTCATTGGCCAGTTCGAGCTCGATGCCGTGGTCGGCACGGTGCGCTTCCCTGAGATCGACCCCGCCACGCCGGTCCTCGCCTCGTCCTTCCAGATGGCCAAGCAAAACCAGCCCGATTTCCTTTCCTCCCAGGCGGCGATCGAGCAATACAAGCTCGACCTCGTCGTGGCCAAGGATGCCGCCAAGCCCGACCTCAGCATCGGCGCCGCCCTCGGTTTGAACGGCAATCGCGGAAGCGGCAGTGACGCCTTCAGCGACGTCCTCGACCGGCAGAATCACTCCTGGCAGGTTGATTTTTCCTTCAGCTATCCCTTGGGCCGCTCCTCCGAGCTGGCCCGCGAGCGCCAGAGCCTCGCCACCCTCAACCGCGAGCAGGTCCGCCTGAGACAGATCGAGCAGGGCATCGAGGTGCAGGTCCGCAGCGCGGTGCGCTCCGTCGAGACAAACATCGAAAACGTGAAGATCGCCTCACTATCGTCCGCGCTCAGCCAGAAGCAATATGAGCTGGAGAAGGCCCGGTTCGACGCCGGCCTGTCCACCTCCTATCGTGTGCTGCAGGCGCAGACCGACCTCGACACCGCCCGCGTCAACGAACTGCAGGCCAGGGTTACCCTCAACAACGCCATCGCCGCCCTGCACCGGATTGAAGGCAGCTCGCTGCAGCGCTACGCCGTGCAGCTCCCTTGAGCCCCGGGTTGGCGCTGCTTCGTTGGATTTAGCGTGGTCGGGGTGTCGTGAGTGCCTGCCGCGAAGGGCCGCACGGTGCTGTCGCGGTCGTGGCCGAGAAAGACACGTTGCCATAATCCATCCACCGATCTCTGTTGTCCTGCGCCTATGAGCAAGCAAGCACCCAGCAATAACCGGCCCACGCCCTCGTTCTGGCTTCCCTTTGTGATCATCGGTCTTCTCAGCTTTTTGCTCGGGGCGACCATCACCTACCTCGCGCTTTTACCCAGGTTGCAACCGGTCGCCATCGGCACCACCCCGGTCGTCAGCCCCGACCCGACCTCCCATCTGCCCCTGCCCGAACTGACCGCCGGACAACCCTCCGCCCAAGCCGACCGCACCCTCGGTAATTTTTATTACGATCATCAGAACTGGCCGCAGGCCATCGGTCATTACGAGTCAGCCATCAAACAGGGTAACGACGATGCCGACATCCGCACCGACCTTGGCAATGCGTATCGTTTTTCCGGCCGGCCCGATGACGCTCTCGCGCAGTATGGGCGCGCGCAAGCGATGAATCCGGCGCACGAGTTCAGTCTGTTCAACCAAGGTGGACTCTATCTGGAAGATCTCAAAAAGCCGGCCAAGGCCATCGAGATCTGGAAGGAATATCTCCTGCGTTTCCCCGCGGGACAGAATATCCAGGCCGCCCGCCAGCTCATCACCCAAACCCAGACCGGTGGGACCGGCCTGGAGTTGCCGACCCAAGCCACCGCCCCGGGGAAGTCGTCGTCGACCGAGTCCTTGATTCTGCAAAAAATCAAGGCCGGCCAGACCAGAAGTGACAAACCCTGAGCTGTGAATCCGGGTATAAAATACGGCCTGATCGCCGCCGCCGGCATGAGCGCTTGGATGCTGGGCGAATACGCCCTGGGATTCCACACCTCCCGCATCGGGCTGGGGCATTATACGGCGTGGGGCACCGAGATAATTCTCGTCCTCGCCCTCTGGCGATTGCTGCATCACCAGCTGCATGACACCAACCGTTATTGGCTTCCCGTGTGGGAGGGCCTGCTCCACGGCGCAATCGCCAGCCTCGTGGCCGCCACGGGGTTCTACATTTCTCTCTCCTTCTACCTGAGCTTCATCAATCCGGATTTCCCTGACCATTATCTCGAGTGGGCGGTGGCGCAGATGCGGGCGACGGGCAAGCCTGAGGAGGAGATTCGCCTGATGGCCCGTGGGTTCCGATGGAGCCTGAGCCCCGTTGGCCTGCCTGTGACCGTGTTCGGGCTCTACCTGTTGCTCGGCGTAGTCGCTTCCCCGCTGCTCACCTTGTGCCTAAACTGGCGGCGCAAAGAGCCCGTCCACGCTGGCTGACGCGGCCTCAATCCGCAGATGCTCGGGTAACTGCGTCTTGAACCACGTCCGCTGCTTCTTCATGAGCGCCCGGGTGTTTTTCGCAATCGTCACGGCGAGCTCCTGCTCCGGCAGCCGGCCCTCCAGACATTCTATCGTCTCGCGATAACCGATTGCACCCGCCGTGCTGGGATTCTCCTTCAAGCCCAGTAACATCAGCCCGCGCACCTCTTCGACCAGACCCGACTGCAGCATCCCGGCTATGCGCGAATCAATCCGCGCCTCCAGGTCCGGCAGTTCCCGCACCAGTTCGCATAGCTTGATCTCGCAGTCCGCAAACGGCGCCGGCAACGCCGCGAAATCTGCCTGCAGCTCTGCCAGCGTCCGACCCGAGGCCAGGCAACGCTCCAACGCCCGGGTCACGCGCCGGGGATTGCGCACATCGAGCGCGCCCAAGCCCGACGGATTCAACTTCACCAGCCCGATGACAAGGGATTCGAGCCCGTTGCGTTCCAGCCGCGCGCGCACGTCCGCCCGGATTTCCGCCGGCACCGCCACCTCGTCCGCCACCGGCGCGAAGAATGTCCTGAGATAGAAACCACTGCCACCGGTCACCAACACCGACCGACCGCGGCGCAGGAGGTCGTCGATCGCCGCCCGGGCTTTGGTCACGTAATGCGTTACATCCATCCGCTTCGTGATGCCGCAGATGTCGATCAGGTGGTGTGGCACGCGGGTCCTTTCGGCCAGGGTCGGCTTGGCCGTGCCGATGTCAGCCCCGCGGTAGAACAACAATGAGTCGCACGATACGATCTCAGCGCCGCGCGCCTCCGCCCAGCGCAGGGCCAGCTCGGTCTTGCCGACGGCAGTGCAACCGGTGAGAACATGGATCGTGCGGGCCATGGGACCAGTGGAAGCTCTCCGCCTGATCGTTGCAAAACTCCTTTTGCCATCAGAGTCCGATACTGTCTCGCTCTGCCCCTTAATTTCATCGCGTGAAAGCCCGGTTCATCTTCAACCCCCACTCCGGCAGCAACCGCCGCAATCCCTATCTGCGCGACCGGGCGGAGGCGTTCATCCGTTCGCACGGCTGGGACGCAAAGGTCGTCGTGACCGAGCGCCCGCGTCACGCGACCGGGCTCGCCCGTCAGGCCGTGGACGAGGGATGCACGCTGGTTGTCGCCATTGGCGGCGACGGCACCATGAATGAGGTGGCCAGCGCTCTGGCCGACACGCCGGCGTGCTTCGGGCTCATCCCCTGCGGTTCGGGCAACGGCCTCGGCCGGCATCTCGGGATCCGTCAGGCCGGCCAGGCCTTCCACGTCTTGCTGGAGGGCCGGCCGATCAGCATCGACACCGGCATGGTCAATGCCGATCCGTTTTTCTGTGTGGCGGGAACGGGCTTCGAGGCCTTGATCGCCAGCCGCTTTGCCACGCTCACGTCGCGCGGATTCACCGGCTACCTGCGCACCAGTGTCCAAGCCTGGCGTTCGTACCGGCCGGAGCGCTACATCATCCATCACGGTCGCGGGCGCGATTCCGTCGAGGCCTTCACCCTGGCGATCTCCAATTCCTCCCAATACGGCAACAACGCCTATATCGCACCCGGCGCTTCCATGAGCGACGGTTTGCTCGACATCACCGCCGTGCCCCGCGTCGGCTTGCATAACGCGGTGCCGCTGCTCTGGCGTCTGTTCAACGGTTCACTTGACCGGGTTGCCACGGTCCGGCGCTGGCAGGGCGATAAATTTGTCATCGAACGCGAGCAAGCCGGCTGGATTCACACGGATGGCGAACCCCGGGCGGAGGTGGCGCGGCTGGAGATCACCATCCGGCCGCGCAGCCTGCGGATCATGGTGCCGTCTGCCAGCGGCACTATTGCCTGACGGTCTGCTTGGCCGTTGCCGTGATGACCCGGTTGCGACCGGTGCGTTTGGCCGTGTAGAGCGCCTTGTCGGCGGCTTCGAACAGCGCCTGGGTCGTGTCGGCATCCTCGGGCATCATGGCGATGCCGGCGCTGAGCGTGACCGTGACAACCTCCGCACTGTCCGGCAGGGTGCAGGGCGACTCGGCCATCAAGGCCAGCAGTCGCTGGATCGTCAGCAACGCGTCATTCGCGTTGGTCTCAACCATGATGATGGCAAATTCCTCGCCCCCGACGCGCGCCAGATGGTCCACCGTGCGCAATTGCCCGGCGAGCAGCCCGGCCACATGCTTGAGCACGGCATCACCGGCAGGGTGGCCATGGGTGTCATTGACGCGCTTGAAATGATCGATGTCGGCCACGACGAGGGCAAAGGGACGCTGGAAACGGGCGCAGCGCTGCCACTCGTCCGCCAGCAGGCGCTCGAACTCGCGCCGGTTCTTAAGGCCGGTGAGCGCGTCGTGGGTGGCCAGCAGACGGAGCTGCTCGAGGGTGTCACCCAGCTTGATGGCATAGCGCACGGCCCGCGCGAGCATGCGCGGGGTGAATTCGGCCTTGACCAGGAAGTCCATCGCACCCGCCTGGAGCGCCGCCTCGTCCAGCGCCGGATCGGTCTCGGCGGTCAGAAAAATAGTCGGGGTGCGGTTGCCGGCGGCCCGGGCCTCGCGCAGTAATTGCAGGCCGTCCCGGCTGTCATCGAGCCGGTAATCCAGCAGGCAGACCGCATATTTCCCTTCGCACAATCTCTTCAGCCCGGAGTCGTAGGTATCGGCCCAGTCGAGCTCCCACGGACCGTCGGCAAACTTGACGACCATGCGCACGAGCATCTCGTGCGCCAGTTTGTTGTCGTCGATGAGGAGGATTTTTTTCATTTCTGGGGCGACTAGAGCAGACTCAGCGCGTTCCCGCAACCAAGTCCGCCGCCACGCTGCGCAGCCTGCCGGGCACGGCGGCGCGGTCGCCGAGACCGGCCTTGATGACATTCACGAGGGCACTGCCCACGACGACCCCGTCGGCCGCCTTCGCCACCTGCCGCACCTGCTCGCGGGTCGAGATGCCGAAGCCGACCACCACCGGCAGGGTTGTGTGCTTTTTAATGGCCGCGACGGCCTCGGGGATATTGGCCGCCACCTGATCGCGCACTCCGGTCACTCCCTCGCGGGAAACGTAGTAAATGAACCCGGTAGCCGCAGCTCCGATCACCGGCAACCGGCCGGAGGGAGTCGTAGGGGCGACGATGAAGACCGTCTTCAGATCATGCTTGGCGCATGCAGCGAGCACCTCACCGGCCTCCTCCGGGGGCAGATCGAGGGTGAGCATGCCATCCACCCCTGCTTGCTTGGCGGCCCGGACATAGGCTTCGACCCCGTTGGAGAATACGAGGTTGTAGTAGGTGTAGAAAACGATGGGCACCTGGCTGGTCTCGCGAATCCGGCGGACCAGTTCGAACACCCGGTCGGCGGTCATTCCGCCATCAAGGGCGCGCTGCGCGGCGAGCTGGTTGGTAATGCCATCGGCCAGCGGGTCGGAGAACGGCACCCCCAACTCCAGCACATCGGCCCCGGCCTCGATCACCGCCCGGCAAGCCGCCAGCGAGGTGGCAAAGTCCGGATCGCCTGCACAGAGGTAGGCCACGAAGGCGGCGTGTTTCTCGCGACGGGTGCGGGCAAAAGTCTCGGCGATGCGATCCATGGAAATAAAGAGTCCGAACTCAACTGCCGGGGGTCGAGCGAAAATTGCAAAGCCCGGTCTTACTCCAGGTCGAAATCCACCAGCACAGGCCGGTGATCGGACAGGTAGCAGCGCACCACCTCGCTATGCACGGGGTGGCATTCCTCCGGCAGCAGGATGAAATCAAGCGACAGGGCCGGCAGCGCCGCGGGGAAAGTGCGGCCGGTTTTGGGCAGCAGCGCGTAGTTGTTACTCTGCTCACAAAAACCCAGCAGCATCGCCGTGGCATCAGGCCGGGTTGCCGTATTGTTGAAATCACCGCAGAGGATCGGCGGCGCCACCCAGTGCGAGCGGCGCTGAAGGCCGCGTTCGGTCATGAACTTCATCAGGATGGCCGCCTGCAGCAGGCGCTTCCTGCGGGAGTTGTGATGAAGATGCAGGTTGATCAGTGGCAGCAGCCGGCCGGCCTCCAGCTCGATTTCGACGAATATAAAGCCCTTGTCGCCCAACTGGCGCCGGCCGAAGGTCGTGCTCTCGGCATGCATGATGGGCCAGCGGGACAGCACCCCGTTGCCATAATTGAGCGGGTAGCGTCCGCCGCGCTCGTTCGTCAGGCCGATCGCCGTGAACGGCAGGCCGCAATGCTCGCTCAGAAAGGTCAGGTGGTTGAAACTGCCGTTCCAGCGCGAGTTCTCATCGATTTCCTGCACCGCGACGATATCCGCCCCCAGGCGCTTGATGAGCGCGGCGATTTTAAGCAGATTGGCGCGGATGCGGGCCGTGGAACGCAGGCTCTGGTGCACGGGCATGGTTCCCCGGCCATGGGCGATATTGAAGGTCAGCAAACGCAGCCGGGCCATACCCTCAGCAAGGGCTGTCTGCCACCACCCCACAACGGCAAATCCACGGAGATTGGTGGGGCACTGACCCACCCCCCTCCGGCGGAGAAACAGTTGACAGGCAGTGCTCCGCTGTGGACGTCACCGCTCCCAATTTCACGACGGCCCTAGCCCAGTTGGTCAGAACATTCTGCCGGCCAGCAGAATGATTCTTGGGGCACCGGATAATCGCCCAAGAATGGGTTGACAGGCAAATAAGCCGTTATGAATGTCAGCCCCCTTTACGGCGGCCATAGCTCAGCTGGTTAGAGCACAAGATTGTGATTCTTGGGGTCGCGGGTTCGAATCCCGTTGGCCGCCCCATTTTCAAGACAGCGAAGCGTGACATTTGTTAAAAATCGCCTCGCCTCG
>JAYUBB010000209.1:0-4635 GCA_043741015.1 Opitutaceae bacterium
ATGAACTTCGCGGTTTCGGCGGCGGCCTTGGCCGCGTCGCACGAGGTGCCCAGCGAGCACAGGCCGTTGTGGTCGGGTGGCGAAAGCTGCAGGAGCGCCACGTCGAGCGGCACCTGGCCGGAGAGGAAAAGCCCGGGAATGTCGGACAGAAAGATCGGCACGAAGTCCGCCCGGCCCTCGGCGACGGCCGTGCGCAACGGTGCGCCGGTGAAAAGCGAGATGGAGCGGAATTCCTTTTCGCGGCCCGGTTCGGCGAAGGGCGCCGTGCCGTTGGTGTGCAGGTGCCAGAGCCGGACACCCTCAAGATCCCGGCGGGCCGTGAGCGCCTCGATCAGTGGCGTGGGGGTGGCCGCCGCACCGTGGATAAAGATATTCTGGCCCGGGCGGACACAGGCGATGGCTGCGGCCGGTGACAGGGCGCGGGCTTTCCAATCAAGGGGGGGCGTGGGGAGCGTGGACATGACGACAGACAATACCCGGATGAAGCCCTTGGCGAACGCCGAGCGTGCGCATCCGTTGGGAAAGTTTCTGCGCCGGTTGCCTCAGGCCTGACCGAGAGCTTCCTTGTAATGGCGGCGGCACATGGCCACGTAGCGGTCGTTGCCGCCGATCTCGACCTGCGCGCCTTCCTTCACGGCGCGACCGTCGGGCCCGACCCGGAGGTTCATCGTGGCCTTGCGGCCGCAGTGACAGATGGTTTTCAGTTCGATCAGGTTGTCGGCCAGGGCGAGCAGCGCCGCGCTGCCGGGGAAGAGCTGGGCCTGGAAATCGGTCCGCAGCCCGTAGCAGAGCACGGGAATGCGGAGCTGGTCGGCGATTTCGGTGCATTGCTCGACCTGGGCGCGGGTGAGGAACTGCGCCTCGTCCACGAGAACGCACGCGACGGGTTGCGTCGCATGCGCGGCTTTGACGTGCTGGAAAATATCTTCGCCGGGCGGAAGGGTCATCGCTCCGGCCTCCAGCCCGATGCGGGACTTGATCAGGCCGGGTCCGGCGCGCGTGTCGATCGCCGGGGTGAACAGCAGCGTGCGCATGCCGCGCTCGTGGTAGTTGTAGCTCGACTGGAGCAGGACCGTCGATTTGCCGGCGTTCATCGCCGAATAATAGAAATACACCTTCGACATGCGGCCTGAGTAAGAAGGACCGCCACGGCCGAGGCCAACAAAAAGCCCTGCGGGATGCGCGGGGCAAAATTGAAGTGGCGGGCTAAGACCGCCGGGGCAATACGGCGCGGCCGAGCGCAGTCACAGCCAGCTTCAGCGCATTTTGGCGAAGGTCTTCGAGAGCAGCTCGAGATCGCTGGCGTTCTTCGTCTTTTCGCGGGTGTTCGCGATGAGCTTTTGCTCGAGGGCGTTCTTGGTCGGGCGCGTCTTGTTTTCGTAGAACACGCCGAACTTCCCGGGCCAGGGCTCGGAGGCGAGTTTGAAGGCGGCGACCTCGTCGGTCGGGTCGTGGCGGGCGGCGTCCTCGGGCGAGCCGTCGTTCTTCTTGAGGTCGATGAGCGACCAGACGCCGCCTTTGCGCGGGATGGAGGAATCGAAGGCGCCATCGAAGAACTCGACGCACTCGGACAGGATCTCGACGACGGAGAAGCCGTCGTGCTGGGACGCGCGGAGCATCATCTCGACCATGTGGTTGACCTGCGTGGCGTGGGAGCGGGCGACGAAGGTGGCGCCGCTGTTGAGCAGTGTGCGCATCGGGTTGATCGGCTGGTCGAGCGCCCCCCAGGGATCGGTCTTGGACTTGAAACCGAGCGGCGAAGTCGGGGAGGTCTGCTTCTTGGTCAGGCCGTAGACCGAGTTGTCCATGATGACGTAGGTCAGGCGCGGGTTCTTGCGGGCGGTGTGGACGAGGTGGTTGCCACCGATGGAGAAGCCATCACCGTCGCCGCCGAACACGAAGACGTGGAGGTCGTCGCGGCCAAGCGAGATGCCGGCGGAGAAGGGCAGGGCGCGGCCGTGGATATAGTGGCCGCCGTGGGTGTTGACGAAATACGGGAAGCGCGACGAGCAACCGATGCCGGCGAAGGTCACGATTTTTTCCTGCGGGTAGTTGAGCTTCTCGAGGACCTTGTAGAACGAGGCCAGCACGGCGAAATCGCCGCAGCCGGGGCACCACGTCGGGTGGTCGGCGGTGAGGGCCTTCTTGGTCAGCGGAGCGCCCGGGGCGGGGGCGGGTGGCGGGGTGGGGAGAACGGCGGCGGTGGACATGGGGTGGGGAAAATTGGAGCAGGGAGGAGGGAGCAAGGTGCAGGTAAATCAGCGCGGCGTGACGGCCAGGATGCTTTGCTTGCGCGAGCGGATGGCGGTATCGGGCAGGTCGATCTTCTTGGCCACGCGCTCGACGATCTCGCTGATCTTGTAGGTGAGGCCGTCGGTCTTGGTGATGCTGGCGATGGCGGGGTTGCAAAACCGGGCGCGGAGGAGGGTGGCCAGCTGGCCGAAGCCATAGAGGCCCTCGTCGTTGATCTCGACGACGAGGATGTGCTTGTAGCGGTTGAAAGTCTCCTCGAGGCCCGGGGCGAGCGGGTGGATATGGCGCATCTGGAGGTGGCCCACCTTGACGCCGGCCGCGCGGAGGCGGCCCATCGCCTCGCGGATCGGGCCGTAGGTGCAACCCCAGCCGATCAGGAGCACCTCGCCGGATTCGTCACCGGCCAGCTCGGGTGCGGGCAGGGTGGCGGCGACCGCCTTGATTTTTTCGCGGCGCTTTTCAGTCATCTTGGTGTGCAGAAAGGCATTGGCGGTCGGGTGGCCCATCTCGTCGTGCTCCAGCCCGGTAACCGTCGGGTATTTGCCCGAGGTCATGATCGATCCCGGAGGCGCGTGGCGGGTGAGGTCGTTGAGCGGGTAGGGCTTGAACTCCGGGGTGCGCGGGCTCGTGTCGGGCTTCACGTCCACCATGAGCTTCGGCAGGTCGGGCTCGTCGAAGGCCTCGATGCGGGTGGCGATAGCCTGGTCGGTGAGAATGATGACCGGGGTGCTGAACTCGCGGGCGATGCGGCCGGCCTCGAGGGCGACGTAGAAGCAGTCCTCGACATTCTTGGGCGCGAGCACGACACGCGGGCAGTCGCCATGCGAGCCGTAGATCGCCTGCAGCAGGTCGCTCTGCTCGATGTTGGTCGGCATGCCGGTGGAGGGGCCGCCGCGCTGCACGTTGATGACGATGAGCGGCATTTCCGCCATGGTGGCCCAGCCAAGCGCCTCCATCTTGAGGGAGAGGCCGGGACCGGAGCTGCCGGTGACGGCGAGGTGTCCACCGTAGGCGAAACCGAGGGCGGTGGAGATGGCCGCGATCTCATCCTCGCATTGCACGAACAGGCCGCCGTATTTCGGCAGCTCGACGCGGAGGCCTTCCATGATCGAGGACCACGGGGTGATCGGGTAGCCGGCACCGTAGCGCACGCCGGCGGCGAGGAGGCCGTAGGTGAGGACGGAGTTGCCGTCGCTGGTGACCTGCGGGCGGCCGCCGGCCGGGGCGGCGGATTTTTCCAGACGATAAAGGCAATGGCGGAGATTTTCGGCGGGGTAGGCGTAGCCCGCGTCGAAGGCGAGGAGGGCGTTGCGCACGATGTCCTCGGTCTTGCCGCCGAAGCGCTCCCGGATGAGCTGGTTGAGCTTCGGTACATCGAGGTCGAACATGCGGGCGAGCAGACCGAGCACGTAGATGTTCTTGCCCTTCTCCTTGACCGAGCCGCCGACGGCCTCGACCGTGGCACTGGTCATCGGAATGCCCACCGCGGTCACTTCCTTGTCCTCGGGATTGGGGGTGACGTGGTCGCTGTCGTAGAGAAGCACGCCGCTGGCGCGGAGCGAGGCGCGGTGGTCCTGGTAGCTGTGCTGGTAGAAGGCGATGAGCACGTCGGCCCGGTCGCCGGCCGAGAGGATCTCGCCCGAACCCATGCGGACCTGGAAAATGGACGGACCGCCGGAGATCGTGGACGGGATCGTCATGTAGGTCATGACTTCCTGGTCGGAGCGGCCGGCGAGGCGGGCGAGGAAGCCGCCGATGGCCTGGATGCCGTCCTGAGAGTTGCCGGCGAGGCGGATGACGACGTCGGGGATAGTGGTCGCAGTCGACGCTCCAGCGTCGGCCGCCGTTGGGGTATTGGGGCTGACCATCTGGCAACTATGCGCTAACAGGGCGGTTTCGTAAAGGCTGGGCTTGGCCAAGGAAGCGCATATTTTGCGAACAGTCCGCGCCGTTCGACGGTCGGCCTATAAGCAAGACCATGGCCTTGGGCCGGGTGGGATTTGACCGGCTAATGGGAACTGTAGCGGGATCTCTGATCCCGCTACAGAAAAAAAGGTTCGAGCGATTGTGTGTGGGAGGGGCTTTACGCCCCGACTGTGGCGTCGAGCGACGAACCGTCGCGACGTAAAGTCGCTCCCACATTCGATCCACGGGCAAAGCACTTAACCTACTCCCACCCGATCGGGCGGCCCTTGTTTTGCTCGACGAGCCAGGTCATGAGCGGGGCGTAGTATTCCAGCATGGCGCGCGTGTTGAATTCCTCGCCGGTGGCCTCCTTGAGAACCTTGCGCCAGTCCTCGGTGTCGCCCTTCTCCATGATCTTGCGGAGGAAGTCGCCGACCTCCTTGTTGCCGGCGTAATTGCAGGCCTGCGGGGGCTGGT
>JAYUBB010000210.1:0-4533 GCA_043741015.1 Opitutaceae bacterium
GATCAAGGTGATGATTGCCCCGCTGATCTTCGCCAGTGTGGTGCAGGGCTTTGCCGGCACCGGCGACATGAAAAAAGCCCAGCGCATCGGCTGGAAGGCTCTGCTGTATTTTGAGATCGTCACGACGCTCGCCCTCGTCGTCGGGCTGGGAGTGGTCAATTTCGTGCAGCCCGGCGCCGGCGTCGTGCTGGCGGTGAACGCCGTGCAGTCCACCGCCGCCCTCGCCAAGCCGCAGACGCTCGGCGAGATCATCCTGCACATGTTCCCGGTGAGCCTGATGGACGCGATGGCACGCAACGATGTGCTGCAGGTCGTGTGCTTCGCCGTACTTTTCGCCGTGGCGGTGATTGCGGCGGGCGACGCCGGCAAGCCCGTGCTCCAGTTCTGCGGCAGTCTCACCCAGGTGATGTTCAAGTTCGCGGGCATTATCATGAAGTTTGCGCCGTTCGGCGTGGGCGCGGCCATCGCCGTGACCGTCGGACACCAGGGCCTGGGCTCGCTGCTGACGCTCGGCAAGCTGGTGCTGACGCTCTACGGAGCGCTCGTCATCTTTGTCGTGTTCGTTTTTGGCGCAGTCATCTGGATCGCCCGGGTGCCGCTCAAGCCTTTCGTCCGCGCCGTGCGCGAGCCGTTCACCCTCGCCTTCGCCACGGCGAATAGCGAGGCCGCCCTGCCCAAGGCGTTTGAGAACATGGAAAAGGTCGGCGTGCCGCGCAGTATAGTCGGCTTCGTGCTGCCTGCCGGCTACTCGTTCAATCTCGACGGTTCCACGCTGCATCTCGCGGTTGCGTCGGTCTTCGTGGCCCAGGCGGCCGAGACCACGACCGGCATTCACTTCACTGTCGAGCAGCAGGTCACCATGATGCTGGTGCTTATGCTAACCTCGAAGGGCGTGGCGGCTGTGCCGCGGGCGTCGTTCGTCGTGTTGGTGGCAGCGCTCGAGTCGTTCAAGCTCCCGGTGGCCGGCGCGTTTCTCATCCTGGGCGTCGATGCGCTCCTCGACATGGCTCGCACCTCCGTCAACGTCCTCGGCAACTGCCTCGCGAGCGTGGTCGTCGCCCGCTGGGAAGGCGAATTTGACGATCAGAAAGCCGCGGCCTTCGGGGCAGGTGATGATCTGAAGGCGTAATCGGCCTAACCGCCTTGCCCGTGCCGATTTAATCCTTCGCCGGGCCAAATGATTTGCCCGCTGGTTGGGGGAACATAGGTTCCGCCGGTCATTCCATGAACACCCTCCTCGGCATCACCCTCGAATCCCTGGTCATCATCGGCCTGGTGCTGGCCAACGGATTTTTCGTGGCCGCGGAGTTCGCCTTGGTGAAGGTGCGGGCCAGCCAGCTCCAGCCTCTCGCCAAGACCGGCGACGTGCGAGTGCGACTGGCGCTCTGGGCCAACCATCATCTCGGCGCAATGATCTCGGCCACCCAACTGGGCATCACGCTGGCCAGCCTCGGCTTGGGCTGGGTCGGCGAGCCCATCCTCGCCCAGCGCCTAGCCCCCCTCCTGGCCCGCTTGGGCGTGATGGAGCCGGCCACCGTCTCCTCCATTTCCTTCGCGGCCGCCTTCACGGTCATCACTTTTGTCCATATCGTTTTTGGCGAACTGGGGCCCAAGGCCGTCGCCATCCAGCGCGCACCGGGAGTCTCACTGTGGGTCTCCGCCCCGCTGGTGGGGTTCTACTACTGCTTTTATCCTTTCATCCGCCTGCTCAACGGCAGCGCCAACGTGCTGCTGCGGGCGGTCGGCCTGGAGCCGGCGGGCGCGAACGACCACGCGCTTGGCTCCGAGGAGCTGGAGTATGTCTTCTCCCACGCCCGCCACACCCACCCCGGCGACGCCCTGATCAACAAGCTCATGGTGCAGTCCCTCCGCGTCCGCGAAACCACTGCGCAGCAGATCATGCGCCCGCGCGATCAGGTGGTGGCGCTCTGGCTCGACCAACCGCAGGCCGAAAATCTCCGCATCGCGCAGACCAGCGGGCACAGCCGCTACCCGGTCTGTTCCGGCACACTCGACAAGGTCATGGGCCTGTTGCTGGTGCGCGAGTGGCTGTGGCAGATCAGCGCCCTTGGGTCCGACACGCCCTTTGAGCCTTTGGTGCGGCCCGTTGTTGAGTTCGAGCTTACGACCCCGCTGCACACCATGATCGAACGTTTCCGTCTCTCACGCAGCCATCTGGCCGTCGTGCTCGGCGCGGACAAGAAACTTGCCGGGCTCGTGACTTTTGAGGATGTGCTGGAGGAGATCGTCGGCGACATTCGCGACGAGTTCGACATCGAGAGCGGGCCGGTCTACGAACGCACTGCGCACGCCATCGTGGTCAGCGGCAGCCTCACGATGCGCGAGTTGCAGGCCGAGACCGGCTGGCCGCTCGAGTGGCAGCCCCGGGAGACCGTCGCCACGTGGCTTCACCGGCTGGCCGGCGGGGTGGCGAAACGGGGCGACAATATTCCGGTCGGCGAATATCGCATCGCCGTGCTTGAGGCCAACGCCGAACGCGTGCGCCGCGTACGCGTGACGCGGCTCGCCCCCGGCGGCATGAACCCGCCGAGGTAAGCTTTACCCGATGACCAACATGACCGCTCCGACCCCCAAACTCGTTCACCACGTCTTCTTCTGGCTGAAGAATGCCCATTCGAAAGAGGATCTCGCCCGGCTTCTCGCCGGCATTCGCGGCCTGGCGCAGATCGCGACCGTTCGCGGCATCCACGTTGGCGTGCCGGCCAGCACCGAGAAGCGCGATGTGGTGGAAAACAGTTACAGCGCCTCCGAACTGCTCACCTTCGACGATGTCGAGGGACAGAATGTTTACCAGGCGCACCCGCTCCACGAAAAATTCGTCGCCGATTGCTCCCACCTCTGGAGCAAGGTCGTGGTATACGACTCGATTTCGGCCTGAGCGCGGAAATCCCGGCGCACTTACTCCGCCGGGAGAAACATCTCGGGACCGACCACCAGGACGGCAGGATCCACCACCTGGGTCCAGATCAGCAAGAGCCCGCGGGGTTCGTCGAGAACGACGTATTCGTTCGCGGCGCAAACAAAGTTCTGGCCGGCGAAACGGTATTTCTCTCCATGCGGCACGATCCGCTGGGTCTTGGAATCCCGGTTCGGCACGAGCTGGGTCTCGATGAAATCCATGGCGGTCTTCGAGGTAAAGCTGGCGCGTTTGACCGGCTTCAATCCCTCGGCGATCGACAGGCCCTTGGCGTTGAAGGTGACGGTGTAAAGCAACTGGCCGCTATCCCCCGCCTCGAATAGCCAGAAGATCGTGTCCTTACGGGGCTGCGCCTCGGGTTTCCCAAACCGTTTCATGATATCAGCCTGGGCTTCGCCTAGGCGGGCCTGGGCCGGGACCACGGTTAGGCCAGCGAACAGGACCACGAAGAGGAAGCGAAGACAGACGGGCATGCAGCAGAGAGGTCAGCCAAGAAGATTTTTCAACGCAGCCAGGTATTTTTCCTGCGTGCGCGCGATTACGTCCGCTGGCAGGCGGGGCGCGGGCGGTGTCTGGTTCCACTTGATCGCAACCAGGTGGTCGCGCACGAACTGCTTGTCGTAGCTCGGCGGCGAGCCGCCGGGCCGGTATTCAGCGGCGGGCCAGTAACGCGATGAATCGGGAGTGAGCACCTCGTCGATCAGAAACAGCCTGCCGGCGGCATCGGTGCCAAACTCGAACTTTGTGTCGGCAAGGATCATCCCGGCCAGCTTCGCCCGGTCATGGCCGAACTGGTAGAGCTGCAGACTGAGGGTTTTCACTTTTTCGTAGAGGCTGGCGCCGATGGCGGCGGCACCCTGCGCATCGTTGATGGGCTCGTCATGCTGGCCCTTGGGCGCCTTGGTCGTGGGGGTGAAGATGGGCGCGGCCAGTTTGTCCGCCTGACGCAGGCCGGCGGGCAGTTTGATGCCGCAGACCTCGCCGGTTTTCTGATACGAGCTCCAGCCGCTGCCGATCAGATAGCCGCGGGCGACGCACTCGATGGTAAGCGGCTTGAGCTTGCGCACGATCATGCTGCGGAGCTGCAGATCGCGGCTCGTGAGACCGCGGCGGGCGAATTCGCCGGCCTGGTCGGGCAGCAGGTGATTCTGGATCAGGCCACTGGTCTGGGCAAACCACCAGTTGCTCATCTGGGTGAGGATGGCGCCTTTGCCGGGAATACCGTCCGGCAGAATGACGTCAAAGGCCGAGAGCCGGTCGGTGGCGACGAGCAGGAGGGCGTCGCCAAGATCGTAGATTTCGCGGACCTTGCCCGAGGCAATTTTCGGAAAAGGCAGATCGTCAATGGAGGTGACGGCGGCCTTGGGGAGTGCGGCGGTGATCTCGGTGAAATTCATCGCTGGAGAGTAAGAGGAGCCTCGGGGAAAAGTAAATTCCTGTCTCGGGCTGGAAACACGCCGGCCAAGGAAAAGCCTTGCGCGACCCGGCTCAGGGCGTAGCTTCCCCGATTCCGTGCTGGGTCCCCATCGTCTAGCCCGGTTAGGACGCCTCCCTTTCACGGAGAGAACCGGGGTTCGAATCCCCGTGGGGACGCC
>JAYUBB010000211.1:0-4517 GCA_043741015.1 Opitutaceae bacterium
GATGGTGGCCCCGGTGCGCGCGGCGACCTGGGCGCAGGCGGCCTCACGGGCGGCGAGGTTGGGTTCGCAGAAGGTGATCCAGCCGCCGTAGGAGCCGACGTTGCGGACCTTCGACTCGGGCGCTCCGGCCGGCATGATGATGTGGGCGGTGATGCCGCGCAGCTGGGCGGCGCGGGCGAGGGCGGCGGCGTGGTTGCCGGAGGAATGGGTGACGACGCCGGTCGCGGCCTCGGCATCGGTGAGGGAAAACACGGCGTTGCAGGCGCCGCGGGACTTGAAGGCGCCCGCTTCCTGGAAGTTCTCGCATTTGAAGAACAGTCTGCCGCAGCAGGCCGTGTCGAGACGCTCGCCGGTCAACACGGGGGTGCGCTTGATGAACGGCCGGATGCGTTCGTGGGCGGCGCGGATGGTGGCGAGCGTCAGGCTGGCGGGCATTACCAGCATGTCATTCTGAGCGCAGCGAAGAATCCAGCACGATATTCGGCGGTGGACTTAAGCCGGAGGTTCGGGGGATTGGCCTCGCGGCGGGCATCCCGGTGAATCCTTCGCTGCGCTCAGGATGACGGACGGCGGGGGTTTGCATTCCTTCGGGGGATTCCTATGCTGCCGACATGACCGTCAAAAAGCTTCTCCACACCCGCATGCGGGTAAACGATATTGAGCGTTCCGTTAAGTTCTACGAGCAGGCGCTGGGCCTCACGGCCTCCCGCCGGCACACCTCGCCGCGCGGGGCGCAGCTGGTGTTCCTCACGACCCCGGGCAGCGACGAGGAGATCGAACTTTGCCAGATGCCGGCGGGGGCCGAGCCTGTGAAAGTGCAGCCCGACCTGATGCACCTCGCCTTCGCGGTGGACAATCTGGACGCCTTTGCCGCCGCGTTGACCAAGAAGGGCTTCGCCCTGAGCGACGGTCCGACGAAAACGGGCAGCGGCTCCGTGATCGCCTTCATCGACGCGCCCGAGGGCTACGAGATTGAGCTGATCCAAAAGGCTAAATGATCACCGGCCGCCGTGGCGCCTTTCCCAGGCGAAGAGGTATTGCTGGGCGAGGCCGGCGAGCGGACCGAAGTGGGTGCGCCCGAAATGTGCGACCTGGGCGGGTTTCCACCCGTCGAGGCCGTAGCGCCGGGCGAGTGACTTGAGCACCCAGGTGTCCACGGGAAATGCTTCCAGCAGGCCCGCGCCGAAAAGAAGCACGCAGTCGGCGACCTTCTCGCCAACGCCGGGCAATTCCAACAACCGGATCTTGGCCTCGATGCAGGGCAGCCGCTCGGTCTCGTCGAGCCACCCCGGTCGTGCCGCGAGAAACTTCGCGGTCTCGTGAATGTAGCGGGCACGGAAACCGAGCAGGCAGGCGCGAAGATCCTTTTCTGGCACAGCGGCGAGTTCGTCCCACGTCGGCAGGCGGTGTTGGCCCGGCGCGATGGCAGGACCATGACGCTCCGCCAGCAGGGCGCACATTTGCTTGATCTGGACGATCTGCTTGGTGGCGCTGCACAGGAAACCCAGCAGGGTCTCGCCGAAGGGCTGGCGCAAGATGCGCAGGCCGGGGAAAACCGCGATGCACTTGGCGAGATGCGCATCGCTACGCCATGGCAATGAGTCGGTGAGTGCGGTCCAGTCAGTGTCGCAGCCGAGATACCGACGCAGGACGGCTTCGCTTGATTCACTCGCCCCGCGCCATTCAAGCAGGTCGCGAGCGCTCCGGATCTGGACGACATGGTCAAGCCATTGGCCGGTCCAGCCATCCTCAGCCTGCCGCCACCTAAACGATTGTCCACCATCAAGCGTCTCGGCGAGGACGGCAGGTGTGGGATGCCATCCGGCGAGTGGCCGCCAGACAGTCCAAGCCGGCTTGCTCATACCTTATTTGGCAGCCGGTTTTTCCCAGAGATAACTTTTCTCGGTGGCGAGCACCCGGCCGTCGGGGGCGGTGAGTTCGAGTTTCCACGCCACGGGACTGGTCCGGGCATCGGGCCAGTCGGGACCCGTAAGCCCGAGATCGAGGACGGTCTCACCAGGCTTGAGGTTCGCGGAGAAATTGTGGACGACAGGCTCGGCCGTGGCGGCGGTGATGACTTCCAGGTGGGCCTGCACGGAATGGGCTGGGCCGGGATTGGACGTGCGGACGAGAAAGTAGTAGCCGGCGCGCTGGTCGGGGTGGGTGCGGAGCACGGTTACGCCACCGGTGTTTTCCCTGCCGTCGAAGTATTCAGAGATGCGCTTGAATGAGGCGGCGGTGCGCCAGCCGGTGAAGACACGGACGACAGTCAGCTCGGCTCCGAAAACGGCGGGGGAGGCGAGGAGACAGCCGAGAAGAAGACTGCGGAGGAGGCGGGAGGGCACAGGCGGAGGGTGCGGTCAGGGCGTTTGGAGGTAAATCTTTTTGTATTGGTGCAGGCCGAGCAACGAGGGTTCCCAGCCGTGGACGGCCGGATGGATCAGGTATGCGCGGACGCCGAAATAGACCGGGGCGACGGGGGCTTGTTCGAGCAGGAGGGTCTCGGCCTGCTGAAAATAGCCTTGGCGAATGGCCGGGCTGGCGGTGTTCGCGGCCTGACGGATCAATTCATCGTAGGCCGGGCTGGCCCAGCCGGTCCAGTTGTTGCCTCCGCCGGAGACGAAGAGGTCGAGAAAGGTGACCGGGTCAACAAAGTCGCCGATCCACCCGGCACCGGAGATCGTGTAGTTGAGCGTCTGCTGGTTTTGCACCCAGGTCTTTTGCTCGAGCGGCGTGAGGGTGATATTTACGCCCAGTTCCTTTTTCCAAGCCGCTTGCAGCACTTCGGCGATCCGGGGTTGGTATTCGTCGTTGCGCACTTGCAGATCAAGGGTCGGGAGTCCGCTCCCTCCGGGAAAACCGGCCTCGGCGAGCAGGCGGCGGGCGGCCTCGTTATCGGTCGGCACCTTTGACTTGGCGGTGTAGCCGGCGCAGTCGGGCGGAGTGAAGCTGCGGGCCGGGTTCTGAGCGCCGCGCAGCACGCTGGCGGCGATGGCCTCGCGGTCGATGGCGAGAGACAGCGCGCGTCGCACCCGCGCGTCGCCGAACGGCGGGCGGGTGGTGTTGAAGCGGAGAAAGATGGTTTGCAGGAAGGGGTCGAGCCGGAGCGAGGTCGGGCTGGTGGTGAGGTAGGTTTCGATCTTGGAGGTCGGCAGGCTGTAGGTAACGTGGACCTGACCGGCGCGGAAATTGCGCTCCTCGACCTCGGGGCTCTCCGTGGGGGAAAAGACGATGCGTTCAAGGCGCACTTTAGCGGCATCCCAATAGGTGGGATTCTTGGCGACGACCAGCCGGGCATTGGGCGTCCACTCCGCGAGGGTGAACGGGCCGTTGCCGACGAGATTTTCCGGACGGGTCCAAGCGGGGTGGCGCTGGTTGATGCCGCCGAATTTGGCCAGCACGCGGGGATTCACCGGAAACCAGGCCGGTTGGGCGGTCAGTGCGGGCAGGTAGGGGGTCGGACGTTCAAGGGTCAGGCGCAGGGTGCGGTCGTCGAGGGCCTCGGCACCGAGTGCGGCAGGATCGGTGAGTTGGCCGGAGTTGAGGGCCGTGGCATTTTTTAGCGGGTAGAGCAGGTAGGCGTATTCGGCGGCGAAGGCCGGGGCGAGGGCGCGGCGCCACGAAGCGACGAAATCGTGCGCGGTGAGCGGGTCGCCGTTGGACCACTTGGCCGTGGGGCGCAGATGAAAAGTGTAGGCGAGGCCGTCGGCGGAGACCTCCCAGCGTTCGGCGGCGGCGGGGACGGGTTGCGAGGTGCGTTCGTCGAGGGCGCAGAGTCCCTCGAAGAGGGCGACGGCGATATTCTGGTCAGTGTAGGCGGAGATGAGCTGCGGATCCAGTTCCTGAGGCTCGGCCAGGTTGCCCACGAGCAGAGTCCGGGTGGCGAGGGCGGCCTCGACCGGGGTTTCACGGCGGGAGCACGCGGAGGTCAGAAGGCAGATTACAGAGGACAGAAGACAGACGACCCAAGCGAAACAGCGGGACATGAGGGGATGAAAGCCGAATTCAGGCTCTGGGCAAGGAGCGGGGGGAGGAATTCTGTGTCCAAGGCCTAATAAACCCCGCCATCATGCGTGTAAGGAGCAAGGTCGCTTGAAAAACGAACCAGAAACATCCCATGACAGTCCCGATGCCAGCTCCTTTGTGCAAGCGGCGGTGGTGCGCCATCAGGCGCCGCTGCTGCGCTACGCCACCCGCCTGCTCCACGGTGATGCCGACCGGGCGCGCGACGTGGTGCAGGACACGTTTGTCCGCCTCATGGCCCAGCCGCCGGCCCAAGTGGACGGGCATGTGGCGGAGTGGTTGTTCACCGTCTGCCGCAACCGCACCCATGATGTGTTGCGGAAGGAGGGCCGCATGAGCCTGTTCGCCGAGGGCCAGGCTGAGCGGATTGTGGCCACCGAGCCGAGGCCTGGCACTGGACTGGAACGCGCCGAGCAGCACGCCGCCGTGCTCAAACTCATCAGCCAGCTGCCCACCAACCAGCAAGAGGTGGTGCGCCTGAAATTTCAAAACGG